>CAYSZY010000095.1:0-5895 GCA_964435645.1 uncultured Thermococci archaeon | reverse complement strand
TTGGCTTTGATGGTCAGAAGCATTATGGGCATATGGAATCATAAAATAATTTAATAGGTATGATGGGTATAATGGATAACAATAAGCACATATTCCCCACGGCTGAAGGCTTCATGTGCTAACGGATCGTGAATACTTCACACAGAATGAAATTTTTCCTTTAGGGAGTACTTTAATTCTATATACAGATCACGTGGACAGGAAAAAAAATAATAATTCAACTATAAAGAAAAGAACTAAATATACTGCTTTTAACAGTATATTTATTCTGCTTTTATGATGGTCTCGACAATGACTTTGTACGTGATGGTGGTTCCAACGTATTTTGGATTGAAGTCAAAGTCAAAGGTGGTGTCCGTCACATTCCGTATCACGCCGGTGGTTCCAGACGAGATTTCTATTTCAGTGCCTTCCTCCGGAGTGAGGAATATGGTGAACGTGTCGCCGTTGTCAATGTATGATGCAGGACCGTATGCAGTTTCATAGGATGCCCCCAGCGTTATCTGGGTAAAGTACACCATCTCATCATCAAATGCGGTTACCTCGATTGTTCCGTAGGCGTTATCGTACGTACCACCCGTTTCGACAATGGCCTTTGTGATTATGGACTCATCCGTAATCTCGATTACTTCCCAGCCCCATGGTTGCATTTCCATGACATCGCCCAATTCTGGGTCCCCCCGTATCGTGACCGTGGTGTCATCAACAGCGGTGACGGTGCCGTTCCAGTCAACCATTGAGACGACGTCTCCAATCTGCGGGGAATCAGTGCCGTACGCCTGCTGGTACTGGGTGAGGGTGACGGATATCAGCCTGTCAAAAGTGTGTCCCCTGTCTGAGACCTGTTCCTTGTCAAAGGTGCCAAACGACCTGTTAACCGTTGAAATAAGGCTTTCATCAGGTTGGTATCCCAGCTCCGGGGGTATGGTGACAATCTTAATCGCTCCCTCTTCCATGCCCATCATTCCCTGCTCAAGCCCTTCAATGGCGGCTAGGGTGCCTTTAGAGGGTTTGCTCGGTCCGATGGTGATGGCAATGGGGCGGTATCTGTGCGATCTGTCAAGAATCGTATCAGGGGTAATGTCGTATTCGTTGACAATCGTGGTGGCGAAGACAGTCCCGTCTTCGAGCCATGCTATATAATTTATTTCTACAATGTCATTGGGCCCTACGGATTGCACGGTAAAATATGTGCTATACCCGATGTATCCCGCCATGATGACGAGGGCGGCAATGACGATGCCGAAAATCTTTTTTTCATTACTGCCTGATTTGGCCATAATATCACCATAAATCTGTGAATGTGAAGTTATAAATTTTTGTATAACTTTTTTTCATACTTATTTATGCATTTCGGTGACGACAGGCTGACGTACTCCCACCACCAAAACAATGGGGGCCTATGGCCGGCATCCCCCTCTTCCATATCCCTTTCTATGACTGATTGGTTCACGGCCCGTCCCAACGTGATGTTGAAGGCGGTGTTGGGCTGGCGTGCTCGCATGAGGGGCACGAAACCTCCTTTCCGTCCCATTCACTTTATCTTCTTTGGTGCGCTGTGCGTTTCTTCCATCCAGGGCATGCGTCGCATCCTTTGTCAGCACCCCTCACTGGTACTTAGGGCCACCATATGGGGGTGATACCCGATGCTAAAGACCAGAGTTGACGTTCGGTTCTATCTTCCGGAAGGCTCAGTGTGGGTGCATCACAATAAAATAAGAATATTGTCGGTCAGAACATGTATGGCGTGGCAAACAAAGAGTACATATCTCCTGGCTAAAGTCCTTGGCTTTCTGGTATGACTGGCGTAAGGTCAAAACGTGGGGAACAAGCACCGCGGCCTGCTAGATCATTCTAAGGATCGAGTGTGGAACAAACCGTTCGACCCCTTCTATCGTTCTAATCACTTGGAGAACGTCAGAGGCGTCAAGCATGGTTTTGCATGCGGCATATGCCATAAACGTAATCTCGCCAGTGGCATAAAAAACCTGGAGTACGGGGTCGAGCCCCTTGATTCGTGACCCAACACACTCAATATTCGCTTCCGGGGTGGTACTTATGTGCATGCACAGCGTGCCGTCGTACCCGAGCTTCGGCCAATTGATGTGCGCGCTGTATCCCATGATTATGTTTTCACCCTCAAGTTTCTGCACAAGCTTGCTAACCGTTGTGGGGCTGAGTTCTAGGTCCCTAACCATGGAGCGGAGGGACCTCCTGCTATCCTTCCGCAACGCGGCAAGTACGTGTTCCTTTGCCTGGTCTCGTGATGTCATGGTATCGTGCCCTGTTCATATGAAGAGGGTGACGTCAGATTCCTTGGCTTCTTTAAGATACGTTCCAACGCCAACAATCTCGTCAACTTCGTCTATGAACTCCTCTTTTTGAAGCCCCATGATGTCCATGGACATGTCGCATACGAGGAATTTTACATCGAGCTCCTTGGCATCTTCTATCATGCCTTTGAGGCTTTTCACGTTCTTGCCCTGCATACGTTTTTTCATCATCGATGTCCCCATGCCTGCCATGTTCATGTTGGAAAGCGGCAGCTTGTCACATCCCTTTGGCATCATGGTGCAGAACATCCTCGACATGAGATCTTTTTTCTCAAGCGCATTCTTGTTCTCCGCCCGGAGGATGTTAATTCCCCAGAATGTGAAAAACAGTGTTACGTCCCATCCAGATGCTGCAGCGCCTGTGGCAAGCACAAACGCGGCCAGAGCCTTGTCCAGTTCACCTGAAAATATGATAAGTGACATTTTTGTCATTGCGCCTGCCTCACACCTTTCGTACTGTAATAATCCATATGTTGTCTTCCTGCCCGATAAACATGACCTCGTGGCCTTGGTCCTCGAGCATTTCAGGAACTTCCCTTTTTGAGGGGGCATGCGTTCCCCGTATCTCCAGCGTCTGGCCTGATTCCATACGCTTTATCTTTTTCCTCGTTTCCACCAATGGTCCGGGGCAGGACAGCCCTGTGACATCCAATACTATATCCGCCATGTGATTCACGATCCGTTAGCGCAGGATGCCCACGGTCTTCAGCCAAGGAGGAATGCGCTTGTTTGTTTTGCCATATCTATCTATACCAAAATACTTTTTATACATAACGCTTTACAGTATCTATAATGCTCTTGACTATCAAAGCCAAGGTCGTAACAGACATTTATGCAGGAAAACGCCTTCTCAAAACTATAGAGGCATTCAACAAAGCCTGTAACTACATCTCCGAATTCGCATGGGAAACAAAGACATTCGGAAAGATACGGCTTCAGCAGCACCTCTACTATGACATACGGGAAAAGTTCAGTCTCTCAGCACAGATGACAGTAAGGGCAGTAGGCAAGGTCTCGGAATCATACACGGCGGAACGTAATCATAAGCACACCTTCAAGGAACACGGTGCGATGGGCTACGACCAGCGCATCCTTTCCTTCAAGGCACTCGACAAAATCTCCATCCTGACGCTTGATGGCAGGATTGACTGCCCAATCCTAATAGGCGACTACCGCCCATTGCAAAAGCGTTACGTCAGAGGCCAGGCAGACCTCTGCTACAGGAACGGCGAGTTCTTCCTGTACGTTGTAGTCGATGTCCCAGAACAGGAACTCTACATGTCCCCCACAGGCATCATCGGCGTTGACATGGGTATAGCCAACATAGCCGCCACAAGCGAAGGAAAGACCTATTCAGGCACCCGGGCAAGCGCATTCGAAAGAAATACGCAAAGCTCAAGGCATCTCTCCAATCGGCAGGGACCTAGGACGCAAAGAAGCACCTGAAGAACGTAGCCAAGAAGGAACGTCGATTCAAAAAAGACCTCAATTACACCATCTCAAAGGATATCGTCTCTGCCGCCAAAGGCATCAATCAGGCAATCGCCACCGAAGGCCCCGATGGCATACGCAGGAGGGGTAAAACGGCTAAAAAGGCGCACAGGGACAGCATCGACAGGGGGGCGTTTTATGAGCTCCGCAGCTTTATAGGATACAAGGTAAAGCTCGAAGGCATACCAGTGTATGCAGTCGATCCGAGATACACGTCCCAGATGTGTTCCATCTGTGGACACGCATCAAAGGAAAATCGAAAGACGCAATCGTGCTTCGCATGCATCAGTTGCGGGCACACAATAAACGCCGACTTAAACACTGCAATAAATATCCAGTACAGGGCTGCGGTCAATCAGCCCATCGCACTCTACCCGAAACTATCGTTTCCGGGTGTTGGAAGTGCAAGCCAACTGGTTTTGGCCGTTGGCCGTTGACCATCGACGTATCCCCGTGCCTGCGAACAGTGGACACAGCTTTTAATGACGTTCCCTTCCTCGACTATTCGTTCAAGTGCTCTACCGACATTGTAGAAGCTTTGCGGGCCCTGTCCCGCTAGCTATGCATAGACGCCATCGTCTTACAGGAATATCTCCACCTTGTAGCCCTTTTTTAGGGCCGCCAACGCTATTCTGCACATATGGTCCGCATCCTAGCTGTCATATGGGCTGGTAAAGAGCATGAGCCCCAAAGTCTTTTGTTCTCCCTAACATGATATCACCCGTGAGGATTGTACCGTGACGTTCTCTACAAAGAGCTCCTCTCTGTTGCCCACAATGGCCACGCCATGCTCAACACGGGTGTCCGAAAATCCCCTCGTAAGGAGGTCGGGAGAGCTGGCAAAGACATGCACATTGTGTTCAAGGGCGTTTTCATGTTTGTGCCCACGTGGCCTACCTGATTTTTTTGGCGCACAGTATCCCGTCCCCGGTAAGGTAGATGGATACATCCATGCCGTCGCGTCTGGCGGCAGTCGATATGCCGCACATGCGCTCCGCACCTTCCCCGGAGTGGGGGGCTTCATAATAAGCATACATAGTTTTTCCATGCGTCCACTTTCCTTATAAATAAATAATACAAATGTCCATATGATAATCTGGTATTAATACAGTGTCCAAAAGTGTGAACTAGCTATGCGCTATTATCCCAGCATGTCTATGATGATGCTGCGGTCGGAACTGATGATGAGAGTGGTGGCGGCTCCGGAATGGTTCAGGTATACTGTCCTGTCATCGGTGTCAATCCATGCTTCGTCCCCCCCTGGAGGGATTGCAGCACCTGTCGCGCTCAGCATATACTGCCCGAATGCGTTGTACCATTGTATCGCATCTTCAACGGTGTCCCACATGGCATCATAAACAAATGCGTAGTCCTCATCGGACTCGAAGTACCCATAGTGGTCCCCTCCCCACCCTGCACATGCCTCCTCTGCCGTTTCATACGTGACATGCTGGGTCATGATGGTCAGGATCATTCCCTCCCCCATCGTGTTTTCCTCCAGCGATGCCATACCTAAAGGAACGTGGGGGTCCGCAATTTCCAGCGGGGATTCTGAAAGATAGTATTTTTCAGGGTGCATGATCTGTTCGGTCGAGATGGGCAGGTTGGCATATACCGTGTCAAGATACCCCATGCCGTTTGATTCTATTGCGTTAGCAACAAACCGCTCTCCGTATATGTATGGGAAGTAGGCCAGTGCTGCAACAAAAGGGTCAAGGTTCATGTCACCAATGCCCATATAATAGTCATACAGCGCGTTGAGCTCGGCGAGGGACAGCGAAGGGACATATGCCGACTCGATTGTTACGGCATCACCCTCAAGCAGGCTTTGGATTGCCAGCAGCGGCACCACGGACGCCATGTTCGACGAACTTTCGGAAAAGCTCGACGGCGTACTGAGCCGGTTCAAGCAGCGCGGCCTGCTCACGGAGCCCATGATCAAGGATGGGCTGCGCGAGATCCGTCGCGTGCTGCTCGAGGCGGACGTGCACTACCAGTTGACCCGCGATTTCCTCGCGAAGGTCGAGGCACGTGCGCTCGGCGAGAAGGTGCTCAAGTCGATCGATCCGGG
>CAYSZY010000094.1:0-5924 GCA_964435645.1 uncultured Thermococci archaeon | reverse complement strand
AATGTCTGGGCGCCCAAGCTTGAGCATACCCCCTACGACGCAGGCCGCGGGGGTCCCCGTTACGGCCCACCCGTCGGACCCGTCCGCCAATATCGAGCGAAAGAATCGCAGCGGTTGGTGAACGGTAATCGCATGGGAGGAGGCGGAGGCCTCACACTCAGGGGCCACGACCTCTACATCACCATACGGCTTGAGCGCATCACGGAGGATCGGTAAGGCGGGGCTTTGGATCCCATCATCATTTGTGATCATTATTTTCATACTTGCACCTTCTCGACCAGATTCCTGGCGTGTTCGGCAGCTTTATCACATATCTTTTCCTCGTCAAGGCCCATTAGCGTACGGTCCTGCATAATCATCGTGCCCCCCACCATCACATGGCGTATCGCCTCCGTGTTTAAGGCATACACGATGTTGGAGACGAGGTCGTGGGCAGGGTGCATGGAGTAGTGGGAAAGGTCGATAAAGATGAGGTCTGCACATGCGCCGGATGCTATCCGGCCCACAGGGAGGCCCAAGGAATCTGCTCCCCCCTGCGTTGCGATGCGCAGCGCTGCGCTTGTAGACACGTCTGTGGGCGAACCAAGCTTATGGACAAGTGCCATGGCTTTTAGCTCCTGTGCCATGTCGAGATTATTGTTGGATGCAGCGCCATCGGTTCCGAGGGATACGGAGATACCGTCGTCGAGCATGCCCTGTACAGGCGCGCGCCCCGATGAGAGCTTCATGTTTGACTGGGGGCAATGTGCTACATGAATTCCCCTTGAAGCCATAATACACCGGTCCTGGGGCGTAACGTGGACGCAGTGGGCCAGTACGCTGCGCTCATTGAGCAGGCCCAGGCTATCGAGATATGCCACCGGCGTCATGCCGTGCTCAGAGAGCGAATCCTGGACTTCCCGCTCCGTTTCGGACACGTGGATATGCACACCGAGCGAACGCTCGGTGGCATAATCACGTATGCGCTCTAAAAACGCCCTTGAGCACGTGTACGGCGCATGGGGGCCCATCATGTACGATATCCGGTCATGATTAGAGCAAAGGCGTTCAATACGGGCAGATTCCGTGAGTTCACGCTCTGCCTTATCCTCGTCCCCAAGGTCGATTACCGCATGGGTGATGCGTGCCCTCATGCCGCTTTCCAGGGCCGCGTCTATCGTAGCGTCCATATGGAAGTACATGTCATTAAAACAGGTCGTGCCGGTCTTGATCATCTCGACAATGCCCATCATACATCCCCAATAGCAATCCTCTTTGGTCAGATTGCCCTCAAGCGGCCAAATGCGCTCGGAAAGCCACTGTTGGAGAGGCATATCATCCCCTGCGCCACGCAAGAGCGTCATGGCAAGATGCGTGTGTGTGTTGACTAAGCCGGGCAATACTGCCATGCCGGATGCATCGATTACCTCGTCGTCACCTGCGCCTGTGCCAACGGAACGAATTGTGCCATCAACTATGGTAATATCATCGCGAGAAAATTTGCCCTTATGGAAAACAAGCCCATTTTTTACAATCATTGCATCACGCCTCACGTTAAAAAGCTAAAGTATTTAAATATAACTTATGCGATTTGTAAGCATAACGAGGTGAATCGATGCCGAAAGAAAAGATCCTTATCACTTGCGCATTACCTTATGTAAACAACATCCCCCACTTAGGCAATATCATCCAAGTCCTTTCCGCAGATGTCTTTGCACGGTACCAGCGCCATACTGAAAAAGAAGTCCTCTACGTGTGCGGAACCGACGAACACGGCACTACGACAGAAACCATCGCACTCAAGGAAGGCCTAAGCCCCCAGGAAGTGTGTGACAAATACCACAAGATCCACAAGGACATATATGAGTGGTTTAACATATCATTCGATCATTTTGGACGGACATCAACACAGTTCCAGCATGACATTACCAAAAACATATTCATGAAAGCGTACGATAACGGGTTTGTCATTGAGAAAGATCTTGAGCAGACATACTGCCCAAAATGCAATAAATTCCTTGCGGACCGATTTGTAGAGGGGACATGCCCCCATTGCGGTTCACCGAACGCCAGGGGCGACCAGTGCGAGGACTGTAGCAAGGTCCTTGACGCAAAGGAGCTAATCGACCCCATCTGTACCACGTGCGGGGGCAAAGCGGAGATACGCAATTCACGCCACCTCTTCTTAGACCTGCCAAAGTTGTCTGACCGGCTAGAGAAGTGGATATCATCCAAGGGCAATTGGTCGGCTAATGCGAAAAACTTCTCATTGGGGTGGATCCATGAGGGATTGGAGCCCCGCTGCATAACGAGAGACCTCGATTGGGGGGTTTACGTGCCACTCAAAGGTTGGGAACACAAGGTGTTCTACGTCTGGTTTGACGCCTGCATCGGGTACATATCGATTACCATGGAACATTGCCACAACACAGGGACGGACTGGACGGACTGGTGGAAAGACCCAGCGACAAAGCTCTATCAATTCATGGGCAAGGACAATGTGCCATTCCATACCATCATGTTTCCCGCAACGCTCATGGGGGCTGACGACGGGTATATCCTTGTCCACCAGCTTTCGAGCACCGAATACCTCAACTATGAGGGGGGTGCTTTTTCTAAGTCCCGCAACAGGGGCATATTCGGAACAGACGTCATTGCCACCGGCATTCCCGTTGACGTGTGGAGATATTGTATTTACATAAACAGGCCTGAAAAGTCGGATGTCGACTTTACATGGGAAAACTTCCAGCAAAGGACCAATGATGAGCTTGTCGGGAATTTTGGCAACTTTATCTACCGTGCCCAGACCTTTGCAAAAAAATACTACAGCGCTACGGTGCCCGAGGCGGTGGATGGCCCAGAGGATGAAGCGCTCTATGCGGAGGTGGGCCAGATTGTTGATGAGATGAGTTCAGAGCTCGAGGCGGCCCACCTTAAGTCGGGCCTCAAGCTTGCCATGAGGATTGCGCGGCTTGGGAATCAGTTCTTCCAGGAAAACGAACCCTGGAAGAACGAGGCCCGACGCGCACAGACCGTCAAGACCGCACTCAATCTCTGTGCCACCCTCGCCATAACCGTAGACCCGTTCATGCCAATCGTGTCTGAAACAATTTGGTCGGCGCTCAATCTCCAAGGGTCGGTTCACGAGGTGCGGTGGAATCGGGCCAAGGACCGTATGTTCTCTGGCGGCGAGACCATACAAAAACCACAAATACTGTTTAACAAGCTTGATGATGAGGCCATTGGGGGCCTCAAGAAAAAATACAGTGGTAAATCTGTCACTGAAAAGAAGGAAGAAGATACCATGATAGAATATGAGGACTTTGCAAAATGTAAGTTTAAGGTCGCTCTCGTCGAATCAGCCGAGCGGGTGAAAAAATCAAAAAAGCTTCTGAAGCTCCAAATAGACCTCGGTGACGAAAAGCGCCAGCTCGTTGCCGGCCTCGCAGAATATTACGAACCGGAGCAGATGGTCGGTAAAAAGATTATCATCGTAGCAAATCTCAAACCCGCCAAGCTTATGGGCGTAGAGAGCCAAGGCATGCTGCTTGCGGCAGAAAAAGGAGACACGGTAACGCTCCTCACCATCGATGGAGACATCGAGCAAGGTGCCGTCATACGATAATGGTTGCATGAATACTGCAAAGATTGCGTGTGCTGCCCTGGCACTTGTGCTGGTGGCGGCATGTGCCGCCGCCATGTACGACAGAATGGAAGATGGCGGGCAGGCCGTCCCCCCTGCGACATCCCACAGCCCCACGCCAATTGATGTGCTAAAGCAGACGTATATGGAATCATCATTTGCCACGGCATACATCACCCCTTCCAATGGGGCAGTGATGGCATATGCAGAGGCATTCGATTCCATAGAAGCGTTATACGGGGCCGCAACGGGGTGGCTGTGGGTTTCCGACAAGGTGCTCTATGGTGTCGAGGACCACTGGGTGATGCCAGAACAATTCCTGGATTCGGGGCAATTGAACACGAATCCCGTGCCTGGCACCATTGTCGGCGACTGTGAAGACCAGGCCTGCGGGCTTGTAACGCTCCTCCGGGCGCATGGTATGGCCCCCGAGGATGTAAGGGTAGGCGTGGGAAAAGTCATTATAGACGATCCGGAAACGGATAATTCTCTCGTTGCACTCCACTGCTGGGTTGAATACCGCTCAGGGCAAACGTGGGTGGCGCTTGATCCCAGCCTGGCCACATTCTGGGATGTGCAGGCTGGTGCGCTCGTACACCATGATGCCAAACCGAGTGGATATTACGAAAATGTACCGTATCCCGTAGCCGAGCTATGGGCGTACTTTAACGACAAGTATTATTTCTGTGCACTCAACGGATACGGGGAAGCGCCCGCCCAATGGGATATTAAAGGCTATTCATAATCCCCGGCAACCGGATAACCGGTAATAATACTAAAATGGGCCTGAGCCCAAGAAAAGGTATCAGCCGATCCAATCCCAAAAAAAGGGAAAAAAGGAAAGAGGGGAAGATGATCTTAATTAATTCTCGTGATATTATATGTTGCCCAGTTGATACCGCCAATAGGCTTATCCTTTACAGGCTCGTCAAAGCGGGATTTCCTGAACGAGGCGACTCCGCCATCAGCATCCCTTCCAGTAATCCATGGCGAGGTGACGCCGGTCAGGATAAGCATGACGCGAATGGAATCCTTAAGGTTCTCGTCTACCCGTGCGCCCCATGTGACGTTCGCTTCACCCCCGATTTGCTTGCAAATAAGCTCACCGACCATGTTTGCCTCTGAAAGGCTCATGTCAGGACCGCCGGTAACATGCACCAAGGCACCCTTTGCATGGCTGTAGTCAACTTCCAAGAGCTTGTTCTTAAGCGCCTCATGTACTGCCTCCTCTGCCCTGTTTTTCGTGTTTGACTCGCCAACGCCGATCATAGCGTATCCGCCGCTGGTCATTACAGCTCGGATGTCGGCAAAGTCGAGATTGACGAGGCTAGGTGTTGTAATCGTTTCGGACAGGCCCTTAACCATCTCTGCCAACACTTCATCCGCAACAGAAAATGCGTAGTTTACCGGTTGGTTGGGTACCAGGTCCAAAAGTTTGTTATTGTCAAGCGTAATTACAGTATCTGCATACTCATTGAGCATGTTAAGGCCGAGTTCCGCCTTCTTCTGCCGAGGATTGCCTTCCATCTTGAATGGCAGGGTGACTACGCCGATGACAAGCGCGCCCAATGACTTAGCAATCTCTGCAACGACGGTGGCTGACCCGGTGCCTGTTCCTCCGCCCATTCCGGCCGTAATAAATACCAAGTGGGCACCCTCAAGAACGGCACGAATCTCCTGCCTGCTCTCCTCAGCTGCCTTGAATCCCCGTTCGGGATCACCGCCCGCGCCAAGACCTTCGGTCAGCTCCTTTCCGATAAGAATCTTCTTTTCCGCTTCGGTAATGGCCAAGTGCTGCTTATCAGTATTTAATGCAAGGGTTTGGGCCCCGTTTACCCCCCCGAGCATATGCAATCTTGTGACGGTGTTGTTTCCAGCGCCGCCGCACCCCACAACTACTATACGTGCCCTGCCGAATGAATCCTCATTCAGCACATTGGTGCCATCGGTGTAACGATTTGCATTTGCAATAATGCTTTTCATCCGTTTATTCCTCCTTCCATATTGAAATTTCCTATTCTTCTACATCCTCAATATTGGACCTAGCCATTTTTACATTCTGGATCAGCATGTGCGAGTCTCTGATACCCTGTAGGCCACCCATGTCTTTTTGGAACAAATCTCGTAAAGCCGCACGGATTGCCTCACTCCTATTTGTATAGTATCCATAAAGGACCAATGCGTCTAGCCCAGAGATAAAAGCTTCAGGGACTTGAATCGATAATACTTGCATGTTTCTAGCTCCAAACACTATGAGGATATTACCCTAGTAATATACAGATAATATCTTTTATAAAGATTT
>CAYSZY010000093.1:0-5941 GCA_964435645.1 uncultured Thermococci archaeon | reverse complement strand
CAAGGCGCAGGACGCCGGTGGTGGTCTCCTCGCACAGGCCCCGGACGCCGGCAAGAAGCTCCGTGCGCTCGGTATGGAGGAGGTGGGCAAGGTCCCCGCCGTCATCAATGACCACATTCGGCCGTGTGTCAAGGACGGCATGCATGTTCTCATAGTACTCCTTTGCGTCGAGGCCATAGCGCGCATGAACCTCCACGCCCCGCGCTGATAACGCCGCGGCGACGTCGTCCTGCGTCGTGAGGGGATTGCTTCCGCACAGCGCCACCCTGGCGCCCCCTTCCTTAAGGACATAGGCGGTATACGCCGTCTTTGCCTCGAGGTGCAGGCAGCATGCGACGTTCATTCCAGCAAAGGGGAGGGAGTCCCGGTACCGGGACAGGATCATGGCAACGACAGGCATGTGGGCGGCTGCCCATTCAATTTTTTGTTCTCCTGAATGTGCACTCGTACTCATGGTATCACGTCTTATGACTTGAGAGTGTTCACGTTAATATAATCACCGTAATGCGGCGCCGGAGGAGACAAAAAGCTTTTTAAACTGCAACGAAATTCTCTTTTGTGCATACGCCTCGGTGGCTTAGCATGGCATAGCGTTCGCTTGGTAAGCGAAAGGCCGCGGGTTCAAATCCCGCCCGAGGCTCCACATCTGCCCGATACAGAAAGATTTTTATGTATCCGGGCAAAGAGCAGCGGTGCGCGCCCCGATCGCCAAGCCTGGGAAGGCGCTAGACTGAAGATCTAGTATTTCGCCGGTTCAAATCCGGCTCGGGGCACTCATCTTTTACACATATTATCAAAATATAGATAATATAAGAGATATTTTTATATATGCTTTTAAGAACATTAATCAGATAATATGTCGCCAAAAGACAAAACCCTCCTACTAGCGTTTATCGTTGTCATCGCAGCGGCACTCACCCCCCTCGCATATACGGGGGAACATGCCGAAGCATATGCAGAGGCAGTCATATTCTTTGCACCGCTTATCGGATTTGTCATCGGATACTATGTCATGCTGACCTACGCAAACGAGACGTTCATGCGCATTATGCGCCCCCTTATCCTTGCACTTGTTTTGTGGTCTATGGCAGAATTCATGTGGAACGCCCTTCAGGACAGTGACTCGATTGTGGCGTACCCCCCTGCAGCAGAAGTGCTCTACTTTGTGGGATTCCTGCTTGTAATTTATGCACTTCTTACCAAGATACAGGAATACGCCCCCTCGTTTAGGAAGAGGGACTACAGCATAAGCGTTTTCGTAAGCATTGCGCTGTGCGCCTTTGCCTTATATTACCTGTACGGTTACAAAACCATACCGCTTGCGGAAAATGCTGGATACCTTACGGCCGTATACATCCTGATGGAATGTGTCATCCTGATTCTTTCCCTGCTTTACGCTATGGCAAGCTCAAGGGGACGCGATGAACCGTTCTGGTTGTATTTCGTCGCATTTATCGTCATTGCAATTGCTGCCGATGTGATGTACGCCATTGAGGCCATCGACCCCGAATACATAATAGGAGAGCTTTCCGATACGCTCTACATACTGTCATACGGAATGCTCTCCCTTGCCTTTATCACCTTTAGCGGTAAGGAATCAGCAACGCTCAAGGAGGTTGGTGCGCGGTACTACACACTGTTCAATCACAGCGGCGCCCCAACCATCATGGCAAATGAGAAAAATATCATCCTTCTGGCAAATCAGCAGTTCGAGCAGCTCACCGGTTATGAGAAGGATGACATTCTGGGAACCATGAAATGGCCGGACCTCGTGGATGCAAAGGACAGGAAGGGCATCCTGCTCATGCTCAACAGGATGCAAAACGTTGGTACCAGCACGCCACTTACACGGGAGCTCATGCTCCACACGCGGTCGGGCGATACCATGTACTGCAGTGTGACGTACAGCTTTGTGCCACGCTCCGACCTCGTCGTCATCACCATCTATGACCTCACACAGCGCAAGAAGCTGGAGATGGAGCTCAAGAAGATAAACGAGGACCTGCAGAACTTCACGTTCACCGTCTCCCACGACCTCAAGGAGCCACTGCGCAACATCTCTTCCCTGGCCACATACCTCAAGCGGGACTATGAGGACAAGCTAGACGAGATGGGCGTGGAGTTCCTCGGCATGCTTGTCACATCGGTAGGCACCATGTCCCAGCTCGTGGACGACCTCCTGACGCTTTCGCGCGTTGGGCGGAAGAATCTCGACTTCTCGTTTGTCGACCTCAACGCGCTTATTGATGATGTGCGCATAGACATAGAGAAGCTTATTACGGAGCGCAGCGCGAACATCGTCTACAAAGACCTCCCCAAAGCCATGGTACAAAAGACCTGGATGAAGCAGGTGTTCCAGAACCTCATCACAAACGCCATCAAGTTCAACGAGACTGAGCGCCCCACCATCGAGATAACGTACGAGGACCACGATTTCTATATGGAATTCCGTGTCAAGGACAACGGCATCGGCATACCGCCCGAGTATCACGATCGCATCTTCAAGCTTTTTGAGCAGCTGCATCCCCGCGAGGAGTACGGGGGAACGGGTGCGGGGCTTGCCATCGTCAAGAAGATCATAAACGAACACAAGGGCGACATATGGATCGAAAGTGAGATTGGCACCGGGACAACGTTCATATTTACCATAGAGAAGTTCTTCATCGGTGAGGCATGATGGCAAAGAAAGGGATACTGGTAATAGAGGACAACGCCACCGACGGGATGGTGATAAAGCGCACCCTCATGAGGCACACCACCGAAGAGATTTTCATTGCCCGAGATGGGATGCAGGCGCTCTCATTTTTTTCCCAGCGCCTCAAGGGTGACATAGACGTGGTGCTTCCCCGCCTCATAACACTGGATCTAAACATGCCCAAAATGAACGGATTTGAGCTGCTTGAGAGAATAAAAGGCAATGAAAATACGAAGGACATCCCTGTAGTCATCCTTACCTCTTCGCAACTGCCCGACGAGATAAAGCGCGCGTATGCCATCGGCGCCAACAGTTATGTGATAAAACCAACGGACCATCTCAAATACGAAGAGACTATAGAGAAGATATACGAATACTGGTTTGAATTTTCACTCATGCCAACGGAGTAGTGATAATATGGTAGAAGAACATGAAGGGCCGCGGGTGCTCTACGTAGAAGACAACAGTGCTGACGTGCTTATCATGAAGCGCGTCCTGGAGGATACGTTTCCCCAGGGGTACGAGCTGGTCCACACGCCGATGGGCTCCACCGGGCTGTCGAAGGTCATGAACGAGTACTTTGACTTTGTCATCCTTGATTACCGCCTTCCCCGAATGACCGGCCTCGAGATATTGGAAGAGATGAAGAAAAACGACATAGACATACCGGTCATACTCGTCACCGGCCAGGGCGACGACGAGATAGCGGTCAAGGCGCTCAAGATGGGCGCGTACGACTACCTTATCAAGGGGAAGCTTGGCGAGAAGGAATCCAAGCTCTCCATCCTCGAGCTGTGGGATCTTGTCAGCTACATGAAGCGCGACGCCGGCGCAGACCTGCTTTCGAGCCTGACACAAAAGAGGACCACAATAGATGTCATAGCGGATATCCTGCAAAACGCCCTCTACGGCATCGGAAAGACCACGTTAGTATTCAAGTCGAACATGAACTTCAAGCGCATCGAAAAGTATCTTGTGTTTCTTCTAACGAAAGGATTCCTCAGGCACGACCAGAGCGACAAGTACACCACCACCGAAGACGGTAAAAAGCTTATCAAGGCAATTATGGACCTTAAGGCCATACTTAACAAGTGACCCGGGTACGGGCCACACTTTTTTAAAAAAATAATTTTAAAAGCCTCAACCATCAGGAATTCCGTTTCTGGGCAAGGACGCTGGAACCCGCCCAAGGCCAAGCTTTTGGTAATACGCGTCCACGGCAAGCGGGACGCCGACAGAAAAGGTTTTATTGGTAGTTGGCTCTAATTTTATGGTCCTTGGATTGTTTTTTTCGCCATTAAACATGTACAAGGACACTTCTTTTAATCACTAACTGCCAAAGTCGGGCAGCAACACCTTTTTTATGGTTGCAGGCCGGAAGCCGCCGCAGGGAGATTTGATGGTATTCTACTAATCTAAACAAATACCAATAAATATACCCCGTTTATTAAAAAAGATACAATAATGGACTAATTGTCAACGTTATTTTCGGATTTAAAAAAAAGTCAACCAAATACAATTTTTAGATACAAAAAATGCCATTGCGCCGTCAGCTGACAAAAAATATTCCAGGGAAAAAAAGAATGATGCGGCCCCGGAAGGGCCGCCATGTAAGGGATTCTAGGAAAGCAGCGCCGCAAGCTGCTGCATCGCTGCAATCGCTTTTGTAAGTTGTCCTGTGGCATAGATGGGGTTTGTGAGCTGCGCGGCGTTTGCCATATGGCCCTGGATCTGCGCTATGAGCGCGGCCGCGCCGTCCGCAGGCTCGTCCGGAAGCATGCTTTGGATCTCCTCCCACAGGGATAGTACAGACTGGAGCTGCGTTCGCGCAAGAGGCTGGATGACCACCGGTGAGAATGGCACGCCGGCAAGCTCGTATGCGCCCATGTCGTACGCCAAGCGCTGCGGCCTCCGTACGCCGAGGATGTCGTCGAGGACATAGCCGTATTCCTCCGCGCTCGTTTCAGTCCCCACGTCGATGCAGGGTGAATCCTCGCAAAGCGAGACGTCCGTCGGCGCGTTTACAAAGAGAGGGTCGGCGTCGATGTTGCCTTCGCCAGGGTAGCCGCCACTTACGTTGGAGTACGTGACAATAGGGCCATCGCTAGACAATTCCGGCTTTCCGTCAACTGCAGGAAGCCGTTCTGAGTATAATACTATCTCGGTGCTGTTTCCCCAGAGGATGCAGTTTGTTATAGCTATATTTTCAGGATAATAATTATCATCAATTATCATCGCCCCACCATATACCGCCACATTTCCTGTCATGGTACAGTTAGTAAATCTCATGTAATTGTGATCATATATTTCGTCGTTATAGACTGCGCCGCCACAGTCGCCAGTGGCATTGTTTCCTGTGAAAACGCTGTTTGTCACGACCACGTCCGAATAGTAGTTATACATGCCGCCTGCATTATTAGAGACATTATTTACGAATCGGCTGCTTGCAACAGTTACGGTGGAATATTCATTCTCCATCCCGCCACCATAGTAATCGGCGTAGTTGTCTTCAAAGGTGCACCCTACAACGTCTGCTGTGGAATTGTAGTTATACATGCCGCCGCCGTAGTTGGTTGCGTTATTACCAGTGAAAATACTGTCACTAACGGACATTGAACCGTAATGGTTGTACATGCCACCGCCGTAGTCGGCTGCTGTGTTGTCCACAAACGTGCAGTCTGTCACCGTGGCTTCGGCATAAGAGCAGTACATGCTGCCGCCGCCGTAGTCGGCTGTGTTGTCCACGAACGTGCAGTCTGTCACCGTGGCTTCGGCATAATAGCAGTACATGCCGCCGCCGTAGTCGGCTGTGTTATTCTGGAACTTGCAGCCTGTCACGACCAGATTGGCATGGTTGCTGTATATGCCGCCCCCATAGGGGTCGCCCCAGTCTGAGGTGTCGCCTGTTCCCTCGAGTATACAGAATCCCTCGATGGTAACGACGCTTGTTCCGGTGTTCACCACCTTTATGACTGCACCATCGGTTGCAGCATACAGATTAGATTCCTCAATCCCCGCCCCCCTGAGCGTGAAGGATCTGGCAGGGGCGTCAATGACAATATTGACGTCGTAGTCCCCCTCGGCAAAGAAAACGGTCCCACCGTTGGCGGCGGCGAAGTCCACCGCGGCCTGGATGTCGTCAGCCGGCGACACGGTCTGGTCCGCCGAGACGGTCGCGGGAAGCACCACAAAAAGTGATGCTACGAGCAGTATCGAGATGAAAAGATGTCGTTTCATAGGTACACC
>CAYSZY010000092.1:0-6003 GCA_964435645.1 uncultured Thermococci archaeon | reverse complement strand
GCTTACATTGCATGCTTGATGCAATATACGCGGTTCCAGTATGAGAGGTAGGTAATACCATGGCCGATACAGGCGCAAAGGAACAAAAGCAAGGTGCCACATGCCCCGACTGTGGCAGTGTCCGACTTATCAAGGACTTTAACAGGGCGGAGACGGTATGCCTCGACTGTGGGCTTGTCATTAAGAAGGACATCGTTGACCGCGGTCCCGAGTGGCGTGCCTTTGATCTTGACCAGAAGAATAACAGGGCCCGTACAGGCGCCCCCTCCACGTTTACCATTCACGACAAGGGCCTTTCCACTATGATCGACTGGCGAGACCGCGATATTTATGGCAAGGATATCAGTTCAGGGAGCAGGTCCCAGATATACCGATTGAGGAAATGGCAGAAACGTATACGGGTCAATGACGCCGCGGAACGAAACTTGTCGTTCGCACTTGTGGAGCTTAACAGATTGTGCTCGAATCTCCGCCTTCCGAACACCATCAAGGAAGATGCAGCCGTCATATACCGTAACGCGCTGGATGCAGGCCTCATCCGGGGCCGGTCCATCGAGAGTGTGACAGCCGCAGCCGTATATGCTGCATGCAGGAAGGCAGGGATACCCCGTACGCTCAACGAAATAGAAGAAGTCTCACACGTTTCGCGCAAGGAGATAGGCCGAAGCTACCGATTTATCTCGTTCCAGCTTCAGCTTGAGCTTGCGCCCACGAATCCTGTGAGCTATATTCCGCGATTTGCATCAAAGCTTGGCTTGTCCCCCAAGGTTCAGCGCCGTTCTGTGGAGATTTTGCAGATGGCATTTAAGGCAGGCCTGACGTCGGGCAAGGGCCCAATGGGGACTTCTGCCGCGGCGCTTTACATTTCCAGCATACAGGAAGGTGAGCGCAGGACGCAAAAAGAGGTCGCGGAGGTCGCGAAGGTCACCGAGGTAACTGTGCGCAATCGCTACAAGGAATTTGAGAAAAAGCTCGGGCTGCAAGTAGATGTCTGAGCTTTATTTTCTTCTTTTTGCCATGTTTTCAAATTTCCCGCATGCATATCACGTAGATTTATATGCATCAGCACCGTAATCTGCGTATGGAATCAAAGGATATGGAACAGGCCATTATTCGCAATCTCCCCAATAAGACTGGCAAGACACTTGAGCAATGGATTGGCATCCTCAATGGATTCGGGCCACCAGGCAGAAGCGAGCGCATAGCATGGCTCATTAATGCGCATCATATGGGCCGATTCCAAGCCCGCGTCATCGCCGCCCATGCTGGGCGTAATGCTGATGGAGAGTCAGATTTTGCCCATGCCGAGGCGCTTTTCTCCTCCGTGACAGAAAACGTACTTGCCATATATGGCCTTATCCTGCGGTACCTTCGCTCTCTGGGAACGGATGTTCGGGCAATCCCCTCCGGCAAGTACATCTCATTTTTTCGTTCAACGCCCTTTCTTGCGCTCAGGCCCACTGCCACCGGGCTAATCGTAGGGCTTCACCTCGAATCGAACTGTTCAAATGCGCGGCTTGCCCCGTCTTCCGATTTTGATTCCAACTCCATAATAACGCATCAGATATCGCTTAATTCCCCCTTGGATATGGATAATGTTGTCACCGGCTTTATCAAAACTGCATACAATTCCGCTTAGTGCCATATTTCTCCTATTGATTATATCATGCATTGCGCCACCATGTGGGGGAACCGGCGCTACCCGGCCCGATGTCTTTGTCTCCAATGAATTTGGAACTGGCACACAGGGGTGGGGCATTACTCACTTTTCCTCACTGGGAGATGCGCTTTCCGGCGTATCACCGGAAGGGACGATTCACCTGGCACAGGGGGTATACGTGCTTGATTCACTGCTGCGCATTACCAGTGATGTCATGATAAGTGGTGAAGGGTACGGTGCAACGGTCATTGCTGCCCCTCACGCCCCCGATGCGGCGATGATTGCCGTCGGCCGGGGTGTTACACTCTCACTGCGAGATATAACGCTCACAGGGGGGCGTACCGGCATCATGACATATGGTGGATCGGTGGATATTGAGCGGTGTGAAATATCCTTCTGCGCTGATGCGGCAATCATAGGCATCCAACTGTTCCGTTATGTGTCGATGCGCTTCTCATCATCCCTGGTGCATGACTGCGGTATGGCCCTGTGTGGTATATCCGTTCATTCCCCGCGAGTGGCGGCAGAGATTGATTCCTGTACATTCGTCGATAACACGGCGGCCACATCACTTTGGTCCCTGCCGGGCACAGCATCGGTTGGGGCTGCAATCGTGTCGTCCCTCATCGCATGCCATGACGAAAGCCCGTTTCGTGGGGGCATGTCTCGTTATTCTTTTGCCCATTGTGCCGCATGGGATAACGTCGGGACCACCAACATGCCTGAGGGCATAGTGGTGGTTGACCCCCTGCTTAATCATGCCACATACCGCCTCGACATGATATCCCCCCTTATTGACGCAGGAGCCCCGGTAACGTCGGTACCACTGGACATTGCAGGTGTATCGCGCAGTCTCGGGCATGGCCCCGACATCGGTGCGTTTGAGGGGGGGAGGGTCGTGCTTATCCATATTACCGACCTTCACCTTCTGGCCCCGGACGGAGATACGCTGTATGTTGGTGTCTCCTACGAGCCGCGGCCGTGGAACGCAGAAGCGTATCTTGCAGGCATCGCCGCTACGCTTCCCGCAGGCATCTCGCCTGATGTCGTGGTGATTACCGGCGATATCGTTGACCTCGCATCATCGGAGGCGACATTCGTAACATCACTGGGTGTTGTTTCACGGGCGCAGTGGGACGATACGTACAAGGGGTACTTGGCTTTCAAGGCATTGTGCGAAGAAGTTTTTCCCGGCGTACCCATCTACGAGACCGTGGGCAACCATGATTATCGGGAACATCCCCTGTACCCGTGGACTTGGAACGATGACCAGGGCATCGATGAACTATTTTTTGATACGATGTCATATGAACCTGTGTCCATTATCCCCCTAGATCAATCCGCGGGGGTCGTATCGGTAACCGGCTTGACACTGGTGCTCCTTAATTCGGGGCACGACATCGTTGCTAGCCCAACTTTTCAGGAAACGGTACTTTATCCCTATATTCTGTCCCACACCATGGATGCGCCGGATATCATCGAATCACTGAGGGAAGGGTCGCTTCCGTCGGGATTCGAGCAGTATATTGGCATGATGGCATATGGAAGTGGATTTTCGGATGTACAAATCCAAGAGCTTTCGCTCTACATGAACGCCAATCCGTCCGATACCTACATAGTGGCATGCCATCACCCCGTTGTCTATGGAAGCATGACCATAACGGGCAATGTTGAAGGGGTTCTCGACCTCTGCAGGCAATTTCGGGTGCCGTATATGCTGTCAGGGCATATCCATGCCTCGTCCGAGCTCCCAATCATCTGGGACACGGGCACTGATACCGTGTTCACGGTAGCTGGTGCCGCGATGAGCGGGGGGTACGGCATACTGTATATCCCAATCGGTTCGGTGGAACCACATGATTTATGCTATGTAGCATATCCGTAACCTGCACTCTTATATGCATATACGTACAAATTTATAGTACAGGAGGTTACTCTTTGGAAGAAACTGACATAGGACAAAAACAGCTCTTTACCTATGAAGAGCCTGCAAGCAGAATTGAGCTATTTGTGAGATTCGTATATATGATACTTATTGGCATTGTTATGTATATTTATGCTATTGTGGCCGGATTATGTACTCTTGTCCAGTGGATCCACATCCTCATTTTGGGCCGTAGAAATGTGGGGCTGCACGAGATAATCCAAGGGTATCTTGAATATCAGGTGCATGTGATGCCGTATCTGTCATACGTTACTGATAATCGCCCAAACATCATGCCTGAAAAAGTAGATATCCTAGAACGGCCGAAGTTATAAAATATCTTTTTGCCAATCCACCCAAAATGGCATCATGTGGTTTTAGGTGGCGGCAAGATTATTAATAAAATTTAGTATTGCCTGCATTTCAGGGTATGTGCCATGAAGTGACAATCGATGTAATTTGTGCACATCGATTTTCCGCATGCCCTTTATTACCCACACCGGAAATTTCCTGTCACCGTGGAGTATGCTAGGGGATGTGATGCATACTGTTTGATGTATGATGGGAAAATATTATTAAGGGATGTTCTCACGATAATGCTATGAATATGGAAGATATTGTTGGTGACGTTTCACAATGGCAATGGTGGGTGCTGCTTTTAGTCCTCATCATCATGGTGTATGCAATCAAGCGAAGAAAAATACGTAAAATAAAAGAAGAGCACGAGCTTTGAAAATCAAAGCCGTACCTTATTTTTTCATATATATTCAGGCATGGCATGCTTAGGGTACCTGCTCCGCTATCGTTGGCGGAACGCGTGACATATTGTCGGTAATCACCTGGTCGAGAGTGTCTAGGTATGTCGACTTCATGATGTCTTTTCCCCTTTCAGAGAGCATGAATGCCACAAATTCTTCTGCTTTATCAGTATGCCGTGCCGTAGTCGGTATGGTTACCGCGTAATACGTCTTTTGTGCTATAAACGATGGAACTACAGTGCTGAATCGCTTGAATGCAAGGTCGACGAGCACCGGTATGTCCCCCGTTGCAAGTGAATCACTGGAAAGGTCTATCGATTCTGGAAGCTGTAGGTACTCAAGGCCGTAGTACCGTGACACGTTCTCATACTCGAATGCATAGTCTATCGCCCCGGCCTCAAGCAGAGACAGCAGCTGAACGCTGCTCCCCCTCAATGCAATGTGGTCAGAAACAGACTCGAATATTTCCGGCACGGTAATAAGAATGCCTTTATCGGATTCGGACACTTCAAGTGATGTCGAAAAGGAATTCCCTAAAACGGATTCCATGATGTTTTCATCACCATAGTACGCCTCCGCCAGCTGCAGGATCATAAGCGTACGGTATCCACTAGCATCGAATCGCGGGTCAGAAAGCCCCAGCATAACGTCTTCGCGGGACAGGATGTCATACCATGACTCTCGTGACATCACTGAGGCATACGCGCTGCCTTTATGGTATGCGATGCCGAGCTTGTTGGTGGCAAACTGGATATACCATGTGGCATCGGGTTCCTCCCCACCATACATGAGCAGGGGAATAAGAGAATAGTCTGCAACAGCAAGCACTTCTGCCTCTAGCCCCAGTTCCGAAACCTGCCGGATGACCTGGATACTGCCATGGGCCTCGAGTACGATATCGATATCGGGGTGCTCAGCCTCATAAGCTTCTTCTAGGGCTTCGAAGGGCGCTACAAGGCTTCCGGCGCAGATGACCCGCACCTGCGTCTGGCCCCCGGTTCCCCCAATGCACATTGCCAATGGCACGATAAGCACCAGAATGAGGCACGCGCCTACTTGCCTGCACCACATTGTTATCATTGCTCGATGTTGACTGCTTCGAACGTTGTTACAAACCGCACCCACCAGTGCCCGTCGGTGATGGGTTGGTCAGGGCCAACTATAGCCAGGCGTAACGGGCCGCCGAATTTTTCCTGGATAGGCTTTCCACCCTCTTCGTATGCCAGAATCATGGTCAGCTCACCCGCGGGCACCTCATTGCCCTGGGCGTCATATCCTATGAAGATCCCGTTGACAAACTGATTGTATGAAAACGTAGCCAGGTACCCATCGACTGCACCAACACGCATGGCACTGTCATTGGTTATAGCGTGGTCAAGTTCGTAGAGCGATGTTATGGGAACACCCTTATACAAGATGGGCAGGGTAATCTGCCCAACACTGTTTTTTCGACCGCCATACCCCTCGATGGAGGGGAGGTCCTTGATATCTTCTATTGTCAACACCTGTGACTGTTGGCCGTCGAGCGTTACGGACGTGTCCTCCCCGCCGGTAATGCACCCAGATATGCAGAGCACTGCACCTAAAAATACAATAAGTAGTATTCGATTGTTCATATGTCTGATGATAATCCCTGCTTAATAAAGGTTATGTCAAAATTA
>CAYSZY010000091.1:0-6138 GCA_964435645.1 uncultured Thermococci archaeon | reverse complement strand
CATAGTAGAGGTAGAAGTTGAGGTGCACGTGCTCGCCGTTGGGCTCGGGGACGTCTCCCTCATACGCCCACGACGCGTAGCGATAGCGTGATCCAAAGGGGTACGCGACGTAGCCGGGATACGCTGCAAAGTGCACGCTTCCGGGAGCCCAGGTGAAGGTGAGCGTCGTAATCGGGGCGGCGCTTTGCGTTGTGGTAAAATCGAGCCTGTCGGCGTACGCCGGCTGCACCACGTACTGGATGCCGGGAAGGCCGTACCGGTGCATTATCTCGATGTCAATCTCGTTGTAGTACGGTGCGTGGCCGCCATAGAGGAAGAGCCCCAGCACCGTATTCTGGTCGATGCCGCCCACGGGCGTGTCGAGATAAAAGACGTACGTCCCGTAGCCGAGGCTGTCGTACGAGTACACTTCTGACGCACGCCACTGCCCGTCACGCTCCGTTATCATAAGGTGCAGCCTGTCGTACTCGTCCACCCACACCACCTCGCCGAGATTCGAGAAGTAGTTGTACTGCGGCCCCACGCGGTACGAGTAGTGTTTCACATGCCACTCCATTCCCGAAAACAGGATGGAATCATACCGGCCGTCCGGATCGTCAGGTTCAGTATCGGGATAGAGTGGCGCCGGCTCCCGGGGTTCGGAGACCACTTTGGGCGTGTACGTTGCCAGAATCGAATCGGGCACGCCGAGCGCCGTCTCTGGCGCGTGCTGCCCCGTACCAATAGTCGCAATGAGCAGGATGCCCGCAATGACGACTGCGGCGATGCCAACGATGGTCCGTATGCCCATAGGGCGGTATACGCTTCGCCAATTAATAATCGTTGCGCACGCGGCGGGCACCGCGAAAGGTTTATATAATTCCGCGCCGCGTGTAGCCCTATAGGTGTGTGATATGTACCAATTTTGACTGTTGCACCCGGAACAAATAAACCCGTTCGACAGCCGTCAGGCAGGGGGGCTTTTTCTTGAGTACGTTTGACGTGAATGATTTGACCAATGAAGAAAAGAGGGTGCTGCTTCTTCTCCGCGCATGCGGAACGGACCGGGCGACGCCTGAGGAGCTTGCATCAGGTGACATCCCGGCGGTCGCCATCAACAGGGCCGCGCTGGGCCTCGAGTCGCGAAAGCTGATTACCATCGAAGAGGAGTCCACATCACGGGTCCTGATTACCAAGGACGGCGAGGCGCTGATACATGAGCTCCCTGAGCGCGTCGTTTGCGAGACCATTCTTGCTACCGGCGGCAACGTGGCGTTTCTCGAAGACCTCAACCTTGACAAGCGGCTTACCGGAATTGCCATGGGCTGGCTGCGAAAGCGCGGATGGGCGAAAATCGAAAAGAACGATGGCAAGATGCGCGTGGTGCTCACCGACGCGGCCGTTGCGGCGCTTTCCGCACCGTCGCCGATTGCGGCAGATCTGTCGCGCATCGCCGCAGGTGGCGTCGTGCAGGAGGACATGGACCCTGAAACACTCGCCATGCTCAAGTCGCGAAAGGCCATTGAGATTAAGCTGGAGCGCACCAGGTACCTTGCGCTCACTGGCACCGGAAAGGCCATCGATACCGCCCCAATCGTCATCCGCGAGGAGGTCACCCAGCTTACCCCCGAGCTGCTCCGAAACGGGAAGTGGAAGGACGTCACCTTCAAGAAGTTCGACGTCTCAATCCCTGTCAAGCGCATCTACAAGGGGAAAAAGCAGCCGTACCTCGCCTTCCTCGACACGCTTAAGGCCAAGTTCGTGGCGCTGGGCTTCCAGGAGATGCGCGGCCCGCTTATCGAAAGCGAGTTCTGGAACTTCGACGCGCTCTTCCAGCCGCAGAATCATCCCGCCCGCGACTGGACCGATACCTACCGGCTCATAACGCCAAAGCAGGGGCACCTGCCCGACGACTCCATCGTCGAGTCCGTAAAATCCTCACACAAAAAGTCGTGGAACTATTCGTGGGACCCCGAAAAGGCGAAAAATCTCATGCCACGGGCGCACGGCACGTGCCTGTCCGCACGCCAGCTCAGCTTGGGCGTCGACCTTCCCGGAAAGTACTTTTCCGTGGCGCGCTGCTTTAGGCCCGACGTACTGGACCGCACGCACCTCATCGAGTTCAATCAGATCGAGGGAATCATCTGCGACACGGGGCTCACCTTCAGGAATCTCCTCGGCGTTCTCAAGCAGTTCGCCGTAGAGATAGCGGGCGCAAAGGACGTCAGATTCTATCCCGATTACTACCCGTTTACCGAGCCGTCCGTGCAGATGTCGGCAAAGCACCTTGACTTGGGGTGGGTCGAGTTCGGCGGCGCGGGCATCTTTAGGAAGGAGCTCACACAGCCCCTGGGCGTGGACGCGCCCGTCATAGCGTGGGGACTTGGCGTCGACCGCCTGGCAATGTTCAAGCTGGGCATCGACGACATCAGGTTCCTCTTTTCTGACGACATCACGTGGCTGCGCAACGAGGAGATGATCTAAATGCCTACACTTGAAATATCATGCAATGACCTCTCCCGCCTTGTCGGAAGGGAGCTTACGCCAGAAGAGGTCGACGACCTCGTGCTCTACGCGAAGGGGGAGATAGACGGCGAGGACGGGGACGACCTCAAGGTCGACGAGAAGGATACCAACAGGCCGGACCTCTGGTCAACAGAGGGCATCGCCCGCCAGCTCAAGGGCATTCTTGGCATCGAGACCGGCATGCCCGCCTACGTCATCCTGGATAGCGACGTCGAGGTCTTTGTCGACCCGCAGCTCAAGGATGTCAGGCCCTACTGCGTCAACGCCGTGGTCACCAACCTCGACATCGATGAGGCCTTCCTCTCGCAGATAATCCAGCTTCAGGAAAAGGTGGCGCTCACCTTCGGGCGCAAGCGCCGCGAGGTGGCAGTCGGCATCATCGACTACGACAAGGTGACGCCGCCGATCTACTACAAGGCGACAAAGCCCGACGAGAACGCCTTTGTCCCGCTTACCTTCGACCGTGAGATGACGCCGCGCGAGATACTCGCTGAGCACCCCAAGGGCCAGGAGTACCGCCACCTTGTCGAGGGGCACGATGTCTACCCGCTGCTTGTGGACTCCACCGGCACCGTGCTTACCATGCCCCCGGTCATCAACTCCGAGCACACGGGAAAGGTCACCACCGCCACCCGGAACATCTTCGTGGATGTCACCGGCTATGACATCGAGACGCTCAAGACGGCGCTCAACGTCATTGTCGCGGCCTTTGCAGAGCGGGGCGGCACCGTCCACGGCGTGACGGTCCACTACCCCCACGGCGACGAGCGGGTGCCGGACATGTCCCCGCGGTCCTTTGCCACAAGCAAGTCTTACCTACTCGCGTCGCTGGGCATCAGGCTTTCCGACGACGAGATCGTGTCGCATCTTCGGCGCATGCGCTACGACGCCATCATCGACGACGACACGGTGCTTGTCTCCTACGCGCCGTACCGCATCGACATCATGCACGAAAACGACGTGCTCGAGGACCTTGCCATCGCCTATGGCTACAACGACTTTGAGCCAGACGTCCCGAGCCTCTCCACCACCGGCAGGCTGCTGCCGATAACGTCAAAGCTCCTTGTATCCCGCGAGCTTTTGGTGGGGCTCGGCTTCCAGGAGATCGTCTCGTTCACGCTGTCAAGCAGCGAGGCGCTCTTTGGGAAGATGTGCGTTGAGCGCCCTGACAACGTTGTGGAGCTAGAAAATCCCGTCTCGGCCACATGGTCCGTGCTCCGGAACTCCCTCGTGCCGTCGCTTATGGGATTCCTCGCAAAAAACACGCACCACGACTACCCGCAGAACATTTTTGAGGTCTCAGAGGTGGCGCGGATAGACGACGCGGCAGAGACAAGTGTAGACAGCTCGTACAACATGGCTTTTGTCGTCTGCAGCTCGCGGGCGACCTACACCGCTGCGCGCGAGGCGCTCGGGTCGGTCATGGCAAACATCGGCGTTTCGTTCTCGGTGCGGGGCATTTCGCACCCGTCGTATCTCGAGGGGAGGGTCGGTGCCGTGGTAGTCGACGGAAAAGAGTGCGGCGTAATCGGGGAGATCCACCCCGCGGTGCTTGAGCGCTGGGGGCTTGACAATCCCGTGGCCGTAGCAGAGGTCTCACTCGAGCGGCTGCTTGAATGAGCTTACCAGCATGTCTAGGGGGCCCACAAAGCCGGCCTCCTTGGCTGATTCTTTCGTATATCCCCTGCTGCTTTTTGCAATCTGCTTGAGGAGCTGGTGGAGCCCGCTGCCGTACTGCATGGCCTTTTTTTTCCGCTGGCAGATCTCTGCGGGGAGCCCTTCCTGTTCCGCAATTTTTCTCAGGATTATCTTGTTCTTGGTAACGTTGATCTTTGCGAGGGTCTCTGTCGACAGGGCGATGCCCGCCATCGTCGGCGTCAGGTACGGCGTTGTTATGGAACAGTCGTTGGCACGCGCCGCAAGCTGGTCCCGCGCAAGGTTCGTCGAGCCGATGGCGGTGATGTCTGCAAGCTGCATCTTCTCAAACGCGCCAGGCGACTCGCGGTATGCCTCCTGGTAACGGAAGTAACCGCCGAAGAGCTCGTCGGCCCCCTGGCCGGAAAAGAGCAGCTTTGACTTGGCGTGCTTTGCCGCAAGGAACGCTGGAAGCGCCAGCTCGAAGTCCATGACCGAGCAGTTCCTTCCGATGGCGGCAATCACGTCAGCAGCGCTGTCGAGCACCATGTCCTCGTCAAGGTCCACCACGGTAAGCGTTGCGCCCATCTCCTGCTCGAACTGGGTGGCTATCTCGCAGTCCTCCGAGTCGTCCGACCCGATGGTCATGAGGCAGACGTCGGCGTGCGCTATACTCAGCTTGGCAAGCAGCGCGCTGTCGATGCCCCCTGAGAACATGACGGAAAACACCGGTGCCTGCACCGCCCGGCGGGCAAGCGCGGCGTTGAGCTCGGCAAGGATGAGCGGAAGCGCAGTGAAAAAATCGATACGCTTTTTCTTAAACGAGAGCTTGGGGCGCTTGTAGGTCTTGTATATCCTGCCTTTTTTTACCGTAACTGTCGACCCGTCCTCGATCTTGAGCCGCATTGCAGGGTCCTCGAATCCAGCAACGGAGGTGGAGAAGTGGAAGCAGGGCTTCTTGCTCATAAAGAGAGGGTGTTTTCCGAAAAAGTCCCGTGCGATGCAGAGCCGGTCATGCCCAAAGGCCGTGGCAACAAACTCGCCGTCCGCGGTGGCGCTTAGCGTGGACAGATTTTTCGCTATTTCGTCGATTGTGCCCTCGTAGCATGATGCGAGGTCCTCGCCAGAATAGATATTTCCGTAGAAAAAGCCATTACCCATATAGGCGCCTTCGGTGCCGATGACCGCAACTCCCGGATTTCGCACGAACAGCTCGCGCTCGCTTTCGTCTTTGATAGGCTCGACTAGCGACTCGAGATGCTCAAACGTCCCAAAAGATCCGCACATTCCCCCCATGGCACTACGATGTATCCTGGCTATTTATACTTTTTCAGTCGGGGGTCAATACGCTTTTATGATGCCTCCTATAATATATTAGTATGGTTATCTGGCGGCTGGTCCGTGCAACGGGCAGGGTGCAGGGCGTGTTCTACCGTGATTCTGCCCGGCGCGAGGCGCAGCGCCTCGGCCTTACAGGGTGGGTGAAAAACATGCCCGACAGGTCGGTCGATGCACGGCTTGAAGGGCCACTGCAGCAGATAGAAGAGATGGTGCGCTGGATGCGGGAAGGTCCCCCGCTCGCACAAGTCGAAGCGGTCACCGTCCTGACGGAGGGCGTCGGGTCAAAATACCGTGAATTTGTCGTGCGGCACTAGCTTACTCTTCTTCCGTGTACACAAGCTCGATGACAACATCCTTGGGGACGGCAAGCCCCGCCTCGACCTCGACGGCCTTGAGGATGGCACACGGAACGGGACAGGCGACATGCTTGATGCATTCCGCGGACTTTGCGTACACCTTGGACCTGTCGTAGCTGCCGTACAGGTCGTTGGCGGCGTCGATGATGCCGATGGACGAGAGCTTCTTGATACTTTCGCAGTCGGAGGTGATGCTGACATACACGTGCTGCGGCGCCACTTTCTTCGCCTTGATGACGGTAACGAATCCGCACGGCCCGGGATCCACTTTCGCTATGGTGGTCATGCTAGCTCAAAGAAT
>CAYSZY010000090.1:0-6248 GCA_964435645.1 uncultured Thermococci archaeon | reverse complement strand
CAGAGATATTTTGATTAACATATGTAATTGATACGTATGCTTCTGCGACCAAAGTGCTCGTATCCCCATCAATTACCTTTATAACAATGCCATATGGCATCCCAGGGGGTGCGTCTGCTGTTACAGCGGGCACGAGCAAGAAAAAAAGAAAGAAAAAAAGAAACTTTTTCATGCTAATCTAAGTTCCATGTTGTGTCCGCCGTACAGTGCACCCAATACCCATATACAGGTTCAAACGAGGTGAACCCAGAGTATACTCCAACGATATACATTTCATATGAATTTATTGATGGTTGCCAACGGTATATAACATCCACATTGCTTAATGCCTCTGCAGGTATGGCGACATCAATCGGCGTTTTGTAATCCTTAGGCCAGCTAATTAAGTTCCATCCTGTTTTTAAATCATATGATACAGGACCCGAATATGATGCCATTTGATGCCAGTATGAAGGAGTAATTCCATGTATCCAATATCCGAATTCATATGAAAAGAAATCAAATTTTGAATATAAATCAACAATATGCTCATCGTAAGAATTAATGGTAGTATTCCACCGATATATTACATCGAAGATTGACGAAGAATACAAGTCCCCTGTTGCCGATCTGATTAGTTCAGGGCTGTCTGAGGGCCAACTGACCAAATTCCATGTACCATAAAGTGGGATAATTATCTCCTTTGTCATCACCGCGTACTTTCCAGTCGTGTCCGCCGTGCCGGTAACCGTGTGTGTCCCTGAATCCACAGAGCTGTCTGCACAGAGCACGTAAGTGTCCCATTCCTCGCACCAGTAGTACATGCCGAGTCCTGCGTCGGATTCGGGGATGCCACTGGGTATCAAGGCAGGATTATAGGAGTACTCCAGCTCAACTGAGTCAACAACGGTGCAGACGCACAACGGTGCATCAACATGGAACACGGTCCCGACATTCTCACGATTGCTGTCGCAAATGCAGGGGTCCGAGTCAGACGTGCAGCACCCTACGTCCTCGGTCACCGGTTCTGACGTATTAAGCGTTACGCTCCAATCAAGATATGCTACGACACCAGATGAGGAGTCCTCGATATGCTGAAGATTCACTGCATGTGTCGCAGTACCCTCCATGTCTAGGGCGTTGCTGCCGGAAACGGCGAATGTGCCACTTGCCTGTGCAATTGACTCGGTCTCCCACCCGTCCAAGGTGACGCTCACCGTGAGGGGCGTGGCGCCTAATTCGGCTGTTGGCGTGTCGTCAATATACTGATTACTGGTAAAGGAAAGCTTCATAGTGTCGGCGTCAAAGTCATAGATTGCCTCACAGGAAAATTCTGGTGCCGTGGCAAAGACATCAACGCCGAACGTTCCCACAAAAAGCGCAATGGGCGAGTCGTCGGTGGCGCCCAGTGGCACAGCATCAAGGCTAGTGGTGTCTCTCGACTGCTCGAGCTTCTGTTCGAACTCACCCTGATTTGAAAGAACATACAGGTAATTATGGAGATATCTGCTTATTTCAGGTACCTTGTCCTTGTCGACGCTGAATATAACCTCGCTGTCGCCATCCGCATCGATGTCACCCGAGGCTATGGCGGTAACTATCTCTCCAGGTTTGGGATAATACTGCCACGACACGTCGCCTGATAAGTCTAACGCCGACACAACGCACTCGCCACTGTCGATGTCGGAGTACACATACGCGTACGAAAAGTCCCCGGTATAATCAACAGACGCATCAGATGAAAAGATGCCGATATCCGTGTTCCAAAGCTGCACGCCCGCGCCATCGTATCCGTGCACATCAAGCGAGCAGGCTACGACAAGGTCCTCCCCGCACCCTATCCCGTACACATATCCGCCTGGAACAGTTGTAGACCACTCTGTCAAGCCGGTGGAAAGAGTATAACAGTGCAGGTTAGGCACACCGGCCGCACCTACTGCAACGACGACTTCCTTGACACCATCCTCGTCGACATCATATATCTCCACATCATTTATCGCGCCTGCAAGGGATTTGACCCAAAGCCTGACCGCACCGTTGTAGCACTCAAGCGTTCCGTCAAGGGAACCGAACACCTGATAGGAATCATTGGCATCTATGGCCGTGGCCCGCTCGCCAAGCATCGTGGACCATACCTGCGTGTACGTTCCTGCGGTATAGTCACGCACCCCGCCGTCACGTGACGCCGTGGCCAGCATTCCATTGCTTTCGGCAACGGAAAGCACCTTGTCCTTGGTGTACCATGATTGCGCCCACTGGGGGTAAAGTCCTGAAAATAGCTTGTTGAGCTCGCCTTCCTGCGTACCGTAGTACAGGGAAGTACCAGCAGGTGCTAGGGCATACACATCGCCCATAGCGCCATCAAAGGAGGCATTTGGCACGCCGGATGCCGTTCCGAAGCGGTATATGGCATCAAGTGAACCAGCATACAGGTAGGTGCCGTCGAATGCCAAGGACTGGACGGCATCGCCTATGGAGCTCCCTGAGTCCCAGATATCCCCAAGGGAACTGTTCATGCAGTACACGGTCCCGTCGCGGGACCCTGCATACACTCGATTGGTTACCGTGTCAGCGGCAAGCAGGGAATAATCGCCTATGCTTCTTGTATTTAGGGAAGAGCCGTCGGCAAGCGAATAGCTGGAAACATCGAGCGTGGAGGCATAGACTGTATCACCCATCGTCTCTACATCGACGACAAAGTCAGGGGTAGCGGCCCTCCAGACCTCTGACAAAGAGTTGTCAAGACGGATGACGTACCCATGCTGACAATCTGCTGCATCCATGTAGCCGAATCCAATGATAAGATCGAATATACCGTCCGAGTCAGGATCAACAGGTACAATATCAAAAATACCGTTATGTTTATCGCCAAGTGTGGAAAGGTCTGTGTTGTCGTCCATAATCACGGCAGAACCGTCCCAACCATACACTTCCACAGTGCCGGAAACGGTACCGACCACGCACTCGGACAGTCCGTCGTTGTCAACGTCCTCTACAGCACTCGAGATTATCCTACCCCCAGCCGGTATCACGACTGGTCCTGATGTGAAGTCTGAGTCCTGGAAATAGTAGACATTGCCATCGAAACAGCCGAAAATTACGTCCAGTGAACCGGCGCCGTCAATGTTGGCAACATGGACATCCCTGATGATGTCACATGAAAAAGAGGCTACGAGTTCGGTGGATTCCTCGAGAACAAGAAGGCCCGACTCTGTGCCAATCAGCAGTTCAGGACTCGAGTCACCATAGACGTCAGCCAGCACCACATCGTAGATGGTTCCCCAGTGCGTAACGAGTGATTCGTGTGCGATATCCGCTGAAGCGGTTATAGGAATAACAAGTATACAGAGTGCTATAATACAAATACATACATTTTTCTTCATACTATTCCTCTTTGGAATTTGGTACTATGCCATCCAAGACCTGGCGCACGTGGGGCCATGTATCATAGAAGGCATCCATAAGATAGATGCTGTCATCTGATTCGTCGTACCACAGCGTTACCATAAAGGGTGTCGGGGCACGAACGATGAGTGAGAACGACGGGTGGCCGGCAACTGACGACTCGAGTACTGTTGGCAGTAGCCCCGCATCTAACAGGTCAGATTGCATCAAGGCTATTCTTTCTTTCAAATATGATTCACTATCATATAACGATTTTCCCATAATTGTAAGAGATATGCGAAGGGTTTCATTGAAATAGACGTTCTTATCTGGATATTCTTCCACTTCAAGGCCTCGAGACGGGATTAGGATGTTACCATACGAATAATATTCCTGTGTATCAGGTGTTATGTCCTGTACGTCCACATGCTCCCCTATCAAGCTGAGCATCAACGGTGCGAATACCATAGGGGAAATAACACCGGCCAACACGAGCAAAGCCATGACGATAAGCGAAATGAGGACAGCCCCAACTACCATGAGCACCGTATTTTTTCTCCTCATCCAAAAACAACCTCCATCACCCATGTGTCAAGGGCATCGAGGGCATCGCCCATAAAAGGACCCAACGGGGTAGACAGAAGAAATTCAATGAGCGTGTCAAATGAGGATAATGTCTGATGGGGTGGAAGGGTGGTGGTCACAGGCGTTGGAGATGGCGTAATCTGTGGCTCAGTTTCTATGCAAGGCAGAAGAAACGGAACAGATATATCATCGGGATAGGAGTTATACGACTCGGGATATGATAAGCTGTAAGAGAGAGATCCTGTTGTGCATTCAACAGATTCGGGGATGCGTAGGGAAAATGTAAAGGTGTCATTAAGATTTGCCATGGTAAGGGGAACAAGCAGCGGTGCTGAAGAGCACCCCTCTGGGAGCAAAACTGAAAGCGCCCCATCATTTGGAAGCACACACTCATCCCATGGATACTCATTTTCAAACGTTACGCTCATCTTTGCCGTGATGTATCCGGAGCTTTGCTTGATGTCAAAGAGAGAATTAATAAGGGTGACAAGCGGACGCTGCAACATGGTGGCATGGCATTCAGCCATATTAGGTTGGTTGGGAATTATCTGTTCATGCCCGACAATATATGATTTTAATACCGCCTTGAATCCCAGGGATTTAAGCCCTTCTGGAGCACGGTAAGAGGAACGTGCCTCGCCAGTGCCCATTCCAGAGATGTCAATGTCCACAGATTCCAGGAAAAATTCATCATTGAAACTGAGTCGGTACAACGAGAGACGAACGTCCATATCGCGGGTATTAGGATTGTAGACGCGTATCGTGAGCGTCGAAATGCCCCCTGGAAACGATTCTGAGGGCGAAAGTGATAACGATAACAGAGGAGGTAGAACAGATTCCTCGTATCCGGCATCCTCATCTTCAATAACAGTGATTGAAAAGGAACGCGTCCTAGACTCGCTCATGCCAAGCGCACTTGCGGAGAATGTTACATTCACCGTATGAGTTCCGCATTTTGCATTGGACGGAATAGTGGCCATGAAAGTGTCGTGGAATGTAAGCGTCTGCCCAGGATTGATGATAAGCGGGCCAGCAGGCACGGTTCCATGGCCGATTCCGGCCCCGTCAAGGCTGATGTCCACATGAACGGTAACCTGCTCGTTTATGGAATAGGGGCGATCCCCGAGATACTTGCAGGACACGTCTACGACGACCCTCATGATATCCCCCTGCTCATATGTTGTGCAATCAGGGGTTGCGCGTAGCGAATACGAATAATCCGCGGCGCCTATAGGCCCCAGATTAACCAAAGGTATGAAAATTAGAAACCATAGCAATACCACGCACATTCCACGACGCATTGTTAATCCTTTTTGAATATAGTAATAAAGTTATTGGCTGAGGATAATTTCAGATGACGAAAAGCAAGTTATAGCGCATATATTCGACCTTGAATTGCAACAGTTCATAGAATATGTTTATATTAGAACGGAACGAAGAAGGAAAAAAGCGGCGATATCATGAGGGCCAACGATGATTTGATTACCATAGGGGTTATGACCGCCATAACGGTCATGTCCGTAGCATTTGACATATCGGTGGTACGGCAGGTATTCGGCATCATCTTCATTCTTTTCTGCCCCGGATACGCGCTGATAGCCGCACTGTTCACCAAGCGGAAGGATCTAGACACCATAGAGCGCATCGCGCTGTCGTTCGGCCTGTCCATTGCCGTGGTGCCGCTCATAGGGCTCGGACTCAACTACACGGAGTGGGGCATCCGACTGACGCCGATTCTCACTGCAAACACCGCCTTTACCGCTGCCATGCTTATCGCGGCGTACGTAAGGCGCGTGCAGACGGACGAGGAAGACCGATTTATCGTTAGGTACGCCATGCCAGAAGTTGACCTTGGCGAGACCCGTGTGGACCGAGCGCTGTCAATAGTACTTATCATCTCCATCGTTGTAGCCATGGGCACGCTGGTCTATGTCATCCAGGCGCCAAAGACGGGGGAGCGATTTACCGAATTCTATATTCTGGGGCCGGGCGGCATGGCGGACGAGTATCCGACCGACTATGCGCTTGGCGAGAAGGGTCAGGTGATACTTGGCATCGTTAATCATGAGTACGAGCCGGTAACGTATAGTGCTGAGATAAACCTCGACGGCGACGTGTTGTGGACACGGGACTACACGCTGGCCCACGAAGGGCTTATAGAGGAATCTATCGACATCACCCCACCTGTGGCAGGTGAGAACATGAAGCTGCAGTTCCTGCTCTACAAGGACGGGGTTGAGTACCGGGACCTGCACCTGTGGATCAATGTCACGGAACAGTGAATGATTCAAGATAATTAT
>CAYSZY010000089.1:0-6289 GCA_964435645.1 uncultured Thermococci archaeon | reverse complement strand
GGATGAAAGATATGCAGATATAGCCCCGTCTTCCGGTTCAAATGGCACGATTACTTCCCTCGGAATAGGATGCTCCACATAAAACTGCTTGATAAACGCGTCAAAAAGTCCCGCTTGGCCCTCAAATACGTACTCATGCTTATGGAGGAGCATTCCTTTTTCCACATGGAAAACCATAAGATATGCCGTGCCGCCCTCAACGGACATATTTATGACGTCTTCGTCATATGACTGCGTTCGCTCTACCATCTGCCGAGACTCTAGTGCCCGCAGCGCGGACACCTGGTTGCGCAGTGTCAGCGCCTTTTCATATCGCTGCTCGGCAGCAGCAGCCTGCATCGCGCCCTCAAGTTCCTGTACGAGCTCTTGGCCGCGCCCTTTGAGAAATTGTTCTGCCTTACCAATGTTATGCATATATTCCTCATGGGACACCATAGCGGCACATGGTGCAGAGCACAGCCTGATATGGTACCGCAGACAGGGCCTCTTTTTAAACGTCCTGCAGGTATGGATACCAAATGCGGTACGCAGGGCCTTAAGGACATTATCACGCTGCTCAGCATTGACAAACGGGCCGTAATACGTTCCCTTGCGCACTTTGTCCCGCGCCACCACCAAGCGAGGGTAGCGCTCATCAGTAACAAGTATATACCCGTATCGTTGGGAATCCTTGAGCTGTACGTTGTAGTGGGGTTGGTGCTTTTTGATAAGATTATGCTCCAGCACCAGGGCGTCAACTTCGGTCGAAGTGACGATAAAGTCATAAGAGCGTATCTCAGAGACCAACGCGACTGTTTTTGCGTCATGGGCATGCCCATGGAAGTAGGAGCGCACCCGCTTTTTAAGGGACTTGGCCTTGCCTACGTAGATAACATCATCACGTTCTTTTTTGAAGAGATAGCAGCCGGGTGCATCCGGCAGTATACTAAGGTCTATCATGGTACAACACGTGCCGCAAAAACTTGCCGGTATGGCTTCCTATGCAGGATGAAACCTCCTCCGGCGTCCCCTGGGCAACAACGGCACCACCGCCATCGCCACCCTCCGGGCCGAGGTCGATAAGATGATCTGCAGTCTTGATAACATCAAGATTATGCTCTATAACTATAACACTGTTGCCTTTTTCCACTAGACGCCTGAGCACCTCTAACAGCTTTTTCACATCATGGAAATGAAGCCCGGTTGTCGGTTCATCGAGGAGGTACACGGTGTTTCCGGTGGCACGCTTTGCAAGTTCCTTTGTAAGCTTGATACGCTGGGCCTCTCCGCCGGAAAGCGTCGTTGAGGGCTGTCCAAGTTTGATATATCCCAAGCCAACATCATTGAGTGTCTTGAGCTTTCGCCTAATAGAAGGAATATTCTCAAAAAAGGAAAGCGCCTCCTCCACAGTCATGTCAAGTACAGCGGCTATAGTTTTCCCCTTATAGGTTACCTCAAGCGTCTCCCTGTTGAATCGCATGCCCTTACATTCCTCGCAAGGCACATAGACATCGGGCAGGAAATTCATCTCAATCTTGATAAGGCCGTCACCATGGCACGCCTCGCAGCGCCCCCCTTTCACGTTGAAGGAAAATCTGCCCGGGTTGTATCCCCTTACCTTGCTTTCGGTCGTTTGGGCAAAAAGCGCCCGTATGTCATCAAATACCTTAATGTATGTTGAGGGATTGCTGCGGGGAGTCTTGCCTATAGGGGACTGGTCTATCATGATGACCTTATCCACCTCAGGTGGTATCACCAGCGCGTCATGCTTTCCGGGAATCTCTTTGCTTTTGTGCAGCAAGCGCATCATCTGCTTATAGAGGATATCATAGATAAGCGTGGACTTGCCGCTGCCAGATACGCCCGTAACAACCGTAAATACGCCAAGTGGCACATCGACATCTATTGACTGTAGATTATGCTCCCGGGCGCCGCGTATCTGTATCGTGCCTTGAGGCTCCCTCCGCGATGTGGGCACCCCTATTGACAACGTTTTGGATAGATACTTACCTGTAAGTGACTCGGGATTATCCTCTATTTCAAGCGGTGTGCCCTCCGCCACGACATATCCCCCATGTATGCCTGCTCCGGGCCCCATATCAACGACATAATCAGCCTGGCGTATCGTCTCCTCGTCATGCTCGACAACGATGAGGGTGTTACCGATGTCACGGAGGTGGTGAAGGGTCCTGATGAGTAGATTGTTATTGCGCTGGTGAAGGCCGATACTCGGCTCATCAAGGATGTAGAGCACGCCCATAAGGTTGGATCCTATTTGAGTAGCGAGCCTGATGCGCTGCGCCTCCCCGCCGGACAGCGTTCCTGCCGAACGGGAAAGCGTCAGGTATGACAATCCTACATCGTCAAGGAATTGCAATCGTGATACTATCTCCTTAAGCACCTGGCGGGCTATAATCATCTGTTTCTCGCCAAGGACAATATAATTGAAAAATTCCAATGCATCCTTTATTGAAAGGTCAGTTACCTCAATGATATTTTTCCCATTGACACGGACAGACAGCATCTTCCCCTTAAGGCGCATGCCATGGCAGGAGGGGCATGGGTTGAATCGCATGAACTGTTCAATCTCCCGTCTGCGGTAATCGGACTGTGTCTGCATATACAACCGTTCGAGCTGCGGTATGACACCTTCAAAGAATCCGCTGTACTGCATAGTAGCGTCACTTTTTTTTGAGCTGTATATAAATTGGAGCTTTTTTTCAGACCCGTATAGGATTACCGCAAGCTGGTCTTTAGTAAGGTCCTTAATTGGCGTCATGAGGTCAAATCCCCAAGCGCGAGCAACGGTGGCAAGCTGGCGCACCCTCCACCCGTCATATATATTCTTGTATGGTTTGATGGCACCCTCAGCTATCGAAAGATCATGATCAGGGATGACCAGTGATGGGTCTATCTCCTCCTTGTAGCCCAAACCGGTGCAGACCTCGCAAGCACCGAATGGGGAATTGAATGAAAACATGCGGGGTTGGAGCTCTTCAAACGTTATATCGCACTCAGGGCACGACATCTTTGAGGAGTATATCTTTTCGTTTTCGCCCACAAGTGTTATGAGCAGCCCATCACCCCTGGAAAGCGCAACCTCGATTGCCTCCTGCAGGCGCGAGCGGTCGGCTGTGTTAAGCCGGTCCACCACAATCTCGATATCGTGCTTTTTATACCGCTCTAGAGATACTTTCTCATCAGTACGGCACACCTCTTTGTCAACACGCACACGACGGTACCCTTCCTTATTAAGTTCGGCTATGAGCTTTTCATACGTACCTTTCTTTTGGCGGATAATGGGTGCGAGAATGAGGATATCCATTTCCGGATGTTCAACGATTATCTGGTCTGTAATCGCATCTGGCGTCTTGCGCCGGATAGGGATATCATGCACGGGACAGTATGGTGTCCCAATCCTTGCATAAAACAAGCGAAGATAGTCGTATATTTCAGTGACAGTACCCACTGTTGAGCGGGGATTTTTTGAAGTAGTCTTCTGCTCAATGGATATCGCAGGCGACAGGCCATCTATAGAATCGACATCAGGCTTGTTCATCTGCCCCAGAAACTGCCGTGCATAGGCAGATAGCGACTCTACGTACCTACGCTGCCCTTCGGCGTAAATAGTGTCAAATGCCAACGTAGACTTTCCTGAACCGGATAATCCGGTGATGACAATAAGCTTGTTACGAGGGAGGCTTACAGTTATATCCTTGAGGTTATGCTCCCTTGCCCCTTTTATAATAATATTCTCCTGCATTCAATATAGAAAAAATCCATGCTGATTTATATGTATTGTGGAACAGGAGAGGTAAGATGATACAAAAAAATATGGGGGATATCAAAAGATATCCCTAAACGTAATGGTTTCCGAACGCTTCGGGCCGATGGAAAATCCATATAAAGGTACATCCATCTCTGACTCGATAAACTTCAGATAGTCTTTTGCTGCATCGGGCAGGGCATCAAATCCGCCACTGACTATAGTGGAGCAGTCGAAGTCCCATCCGGAAAATGACCGATAGACTGGCTTGCATTCTGAAAGCACCCGCATGTTTGAGGGAAATGTGTCAAGCATTTCACCCTTGTACTCGTATCCGGTACATGCCTTAATCGTTGGCATGCCACACATCACATCAAGCTTGGTAATAAAAATACCATCATATTTGTTAAGCATATGCGCATACTTGATAAGCATGAGGTCGAGCCATCCGCATCTGCGAGGGCGCCCTGTAACCGTGCCAAACTCATGGCCCTTTTCAGCCAAGTGCTTTCCATCGTCATCGAAAAGCTCGGTTGGTACCGGCCCCGTACCCACACGAGTGGTATATGCCTTGACAACCCCAAGGACACGCCCTATGTTCTTTGGTGCTATGCCGGCGCCGGTGCACGCACCCCCGCATATGGTATTTGAAGATGTATTAAAAGGGTAAATACCGTGGTCAATATCAAGGTGCGTGCCCTGTGCACCTTCCAAAAGCACCCGCTTTCCGGCGGCATGGGCTTTATTAATCAGAACACTCGTATCAGTAACATACGGGCCGAACATCTTCGCAAATTCAGTGTACTGTCGTAAAATCTCCTCTTTTGAAACGTCAATATCATAACCGAGTGCAGACATATACTTGGACTTGACTGCGTATGCCACATCTAGCTTCCCAATGAATGCATCGGGTTCGATAAGGTCCGAAAATCGGATGCCAATACGTGAGACCTTATCAGAATAACAAGGCCCGATACCCTTTTTGGTCGTTCCGGCCTTAAGATTGCCCTTGAGGCCCTCGAGGATTTCATCCTCCTGCTTATGATACGGCATGATGACATGTGCCCGGTCGGAAATATAGATGGCGCCCATAGTAAGATGGCGCGATTTGAGGCCCTCAAGCTCTTCCTGGAGGATTGCAGGATCGATTACCATCCCATTGCCCAATACAACGTCCTTGCCCTGGACGATGCCCGACGGGAGCAGTCTAAGCTTGAATGTCTCGTCACCAACGACAATGGTGTGTCCAGCATTGTTTCCCCCCTGGAATCGTACAACTAAATCAGCGTTCTCTGCATATAAGTCGGTGAGCTTGCCTTTTGCCTCGTCGCCCCACTGGCTTCCAAGTATTACACTTATCATGGAAATCACTTTGTGTCTACGTTAAGTCATTAATATTTAAGGTTTGGCTATAAAGATATGCATTACACATGGGAAAACATGGCTAATGTTTTTATTTTTAATGTGTAAGAAGCTTGTATGGACCACACGGAAAAGACTAAAATTGCTGCCTCAGACATCAATTATTACATACAGGCACGGTTGGGTTCCCTTTCGGACCTTTCGCATAGCTCCGATGTACTCTTGCTCCCCAATGACTTCCCTGATGGCGAAGACGTTGTCAATCCCTACGCAATGGAAATAAGCGAGGCACTGATTGGCAAAGGGTACAAAGCAATTATGGCTATAGGGCCTAAGGTCCAGCTCGGCGTTAAACAAGACGATGCTTCTGTGCTTCCGCCTATGCTGATAATGAACATGTACAAGGAACGAGAGATACGCGAAACGATTGCATCATGGATATCGGGGACAGATATGCCCAAGGAACGCGTTACCGTTACGCTAATAGCATATGACGCCTCGCTAGTAGCATATCCCGCAATTATCTACACGGGGGCCGCGGAAGAGGTAGTGGCACTATTAAACAAAAATAAGTGAGTTAGAAGATGATCGCATGGAAAAGCAATCTAGCTGCAGCTGCACACTGATGTGGAAAGAGAAAAAGAAGGGTACCATCTGCTTTAGCGACCCCCAAAAGAATGAAATAGAAGTTGCAGTACCCCCTGAGTTCAGGGGGCACCAAAACATCGCAACGCCAGAGGACCTGTTCTTATCAGCCGTAAATACCTGTTTTATGTCATACTTTCTCAATGTTGTAGAAAATCTGAGAATCAAGTTGGTGTCTTATTCGTCACATGCAACAGATACTTTGGACCAAAATGGCATTGACATTATCATATCAGGAATCAATCTCACGGTTGACGTCGTAGTGAAGACTGAAAAAGATGCAAAAAAGGCAAAGCGGGCGCTTGAGCTTTCCAAAAAAGGGTGTCACATAGCTAATTCCATACATGCCGATGTCAACGTTGAATCAAGCGTCAGGCTTGAAGAAGACGATCAAGGCATGCGTGTGCAGGATAAGGCACATGCATAGGCAACGGTTGTTGGAATTACACTAGTCATATCAGAAAGCCACGGACTTTAGCCAAGAGATATGTACTCTTTGTTTGCCACGCCATACATGTTCTGGCTGACAATATTCTT
>CAYSZY010000088.1:0-6302 GCA_964435645.1 uncultured Thermococci archaeon | reverse complement strand
TTGAGTAACATTTTGATTCACCTTTTGTAGTTGTGGCACGGGTCGTGCCCTTGTAGTGAATCAAGGTAGATTGCATCCCCTTTAAAAAGAAAACGAACTTCAGGTAGGGAACAGTGTTTCGTAACACTCGTATAATTTACATATAAGAATAAAATATTAATGAAATATATGTATTATCCTCTGTAGGTCAGTGCGCTTCATCCTTTGTTTCATTGCATACCATCCCAGCCACCGAGCCTGTCAGCAGCGGGGCGCCCACTGTTGCAACAAGTGCCAGGCTCCACACTCTTCCAGCGAATATCATAGTCTGCAAGCAATCGGTCCCACGAATGACCGATGACGCAATGCCCGAAAACGAATTCAAACGCGATGGTCGTTACGAGCCATGCACCACCGGTGTCATGTAGCTGTCCCCGCGAACATGCCGGGCCCATTCGCGTGACGTACGCATAGGTTATTGCGAGGATAATGACAATAAACAGTGCTGTGCTGATGACGTGTCCCGCATGCTCCCCGAGGCGGGGCGTGGCAATCGAATTTCTAAAAAATGCCGTTGATATTGGCCATGAAGCCCATTAGGGACCTAAGCCCCAGGGGCGTACGTATGCATCCTGTCCATCCTCTGCATCCCCCTTCGTGCGGCACACGGGCACATGGCGGTACCAAAACATGCCGTAAACAGGGGCATTATTTAAATAAATATATATTTTCGAATGCCTATATCATACATATGAACTCACACAGGATTGGGTTGGCGGTTGTCGCCGTGCTGCTCATATCGAGCCTGCTTGCCGTGCTCCCGCCGGCTGCGGCCGCACAGATGACCGTTACGTATGAGGGCGACTATGACATAGGGTCGTACGGTCGTCCGCAAATACGTGATGATCGCTATCTATATTATCTCTACGAGGCAATACCCGGCACGGCCGATACATTGGGCACGTACTACCTCTACAGGATGAATCTTTCGTCGGGAAAGAAAACTATATACCAAACGTTTGAAACCCTTAAAGAGATTGTCATCCTTGACAACGGGGCTGTGTATGCCACGCTCCACGGGGATGGCTTTTACGCATTTTACTGGAATATCAAAGACTCGTACCGAAAGGACATGATTCTCAAGTCTGCCGAGGGGCATGATAACTACTTTTTGTGCTATACGCTTAAGACCGCCACCTATAAGCAGGTTTATGTATATAACGTGAAAAAGGCCACTAGCACCATAGTGACGACAAACAATGCCAATCACGAGGATCCGCGTATGTCTGGGGACATCGTCGTGTTTACCCAGTACAACAACGACTATGACCTGTATATGGCCAACAAGGCGGGGGGCATGATGCTTCCGCTTTCCACCATGGACGGGGATGAGGGGGGCGCCCTCATTGATGGGACAGACGTGGTGTACATGCTCTCGAAGGGAACCTCCCACGCGCTGTACCATATTGATATCTCTACCATGGACTCTGTTCTGCTCACGAAATCTGTGGGCAATTACACGGTCAATGAAGGAAGGGTACTCTTCTACGACACAACCCACGATGGGTGGTACGTGTATTTTGTCGATGAAGACACGCTCAAGCCATGCGGTATCACGGGGAATGTGGACGAGGTGGCGGTATCAGAGCATTGGGGCGTGATAGGAAACCATGTGATATCCTTTTCTGCGCAGGCGCCGGCTACAACAGTCCCTCCAACGACCGTTGCACCCACCACGACACCTGCACCCACCACCGCCCCGCCCACCACGGTGGCACCGACAACAGTCCCTCCAACGACCGTTGCACCCACCACGACACCTGCACCCACCACCGCCCCGCCCACCACGGTGGCACCAACGCCTCTTCCCGTCGATGGGGACATCGTTACCGAAGAGATTTTGATAACAAACGCGCCTGGCGATCAAATTAAGCCGCACGTATACGGCGATATCGTCGTCTGGACCGACAAGCGCGCTGATGATGGGGACATCTACATGTACGACCTGCAGCGGGGGCGCGAAGTTTCTGTTTCCACCACATCGTCGGAGCAAGGGTCCCCCGTACGCATATGGGAGAACATCGTCGTCTGGCATGACAAGGGTCGTGGCGAATGGGACATAGCCATGTACGACATCGAGACGAAGGAAATCACCGTGCTTGTCGACTCTGCGGGAACGCAGGCATATCCCGTGTGTTACGGCCGGTATGTCGTATACCACGACAAGCGTTCCGGCACATGGGACATCTTCGTATACGATATGGAGGAAGACGAAGAGTTCTCAATCTGCACTGCCACCGGTAACCAGAATCGCCCCGACATCCATGGCAACATCGTCGTCTGGGATGACACGCGCAACGGAAACAAGGATATCTACGGCTACAATCTGGACACGGGGGAGGAGTTTCTCATATGTGACAACGCCTCTGAGCAGAGCAGCCCGCGGGTGTGTGGTGATATCGTCGTCTGGGCCGATGACAGGAACGGCACATGGGACATCTACGGCTACAATCTGGACACGGGGGAGGAGTTTTCCATCTGCACCGCCGAGGGGACGCAGTCAGGAGTATCCATCAGCGGTGATATCGTCGTATACCACGACAACCGCACGGGCACATGGGACATCTACGGCTACAATCTGGACACGGGGGAGGAGTTTTCCATCTGCACCGCCGAGGGGACGCAGTCATATCCCGATGTCAACGGCAACATCGTCGTCTGGGAGGACGCGCGTGACGGGGAAAAGAACATCTATGCCGCATACCTGAATATCGATACACCAGAACCAGATGATGACGGTGGTTCAGGCGGGGTCAGCGTGCTTATCATCGTGGCGGCGGTCGTCGTCGTGGGCGTAATCGGCGCCGCGGCGGTACTCATGAAGAAAAAGAGGGAATGAGATACCTCCTGTTCCCTTTTCTATTCTTTTTTCATTTTTGTCGTAAGCTCGTTTCCAAACCATATCGTGCGCTGGGGGAACGGGACATTGATTCCATGCTGCTCAAGGGTGTGCTTGATGGACCATAACAGTTCCGTCTTGACCCCATACCAGTGCGCAGAGGGAACCCAGATCTTGGCAACGATGTTGACCGCATTGTCACCAAGCTCGTCGACAAAGACGAGCGGTGCAGGATTGACAAGCGTCAGTGGGTGGAGCTCGATGACATCGGTGATTATCTCAATGGCCTTGTCCGCGTCGTCGGTATACCGTATTCCGATTTTGTACTCGAACCTGCGTGCACAGTATATCGAGAGATTTGTTATCTTGGATGTGAAGACCTTGTCGTTGGGGACCCTAATATACAGGCCGTCGTAGGTCCGCATGACTGTTGACATAATGTGTATGTCGACAACGGTCCCTGTGGTGCCATCAACAGTCACCGTGTCGCCAATCTTTACGGGGCGCTCGGTCATTAGAAAAATACCCGATATGAGGTTTGATATGACGCTCTGGCTTGCGAATCCGATGATGATTCCGGTAAAACCCCATGCAACCAGGATGCTTGAGAGGTCAAGGCCGAGGAAAGAGAGCAGTGTCGTAAAGACTATGATATATATAGCGAGATTCAATACCTTCGTTATATATCCTATATATTCTTCCCTGAGGCGGTCGGACAGGTTTTTTTTCAGGTATCTCGAAATCAGCTTGGTGAGGATGACTGTTCCCGCCATCACGAGCACGACTATGGCCGCATCCATGGCATTTATTCCGAGGATGTCAAGATTATCGGGAAGGGTTATCATATGCCCCACTCCATAAGCATCTTTTTGCTTACTATAGGTATGTTTTTCTGTAGGTAGAACTCTACCGACTTTTTCATTCCCTTCACAAGTGGTTCGTCACGAAACGCCGTTTCTGCCAAGGTACGCGAAATGATTTTCATGGATGACCTCATCGAAACGATATCCTTGTTGAAGTAGATCTTCATGCCGGGTGAGTTGAAAATCGCTTTTCCCACCTCGAGCGTTTCACCCGTGTCGTTCTTTATGGAGAGCTCCATCACACCTTCAACAAGCGGATTGCATTCGGGGACCGACCGGTAAACCCCGCTTTCCCAGTATCGGCAGATAAAGCCCTGGTCGAGCGGGCCGTACAGGGTGTATTTCTGTGTTGAAAACGTGATGATGTCGACAAGCTTTTCCTTTTTTTTGTAGGGGACAAATATTCCGATCTCTATGGGGAATCTTAGGAATATCTTTTCTTGGGCCTTGGGGAAGATAACGATTTTCTCCTTGAACGATATCTCCAAATAGTTCGACACGTAGAGCGGTTTGTTGAGCGGTTCTATGGGTTGGATGGATATCTCGTCACCCTCAAAGAGCAGGACACTGGACTCCCTGTCTTCAAAATATTTGGTTTTTGCCAGGGTTTGCTCATCCACATTGGTGAGTGTAAGCTTTCTGAGGTGAGATTTCTTGTATTCACGCTTATAGCGCACGAATTCATTGTCTTTTTGGAATGATAGCGCTATATCTTCGTTGGAGATGCTAAAAGGGAGGGTATGGATTCCGTACACACATGTATGTATGAAAGGTGGTTATTTATACTTTTAGATTGATTTACTATTTATCGCATATTCCTGCGAAACAAAGGGGAACGCAATGGAACTCAGGCATGTTCGGAGAACCGTCAAGACGGGGTTGCCCCCCGGGTCGCTCATACCTGTCGGCACAGCGTACAGCACAAAGTCAGTCTTTACGCTCATCGTGTATGGGGGGGCGGAGGTAACCGTTACCGAAGACGCGTCCGTTGATGACGTTCGAAGCGCCATGGTGTCAGGCCAGAAGGTATGGCTGCAGGTACACGGGCTCTACGGGGTGGAAAAAATACAGCCGCTTGGCGACATATTGGGGCTCCATCCCCTTGTCCTTGAGGATATAGTGAACACCGACCAGCGCCCCAAGCTCGAGGAGTACGAGGATTACCTTTTTGTCATTATTAAGAAAGTAGCCGTGTCCGACCGGGACGTGTCTGCCGAGCAGGTCAGCATCATCCTTGGCAAGCGGCATCTTGTTACCTTCCTTGAGCGGGATTCCGACTTTCTTGCACCAGTCGAGGCTCGGCTGGAAAAAAGGGGCGGAAAGATATTTCTCGGGGGAGTAGATTATCTTGCCTACGCAATAGTGGACCTCATCGTTGACAATTACTATCTGGGCCTTGAATCATATAGCATGGACATCGAGGAGCTGGAGGCAAATCTCATATCGGCCCCCTCCATGCAGCATCTTGAAAAGCTCCAGACGCTCAAGCGCACCATCATCAAGATGCGAAAGAATGTATGGCCGCTTCGCGAGATAATCGGAAGGATGGAAAAGGCCGATGGGGGCCTTATCGCCGATTCGACAACCCTTTACCTGCGTGACGTCTACGACCATACCATTCAGATAGCGGAGAATCTTGAAGGCCACCGGGACCTGCTGTCAGGGTTGCTTGACATCTATATGTCGAGCATAAGCAACAAGCTTAATGAGGTCATGAAAGTGCTTACGATCATCTCGACGATCTTTATTCCCCTCTCGTTTATTGCAGGTCTGTACGGGATGAACTTTGTTAACATGCCGGAGCTTTCATGGGCGTACGGGTATCCCCTTGCACTGACAGCCATGGCAGCTGTCGCCGGGGGGATGGTGCTGTTTTTCAGAAATAAAAAATGGTTATAGAAAAAGAATCCCCGCGAGGGGAAATTGATTAGTTCTGACCGTGGTGATTGCCGTGATTGCCGTGATTACCATTTCCATCGCCAGCGTCTTGGGACGAGCCACCCGCCGTAGCGGTAATGGTAACAGTCGAAAGCATCGTATCCTGATGTTTTAACCCGTAGGTGTTGACAAGTATGGACACAACGTATGACTCACCGACATTGAGCGTCACACCGTCCTCGATATCGAAGAAGTCTATGGTTCCACCAAGGATTTCTCCCTTTTCCAAGGCGACGGTAATGGTCTGCGTTCCATTGTTTGTTATGGTAAAGACGTTGTCAAATCGTGTTTCGGCGTCAACATTTACGCCGGCAGCTGTAAGGGTCGCGAGGTCGAGGTAGAGCGCACCGTTACTGTTATAGTGTGCATATTGTCCGTTTAGACCGTCATAGGGCTTCATCGAAAGCAAGGCCGAGGCGTCTCCGGCAACGTTAATCTCTGCTACCCTGTCTGCGGTAACTGAGGTAAACGCCCCTGTCGAGACGGCAACCAGAGCAATGGCAAGCACTGCAAGGAGTGGCAAAATTTTTTTTATCATCATATTACCTCTCTGTTAAGTATTCTCCCATAAATTACTTTTTATTTATAAATAAAACGAACATATGGTAAGTAACAGTGTTCTT
>CAYSZY010000087.1:0-6373 GCA_964435645.1 uncultured Thermococci archaeon | reverse complement strand
AAGCATGTGGCGCTTGGCATGCTTCATGAGGACGGGAAGAAATTCCTTGGGGAGCGAGGGGGGTGCCTTGCTGTTTGATTTTCCCATTGATAAGAATATATTCTGCTTATTTTATTTATGTATATCGCATTATGTGGCATAATCCAGGATTTTCCCTGTAGGCGTACCTTCCAAAGACGTGATTTCCATATAAAGGTGGCATGCGGCCCCCTCCTGGAGGTAGAGGTCTGATTTATCCCTTCTTTGCAGGTTGTCGCGCTCTTTTGCGTAGAGGTGTGCGTACATCGGCCCTATCTCGGTTTCTACGGTGAAAATGGGGTGGCTGCCCTTGTATTCCACATGCGTTACCGTGCAGTATAATACGTATCTTTCCCCTTGCAGTATGCTGCTAGGGGCCTCGTATGTGCCGTGCTCGGTCACGGCGATATCATTGCATGTCGACACGTAAAGCACGTTCTCACCATAGTATGTCCGTAGCACCCCCCTCGCATCGATGCGGTCACCGATAAAGGCATCCACTAGGTCAGGGCAGTACAGTGGCAGGGTATCCTTTCCTTCGGATACCTCGATCCTGACGCCCTTATAGTATGCCCGCACGTCGCAGGCGCTGCCTGCAACATGGTACGCCTCACCCAGAACGGATGCACAGGACGGCAGAACCGGTTCTGATGCGTCAGTTTCAATGTCCAGGACACACGACTCGAGCACGCCATTGACCTCCAAAAGCAGGACAGTGGCCGTAACGCTGTCGCCGACGCGCGGGATGATGTCGGGGGTTAGGGGCGCGCCAGCGACCGTGATTACCCCCTCATGGGCCTCTCCCACTGTTCCGTGGGCGTGATACGCCATCCCTGCGTTCCAGAGTGATGCGCCTAAGGCCACGCCCAATTGGCTCTGGTTTGCCCGTCCCACTACCTTCAGGTGGGACGGCGACTCGATGGATATCTGGTATGCGGGCCAGTGGGGACGGAGGTATTTGTCCTCTGTTGCCGTAAGCATGCCGCGAATTTCAACCCAGTCGCCAGGTGAAGGTATGGCGTCAAGCTGGAGTGCCGTGCCGTAAAAGAGGGGTACCTCTACCTCTGCATCGCCCCTGACTGCAATGAAAATATTTCCGTTTTTTTCACGGTACCGCGATACTACCCCCTCAATGGACACGAAATCCCCTACTTGGCTGCCAAGCTCGGGTGAAAGGGCGTCTGGCATTGTCGTTGACGATTCGTAGAACATAAATCCGACGCCTGCAACCGAAAGGCACAGGCTCAGCACAATTAGGGCCTTTTCTTTCATAGGTATTGGTCTGGCACAGGGCAATTATACCATGCTCTGCTAATGTTATCTATCATTGCAAGATGCAACAGCCCCCTGAAAGAAATTTCCTGCAGGCCGCACATTTGTAGAAATATTTATATGCGATATGGGCTGGATTCTTTTTATGACCTTGATCAAGGACAAGGCGCAAGATGTGCTTAGGGAATTAAAATTTTTTTTGTCGCATTTCCCTAATCGTGTATGGATCGTTTTTGTCGGTATCTTTCTCATTGGATATCAATCCATGCAGCTTTTCCTGGAAAAGCCGTCTTGGTACGTAACATTTTCCCCTGATTTGACAATATGGCTCCAAGAGCATTTATCAACATCTGCCTTGGATCATTTCCTGTCGTATTATTATCCATTCGGGTTTATGATATGCCTGGGTTTGCTGGTATATATGGTGGTAAAGGAAGGCAAGCAGGGGTGGAAATGGGGATGTGCCATCCTCGCATGCTGGATTGCTCATTTTATTATAGAGATGGTCTACCCTGTCGCCCCGCCGCTTCGATGGGCGTCGGGCGCACGAGCTATACGGCTCGACGTGTTCCCGCTTTCAGACATATTGGTGAGCGTAAAGTATGGGGGCATGCCTTCAGGGCATTTTGGGTACATTTTCATAGGATTCCTCATTGCACGCCATAACTACCTCAAGACGAAGTCGCACGACTACAAACGGTACATGCTCTTTTTGCTGGGCAATCTGATCCTCACAACGTTCACGGTGCTTTATCTTGGGGAACACACATGGGAGGACTTGGCAGGGTCGTTTTTCATATTTGGGGGTATATACCTCATGTTTTCACAGTTTATAGAACCGTCCATATTCCCCAGTTGCGCCAAAAATCCTGCATCTGTTGTGCTTAAGGAACAAAAAAAGGAGTAGTGGCTACAGGGACCCCTTTGCCAAGGACTTCGCGTAGCCCCGCTTTCTGGCTATTGATGTCTTTTCGGCCTTGATATAGGTAATCGCCTTCGTTGGGCATACATTGCAGCATGCGGGATCCCCTCCGCAGAGGTCGCACTTGAACGCCTTTTGCTTGTCCTTGTCGTAGCCCATGCACCCGTAGGGGCACGCCACAAGGCACATCTTGCATCCGATGCACGAATCTTCCATGACGAGCACCGCTCCCGTGGCAGGGTCCCTCCACAACGCCTCGTACTTGCAGGCGTTCATGCATGGGGCATCATCGCATTGGCCGCACACAACAGGCACGCTGACACCGTCCTCGGCCCAGATAATGGCGTGTATGCGCGCCTTTGAGGGAATGCAGCGGCGTTCGTGGTGCAGGGAGCATGCAAGCTCGCATATGCGGCATCCAGTGCACGTTTCCACGTCAATCACGATAAGCTTATCCATGTACGTACCCCTCACGCTTTTTCTGTTGGTGCAGTTTTACCGCGTCCATGTCTATCTCGCCGCCAATGTTAATATACTTGCGTTTGATCGCATCGTCGAAAAGCCTGCCCGCATCCCTGTTTCTGATAAGGACTGTCGTATGCCCCTCTGGGCTTCCAATCGACCCGAACACGATGTCTGCATACCATGCACAGAAGTCGGGGCAGTATGTGCACCCTGGCACCGTTGCGTCTGATAGTTCCGAGAGCTTGATGGAATGCCTCACACCGGCGTCATCGGTCACCAGCAGGGACGACTTGATGTTCATCCGGCGTACCGACGCTATGGGTATGCCTTTGCCCTCGATGATTTTGTGCAGTGCCATATGGTCGAATGTCTCGGTACAAAAAAGCCCCACCTTAAGCGCAATCTCACCAAGCAGGCCGCGTTCTTGGGCAAGGGTAATGCCGCGCATCTGGCATGGCATCCCCACAAACGCAACACGCCCACGCTTTTTTGGCAGCACTGATAGTGATGACGTAGCCGCGTATACCGTGCCCGCGCGCTGAACCCACGGAGGCGCGATGTGCGGTTCCGGCGTCCATGCGTTATGCCCTACCGCCGCGATGTCATACCCGTCAAGCGAAGAGAGAAACGCGCCGCAAGCGCCCCCGTCCTGCGCACCGGGGAGCTGGTGCCCTTCAGCAGCTGATGCTGATACGGCACGCAGCACCGTGCCAACCCCGTCACACTCTGCCCTGTTGTTGATGGGGCAGCACTGTGCACATAGGTCGCACCGGGCGGCGTCCCCGTCATGGCGTACCTGCCATCTCATGAGGGGATTGTAGTGTCGCGTGTCCGCTTGTTTGGGGCAAACGGCACCACAGGTACCGCATCGACAGCACCTGTCAGCGTCGAGCACATCTTTTTTTAGCGTCTGCTCATACGCACAGTCGGAAAGCGTTCGGAAGTTCATGCAGATCTATACCAATCGTATCTCCATGCGTTTTCTATTTTTTCCTTTGTTCTTTGTGCCTACGATGGCAATGCCCCCGATCTCCCTGGTATTTTTCACGTGGGTGCCGCCACAAGCGTCGACATCGATGTTCCCCACGCGCACCACGCGTATTGCTGCAACGGATGCGGGTATGAGGTCTAGGCGGGTCTTTTCGGGATTTACCATGCGCTCTGCCGCTTCCCTGGGAATCGTTGTGGTCACGACCTCCAATCCGGCGGAAATGTGTGCGTTTGTTGCTGCTTCGAGCGATGCGGCCATTTTGGGCGTAAGCTCCCCAAATGACATGTCAATCCTGGCACGCTCGGGGGAGATATCATTCCCTGTTGTTCTTGCCCCGTATTGTTCGTAGGCAACCTGTGAGAGGATATGCAGCGCCGTGTGGTACTTCATCATCGCATACCGCGCGTCCCAATCGATTGACATGCGTACCGTGTCGCCCACGCCGAATCGCCCTGTGCCGCCCTCGATATGGTGGCGTACCGTGCCGTTTTCAGATGCCGCCCTGGTGACGGTCCAACGGGCCCCATCATTTTCCACATCACCCGTGTCGGACGCCTGACCCCCTCCATGGGGATAGAAAATAGTCTTGTCAACCTCAATCGACTCCGGAGTGACGGAGGTCACCGTTGCTTCAATCGTGCGGAGATAGGAATCCTCTGCATACAGTCTCTGCGTCATGGAATGACTCTGAACGGACGAATATAAATTCTTTTATCGTCAGCATCGTGCCCGATTGAACGGTGCCATGGGGGGTGGTGCGCGTATCGCATCTTCGGCTTCAACAGTGCCGTACCTTCCTATTCCCCCATACCCGTACCGATCCCGCCGATGCATTACGGCTTGATGGGGTCATGTCCAATTATCCTCCATGATAGTATATGCAGCCAGCGTCATCAAAGATTGCAAAATATAATTTTGGTATTCACATCTTTTTGGGCAACTGAAATAAGGGGTGCAAACTCATCTATTTTTACCACTTTATTATTCTCTAGTACACATGGATTCCCAAAATGATAAACAGGTTCAAAACTGGGCCGATTTGAAGAAAAAAGAATGTCAATTCGTCTAATTATCATGTAATAAAAATAGAGAAGGTGCAGCCCGGCAGGCTGCAATAGTGCATCGCATTATGCGAGCAGCGAAGCTAGCTCTTCCATGAGTGCCTGCGCTTTTGAAAGCTGTCCCGATGCGTACACAGCGTTTGTGAGCACCGACGCGTTTGCTATATGTACCTGGGCCTGTTCTATCAGTGCTGAAATCTCGGCATTGGGTTCTGGAGGGATCTGGCCAGATAGGCCCTCCCATAATAAAATGGTTGATTCAAGCTGCGTGCGCGCTAGCGGCTGGATGACACTTGGTGACCAGCGAGGTTCCGCTATCTCAACACGAAACATATACTTGTAATATGAATAATACCATACGGGATATGTTTCTGTTCTATATACATACCTCACATGTTCTGAGGAGTGGTCATTCCATATCCCGGTAGTGAGGTACAAGTTGGAGTTGGGAACGAATTGATGAGGGTACCTGAAGACAAGGTAAAACGGCCCCTGTGACAGCCCGACATCAACGCTGAGCGCATCCCATGCTGGTGTTGTTCGTATCGAGGAAGTAAAGTGATAGGAATCGGAGATAGGCACGCCAGGTATAAGCGCTGGTTCGTTGCCAGCCTGATTGGGAACGGCCGAGTAGAACTGAACACTAAAATCATCTGCAATCTGCGATTGGTACATTACAGAGGCGAATGTTGCATATCCAGAATAGGGCATATCAAAGAGTACAGCGAACTCCTTCCAGTTGCCCCCAAATCCAAGCGTAACGCTATAGTCCACCGTACCATCGTCATACTGAAGTGTCCTTGCAGAGATTGCTGTCGGCATGACGCATAGCCCTATAAGCAGTGCCACAAGAAGGCACGCATACATCTTTTTCATATCGTTACAACGCATAATATACTTATAAACCTTTTTATGGGGCAACTAGATACGAATGCTTAATGACAGTGAGCATATTATTTTTGGGGTTATGTTCTCCTTTTTTGTCGAACTTGTCACCTTCTACGTACGATATTTCAACACCAATAATCTGGTATAGGCGGGACGACCACTCAAACATATCGTTATCCATATCTAGATTCTTTCTTGCCCCCTTAAGATTCCTTTTTTTTGCTGCATTATGTGCCGCCACGTTCGCATAAGCATATTCCTGATACAGGCCCACCTGAAATAATCACCGAAGAGGATTATGATTAAGTAGCTTTTCTCTTGTATCATTTACCATAATCCCGTGTTTTACCCATAATCATCTTCATATTCCTGGCTTTCCTGTTCTTTCATCGTTTTTGTGCGTCTGTTCCGCATACCCGTGATGCTTGTCGGCCTTGGCGTGGCCCGGGTCGGCGTCTTACGAGCGATTGTCGGCAAAAAACGGCCTCCACGCCTGATGCAGGCAGCGCAGCACCTCGTTTGCCACAAGGGATGGTAGCCCCCGGCACCCCCACCATGCCTGAGGAGACGCCGTAATGCGAGAGATAGGCCCCCGAGCCAAAGTACTCCTGGCGCACGATGCAGCTGGCCTTGCTACAGGCATTTTTTGCCGTGTGGCACCACTACGAGAAGCATGTGCCCGTAAGCACGGCCTGCTATGCGCGCGTGGCAAGCATCAAATGTGGCATGGATACGAGGCATAATCATGGCCCGAAA
>CAYSZY010000086.1:0-6420 GCA_964435645.1 uncultured Thermococci archaeon | reverse complement strand
CATCATTTTTTATCCCCATTCATTTCAAAAAGATTGATTCATTAGGATATTAAGATTAATAAAATGAGATATAACAATATAATCCAATATTTTTTGATAAAATCAGTTTTATAAGTATAATAAAGAGGATACTATAATATAATAGATATTGTATGTATCATGACCATTTATTACTGGATGCAGGAATCCCAAAGCCCCGCATAACCGCCTTGATGATGGCCAGAGATTCGTGTGCGTCACTCAATGCTGCCGTTGGCAACTCCGCTTCAAGGAAGATAAGGGGAATGCTGTGAATACGTACAATCCCATGCCACAATCCGAGGAGGAGCTCACGCTCCCCCATATAAGTGTGCGGCAAGGGGCGCCATATTACGTATCCTGGCAGCAGACCCGTCCGTTGAAATGCCCCGGCGGCACGGATGCGATCGTACAAGTCGCTAATTAGGGCAACATCGACCCTAAGCTCTGCCTCGTGCATGATGCCATGGAGGGTACGAAACCTAAAAATAAATATATATGGGACATATATCTGTTAAGGATGGATTATTCGGACAAGGGCATGCCATCCCCACCAGACCGCCGAATATCTTCCAGATTCTTCCGTGCTTCGGGAAACAGCGCCAGATGATTTTCCAGCTTATTACAGGGATATTCATCACAGCAAGCGCAGGTCCCGACCTTTTTTTCCATTGCACACTGGCGAATCTTACACTTGTTGCAAAGAAAAAACAGCCGTGTGCCATGTTCCCTGCAGCCATGACATGTTACGAAATCCATCGTCGCATCGGGATACTCATGGCGCCAATACCCCAATAACGCTTCCCGGTCTGCAGGGGCGCCATCTACCGTCACCTGGTGCTCTTCGCACGTAGTGCAGTCGATTCCGCAATATGCCACTTTTTTCCCCATAACCGTATTATACACAGCATCTATTAATATATTGCGAATCCATGCCATAAAATAATAATAAAAAGAAACACAACAAATTATACGATTACAAATGTGCATAAAGGTGGTGGTACCGTGGGACATGAAAAAATTGAAGAACATGCAATTGAAAAAATTGCAGGACACATAGATATTACAGCTTCACCCGTATCGGGGTCCATTCTTGATATAGGTGGCGGAGGGGAAGGGATCATAGGGCAGCAGTACGGCAAGAGCGTCATTGCGATAGACATGAGCAAAGAAGAGCTCGAAGAGGCGCCAAAAGGGGCGATAAAGCTTGTTATGGACGCACGGAACATGACATTCCTCCACAACATGTTTGAGGCGGCCACGCTATTTTTCACGCTGATGTACATGACGCAGGAGGACGTTGTGCGCACGCTTTCAGAGTGCAAGCGAGTCTTGGTACCGGGGGGGACGCTGGTCATATGGGATATGGAAATCCCAAAAAATACGACATCGGACAAGCAGTACTATGCCATATACCTTGACGTCACGATAGACGGCCGCACGGTCTCCACCGGTTACGGCACGCGCTGGGACAATACGCAATCAAAGGATGACATTGCGGCTGCCGCAAAGCGATGCGGATTTTCCATTAAAGAAAAAAGCACCACAGGAAATACATTTGTCATTACCTGCACGGCATAGGAATCCTCCCGGTACTATGCCATATAAGAATATTAAATATGCCCAAAATAGTATTATATACAGAAAAATAAAAATACAGTGACAGCATATGTATGCATAGATGGGCGTACTTAAGGTTTTTTCCAAAGAAGATCGGTTGAACTACTTCCTAGAGAACATAAGCTTCTGGAACTTTGATATTATTAAATATAATGAAACAACCATCATGGCATCAAAAAATGATGTCAACATCATCGATATCCTTAAGGAAGATTCAGAGTACACCATAACCTGGCATGGGCCAGACTCAAAAAAGATAGCAAAGAGCTATTACAATCTTTTCAAGAATACGGAAGGGGCGTACCTTGTCTCTTCGACTCACACGTTCCCCCCTGAACCGATTGGTGGCAAGCGATCGCCTTCTCCGCCGGTAGACCCCAAGGAGGTTTCGGCAATGAAAAGGGCGTGGTTCACGTATGGATTTGCCGCATGCCTCATTTTGGCACTTATCGTGGCCATAGCGCTCGGCACGTTTAATGGGGACGCCCCTGCAGAGACGACACCTGCACCGACAACTATGCCCCCTACCTCAGCGCCTCCCACGACCCCTGCAGAGACGACACCTGCACCGACAACTATGCCCCCTACCACAGCGCCGCCCCCCTCCATGGACACGCTGCTGCGGCAGATGGAGGATACACTTGCAGAGAAGGGGGTGGCAGATGCCACTGCCGCGCTGTATGAAAATAGCGAACGGTACCTATTTGTTGAATACACGAGAACAATCCCCGCGGGGGATGCCCCCTCAAGCACGGCAATGCGCGCCATTATATCTGCATATGCAGAACTTACCCTCACACATGATGTCGCAACGAGACTCGTCGCAGCGGAGATGCAGGAAGACAGCAGCCAGCAGGCATGGTATTGCCTAACAGCATGGGTAACTGCATACAACAGGGGATATTATACCCTTGACGACGTATATGCCCGAGTAATGGGCACCGCCTCATACCAATAAGAAAAGAAAGGCATTTTAAGCCATGCCCTGAAGAAAATATATGATTCGTGGCATTCTCTTTGACATTGACGGCACACTTATCGACCACCAACATGCCCAAGCGGTGGCATTGGAGGAGTTCCACACCCTCCACGGGGGGGCAGATGCGCTAGCAGATCTCGAATCGTTCATTGCCACGTGGGAACGTGCAAGTACGTATTATTACACAGAATATATCAATGGCGCCATCACTTTTGATGAGCTACGGGCGCTGAGAACGCAGTATATCTTCGGCATTCATGGCATCTCTCTTGATATGATGGAGGCATACGGGCTATACAAGGAATACGAGCACCTGTACGAACGGCAGTGGCAGCTTTACCCCGATGTGATGCCCTGTCTCGAGTCGCTCGGAGGATACCTGCTCGGCACCATAACAAACGGTGGAAGCGGGCAACAGCGAAGAAAATTGTCCACGACAGGCATTGAATCGTTTTTTCCTGTCCAGGCCATATCAGAGGATATTGGTGCTGCAAAACCCAGCGAGAGGATATTCAAACATGCAGTAGGCGGTATGGGGCTTCCCCCTGAAGAGATTGCAATAGTGGGGGATGACTATAACGCCGATATCAAAGGGGGAATCGCAGCAGGCCTCAAGGCGGTACATGTGGTGCGCAGCCCATCCCTGCTGCATATGGGGTTGCATGCCTCTGTCTCTTCCCTCTCATCGTTGCATGAGGCCTTGTCCCTTCTGGAATAACATGAAATCTTGTTTTATTTAAGTTTTTACTATTTTTTATGATAGAATTGATAAAAAAGAAAATCCCCCTTGATAAAGAAGAGGGAAAAGGTATTTCCCTTATCCAAGAAGCGGCATATCCTCATCAACGGTCGTGTTCTTCCGCAACCCGAAGTTCTCGACCAGCACATTAAGCACGTTGGGCGAGACAAACGCGGGCAATACTGGCCCAAGCGTGATGTTCTTTACGCCAAGGTGCAGAAGCGCAAGGAGCACGAGCACTGCCTTCTGCTCATACCATGCGATGTTGTACGTTATCGGCAGGTCGTTGATGTCGTCGAGCCCAAACGCCTCCGCAAGCTTGAGGGCTATCACGACCAGCGAGTACGAGTCGTTGCACTGGCCTGCGTCAAGCACGCGGGGTATGCCCCCTATATCGCCCAGGTCGAGCTTGTTGTACCGGTACTTGGCACAGCCGGCGGTAAGGATAACGGCATCCTTGGGAAGCGCTTTGGCAAACTCTGTGTAGTAGTCCCTGTCCTTGTGCCTGCCATCGCAACCGGCCATGACAACAAACTTCCTGATGGCTCCGCTCTTAACAGCCTCGACCACCTTGTCGGCGACGGACAGTACGGCATTGTGGGCAAATCCACCCCACAGCGTACCGCTCTCGATGGGAATCGGGGGGCTGGAGGACTTCGCCATCTCGATTACGGCGGAGTAGTCCTTTGCACCGTTCTTTTCATCCAGTCGTGCAAGGCCGGCAAATCCCACCGGGCCTGTGGTAAAAAGGCGCCCCTTATAGGAATCCTTAGGTGGTACAAGACAGTTTGTAGTGAGCACGATGGGGCCGTTGAATGACTCAAACTCCTCACGCTGCTTCCACCATGCGTTTCCGTAGTTTCCGACAAAATGGTCGTACTTCTTGAATGCGGGATATGAATTCGCCGGCAGCATCTCGCTGTGCGTATAGACATCGACTCCGGTGCCCTGTGTCTGCTCGAGCAGCTGTGCAAGGTCGTGGAGGTCGTGGCCGCTTATGAGGATCCCCGGCCGGTCACGGGTTCCGAGTTCGACCTGTGTGGGTTCAGGATTGCCAAAAGACTCCGTGTTTGCCTTATCTAGAAGCGCCATGGCGACAACACCCATCTCGCCGCATTTTAGGACAAGCGCCGTGAGGTCCTCTGCAGAATGGTCCTCTGTCGTTGCCACGAGGGCCTCTTTCATAAACGCGTACAGCGCAGGGTCGGAATACCCCAGCGCATTCGCGTGGAAGACATAGGCAGCCAGGCCCTTGAGGCCATAGGTCAATAGTTCCCTAAGGGAACGCACATCCTCGTTTTCTGTCGAAAGCACGCCGACATCCGCTGCCATAAGCGAATCCTTTGTCAGGCCCATTGCCCACCTGGCCCCGGGTTGGGAATCGTGCCCTGCTGCAGCCCGCGCCGTAAGGGCCAATCCCTTGTCTATATACGCCTCAATTGCAGAGGGATCGAAGTTGGTATTGGTTATTGTCGCAAACAGCGCCTCGGTAACGAACATGTCGGTATCCTTGTCAGCGGATGTTGACAAGACGCTGAGTGCCTTGAGGACATGTATAAGTTTGTCCTGAAGGTCTGCAGTACGCGCATCCTTTCCGCAAACGCCGGAAGAGGTGCAGCCCTTCCCCCGTGCGGTTTCCTCACATTGGTAACAAAACATTTCCCATTCACCTACATTAAGTATGTTTACTATACCTACTATACTAACAATACCTATATATATCCACCAGTTTCCTTATGTATACCATGAAGGACTGTACCGTTTACAAGACCATATCCATAATCGGCAAAAAGTGGGCGCTGCTCATCCTTCTCGAGCTCTACAAGGGAAAAGAGCGATACAAGCGATTCAATGCGCTTCGTGACTCTCTTGGGGCAATAACCCCGAAGGTTCTTGTGCAGCGGCTCAGGGAGCTAGAGGAGGATGGAATCATCATACGAAAGGTCGACACAACACACATTCCCATAAGCAGCGAATATGCGCTCAGCGACAGCGGTCTTGCGCTTATGTCTGTCATACAGGAGATTAAGAAATGGGGTCTTACCTACAAGTTCGAAAACGACGAGTGCAAATGCACACGGTGCAAGACATGTACATTGTAGGGATAGCCCGAACGGTTGATGAAACCCCATTTAATATCGCAACTGCATATGTTACGACATATTATATGTCAGCATGGAGGATAAACATGGAATCCGAATATCCGATTTGCTGCAGCGGGCACGACCCCGCGGAAATGACCAAAATTGACGAATATTTTGAGGAAGGGGATACTCAACAAACCCTATGGGTGCCCCGTCTGCAAGACGCGTGTCATACTCAAGTGCCCTCCGTATCATAGGGATATGACTCATCGTGGGCAACGGCCATCATTTTTTCCAGCAGTGGCCCCATTGAAAAATTGCCCATCTCAAGAACCTTAACCTCGCTTATGGAGCATTGCTCCCCTACCACTGTTGGTATCACGACAAGCAGGTGCTCCCGATCGATAAGCAATAGCCAAAGTGGCGGCGTGAACGGAAGTACCCTGACTTCCGCGTTCCATATGCCGATGTGCCGCATGGCACACCCGCTGGATGCCACGGCCTGCTTGACATACGCCGTGGTACGTATGTATCTGTTCCCCAACATATCTGTAAGCTGCCCCAAAGCGGATTCATTTCCGAATCCCATTACAATCGCCAGGGAAGATGCTGAAGAGAGATACTGGTGTGCTGTTGCAAAAAAAGCCTCCCAGCCGTACTTCATTCCAATCGACGGCGTCAGCGTCATTCTGGCAGAGCTTGCCATATCAATTAAGGAAGATACAGCATCAAGCGACTCCTGCTTTGCCGTTGCATAGTATGATGTGACCTGCGCTTCAAGATCTGTTGAGCGAAATGTCGAGGGGCGGCCCCCCTCCTTGGACACCCATCCCTTTTTAATAAGCGATGAGAGGGGATCGTACACGCGGGAATACGGCACCCCTGAATCATGTGCCACGGCCTTGGCATCCCCTGAGCCGAGCCGCACGACAGAAAGAAGCACTTTGCATTCATATTCCGAAAGCCCGAGATTCCTCAGG
>CAYSZY010000085.1:0-6567 GCA_964435645.1 uncultured Thermococci archaeon | reverse complement strand
CACCCAACTGCCCATCCTTACCATGCCGGGCGACGACAAGACGCACCCGGTGCCTGATCTTTCAGGATACATTACAGAGGGGCAGATCTTTGTGTCGCGCACACTGCACCGAAAAAACATCTACCCCCCTGTTGACGTGCTCCCATCGCTTTCTAGGCTTATGAACAACGGCATCGGGAAGGGAAAGACAAGAGATGACCACAAGGCTGTTTCAGACCAGCTCTATTCGGCCTATGCGGAAGGGCTCGAGCTGAGGGGGCTTGCCACAATCGTGGGCAAGGACGCCCTTACCAGGCGCGACCAGCGACTGCTTACCTTCGCCGACACCTTCGAATCGAGATTCGTCACCCAGGGAAAGAAGGAGAGCAGGTCTATTGACACCACGCTTGACATCGGGTGGGATATCCTCTCATCGCTCCCCGAGGACGACCTGACACGAATCCCGACTGAGATGCTCAAAACCCATTATAGGGGGGACCAGCCTGTCGACACGTGAAGTGAATCCCACACGGTCGGAGCTTATCGAGCTCAAGCACAAAATCAGCCTTTCAGAAACGGGATACAGCCTGCTCAAGAAAAAGAGGGATGCGCTCATGATAGAGCTGTTTAACGCCATCAAGAAGGCCAAGGAGGCGCGTGAGGAGCTTGATGACGCGTACGAGGCCGCACAGGCCAACATGGCCATCGCCATGGCAACAGACGGGATAGTAAAGCTCAAGTCGGCGGCGTTTGCACGGGAGGACACGCCCGATATCACCGTCGTTGAGCAAAACATCATGGGCATAGCGGTACCGCACATCTCAGAGGCCTTGGTTATAAGGAAGCTCTACGAGAGGGGGTACGGGATCGGCGGGACGTCGTCGCGTATCGACGAAGCATGCAGATATTACGAGATTGTTTTGGAAAAAGCAATTGTTACCGCCGAGTTCGAGACGATAATCAACAGGATTCTCTCCGAGATGGACAGGACAAAGCGCCGGGTCAACGCACTCGAATACAAGATCCTGCCCCAGCTCGAGGAAGCGCAAAAAACGGTGCAGGCGCACCTCAACGAGCGAGAGCGAGAAGGCCTTTTTGTAGTAAAAAGAATAAAGAAAAAAATTTCAAGGCAAACTAAAGCTCCTCGATGACGGCATCGATGACCTCAGGGATGGCATCAATCTCCCTTTTTATCTCGCGTATGGTGCATGAGCATGCCGACATGTCAAGGACCTTTGCTGAGGAATACATGTCTTCATTGACGAGGCCGCCCTTGCCAAACACGATATTAATCCCGAGCTTTCCCAGCACGGCATCCACATTGGCATTGGTCCCGGGGACGTTCTTTAAAAGCACCTTGAGCTCAGCTGCCCGTGAAGACGGCGTAAGCAGCGGCTTGATGATAATTTCCTTGTTCGTCTTTGAACCCTTAAATATCACATACTCCCCCTTTTCAAGCCCGAGAACGTTGAGGAGGTCTTCGGGGACTATCATCCCGTATTCAGTGATTTTACGAATTGAAAAAATTGGCATGGTGAATGTAAGAAAAGCACCAATTTAAAGATTATGGTATCAGCTTATTTTCTGGTGTGATTCCATGCCGTACACCAACATTATTATGGTACTTCACCCTATAAAATGCCATGACCATCCTTGTTGTAAACGATGACGGGGTACACTCTGCAGGCCTTTACGCCACATACCATGCGGTGTCCACTCTTGATGATGTGGCGGTATGCGCTCCGGACGAGCAGCAGACAGGCACAGGAAGGGGATTTACCCTCCACAAACCAATACGGGTAAAGAAAGTGCTTTTAGGGGGGCACATTGCCTATGCCACCAGCGGCACGCCGGTCGATTCGTTCCTCTACGCTATCCACGGCCTTGGGGTCAACCCGCGCCTCGTCGTATCAGGCATCAATCTCGGAGAGAACATCTCCACGGAGATAACGTCATCGGGAACGGTGGGGGTAGCCATCGAAGCCGCATCACTGGGATATCCCGCAATAGCCGTGTCGTTTGAGATGGGCCACGACATGGACAAGCTCGAGTACGGGGAAGGGGTAGACTTCTCGGCTGCAGTAAGCGTGACGCGATCCGTAGCGCAAAAGGTGCTCGAGCAGGGGCTGCCCAACGGCGTAGACTTGCTTAATGTCAACATACCGCACGGCGTGACGTGCGACACCCCCATCGAGCTTACCGTGCTCGAGCGAAATCTGTACGCATCACGCATCGAGTCCCGGGTGGACCCCATGGGAAGGCCGTACTACTGGAATGTCGGCGACCTTTCACAGGAAATGAAAAAAGGTTCCGATGTCTACTGCATATTCAAAATGGGCCACATATCAATCACGCCGCTGTCCATAGACATGACCGCAAAAGTGGGGGGAAAAGACCTTTTGTACCTGTTCCGCTAGCCCCTGCTTAGCTCAAGCATCCGCTCAAGGGGCACCCGTGCACGAACCATGATATCGTGCGGGAGCTCCATCTTTGACGACCTGTCGCGCATGGCCCCGTAGACAGACTCGAGGGTGACTTTCTTCATGTCGTCGCATATCGCAGTAAAAATCTCATAAAACGTTTTTGTGGGAAGCTCCTTTCGCAATCGGTAGCAGAGCTCCTTTTCGGTTCCGATGATATACTCCATTGCTTCGCTCTTCCGTGCAACGGCAAGCATCCCGTTTGTGGAAAGAACTTGGTCGGCCATGTCCTGCACTTCTGGTGTGCACTCGGGATGCACGAGAACAAGCGCTTCGGGGTGGGCCAGCTTAAGCGACACGATATCCTCCTCGGTGATGCGTGTGTTGTGCACATAGCAGTACCCGTCGTCAGGCAGGGGCACAAGCTCCTTGTCCGTATGCTTTGCCACCCAGTGGCGCAGATTCCTGTCCGGGCCGAACAAGACGGTGTCTGAATCTAGGGACTCCACGATGTGAAGCGCGTTTGCAGATGTGCATATCACATCGGCATGCGCCTTTGAGGCCGCGTTCGTATTTCCATACAAGACGACGGGTGCGTCAGGATATTCCTCTTTTTTTGCAAGGATATCATCGGGGGAAAGCATTTCCGCCATCGGGCAGAACGCGTCAGGATTTGGGATAAGCACGGTCTTTTCCGGATTGAGTATCAGGGCGGACTCCGCCATGAATCTGACGCCTGCAAAAAGAATGGTCTCGGCCTCCAGCTCTTGTGCACGATAGCACAGGTCAAGTGAATCGCCCAGGAAGTCCGCAACGTCCTGAATCCCGGGAGGTTGGTAATTATGGGCAAGAATTGCAATTCCCTCTTTCTCTTTGAGGGCAAGAATCTTTTCCTTGATATTCAATGTATCGCCCCATGGCTCGCTTCTGATGGTATCGGAAAGAGGTTTATAAACCTTTTGTAGCTATTAAACAGCCGCCATATGCCCAAAATGCACGAAGGGACACGCCAGGGCGCGGCGGCAGGTCACAGTATGCCATACAGCTCGTCGAGCGAGGCGATACTAAACGCAGGAACATCATCGGTGTCCCGCTCGTAGTCGAATACGCCGTTTTTGAACAGTATCGTGATGGCGCCGATGGCATTTCCTCCCCTGATGTCGGTCTCGAGGCGGTCACCGACTACGTAGACCGTATCCTCATACCCCGAAAGCGCCGTGCGGAAATTTTCGGGATTGAGCTTGGACGTTCCCACATCCCCTGAAATGACGATTGTGTCAAAGTACGAACCGATGCCCAGATGCTCAAGCTTGTTTTCCTGCCACTGCCTCGTACCGTCTGTGACCAGTGCCAGGCGGTATCTTCCAGAAAGGTAGTCGAGCACCCCCTTGGCGCCGGGGACGAATGCAAGGGCGGAAAAGAAAACCTCGTCGTACAGTTCACACACCCTGTCGATGAAATGCTGGTCCATGTCTGGCACAAAATCCCTGATGAATCGCGACAGGAATCCTTTCGAGTCGAGGAGGAGAATCTCTTCCCTGGACTGGAGAAAGTCTGTGTGCTCTCGAAATACCAGCGCCTTGATCAATCGGAACTGCCTCGTTTTGATAAAATGCCATAACAGGGCACGATTGGCACGTTTTGTAGCGCTCCATGTATCGGCCAAAGTATCGTCAAGGTCGAATATTACGGTGTCCACACAGTAGGGGTGATAAAAATCCTTTTAAACATTTCTTGGATAAGTACAGCGATGGAGGAGAGTGAACTATCACGGGTCATTGCAAAGCTCGTCGATGAGGCGAAGAGAAGGGGTGCAAATGACGTCAAGGCCATAGACCCGGGAATAATACGGGTAAGGGAATGGGTCAGGATGAAATGCAGGTTCGGTTGCCAGGCATACGGTACCAACTATACCTGCCCGCCGCACGTGCCGGAGCTAGAGACCATTGTACGATTTATCAAAGAATACGATACTGCGATTATGGTGGAGTTTACCAATCTCGAAACCCTTGTGGACCAGAAGAAGGTGCTCAAGGCACTGCACACCATGGAGAGGGAAGCCCTTTTTGAAGGCATGTACAAGGCATTTGGCATCGCTGCAGGCCCCTGCCAAATATGCAAGGTGTGCAAGGCGGAAAAGGGCGAGCAGTGCCATGACATACGCCCTCGGCCTTCCCTGGAGTCCCTTGGCATCGATGTGTTCGAGCTTGCCAATGAGGCGGGATTCGACCTTCGCCCCATACACAAGAAAAATGACATCTTCAAAAGCTACGGCCTGCTTATGCTCCGCTAAGGTTCGGTGTCCGCATCGCGTTTGTAGCCGTTGAGGTCACACTTGAGGTCCTCATAGGATGTTATGCTCAGCTTTTTGCATAACTGCTTTTTTACTATGGACTCCGCAATCTGTTTTCCCCCGACATATTCGGGGAGAATGATGCGCTCTGCGCCAATCTGGAACATACGCTTGGCATAGTCTTCCTGCACTACCCTCACAACGACCCTGATTTTAGGATTAATCTCCTTTGCTGCAAGGATGGTGACCAGTGTTTCGGTGTCCTGCCCAAGGGCGGTGACAAGGAAGCCCGCCTTGGACACGCCAGCGCGGGCCAGCGTTTCCATATCCTTGCAGTTTCCCGATATGAAGAGCATGTCCTTTTCCAACAGCAGCTCAACTGCTTCAGGTTCCTTTTCGATGATGACAAAGGAAACACCGTTTTTCTTCAGCTCATGGGCTACCACGCTGCCCACGGTCCCGTATCCGCACAATACGACGTGGTCGTGCAATTCATTGATTTTTTTGTTCATACTTCTCCGTACCCCCAGTGCCTCGAGGATGTCGATCGATACGACAGTCTCCATGATAGAGGTGATGGCGTATACCAGCACGCCCACGCCAAAGAGCGTAAGGAATGCGATGACCAGCTTTGTCTCCATGATTTTCGGATACGACCCGAAATGGGCATGCGTCATCGACTCCAATACCATCAGGAACGAGTCAAACCATCCTATGCCCTCGTAATGCCGCACGATTATTACGGAAAAAAAGATTACCGTAATGATGATAGACACTACCAGCTTGATGCTTGGAAGCGTTTTTGGTGACTTAAAATCGAACTCCACAGGGTAATTTGACACCACTTATTAATATTACTTACTCCTATAGGCCCCCATACGCCACGAAATGAAAACCGTCTTTGGGACAAAACTAACGCGGCACCCTTGTCGTGAACACCTTGTGCAGGATGGCGATTCCGGGCCCTTCTGCCATGTGCATGGCCTTCCTGTATGCGCCCTTTTCGGACTTTGACGAGTATCCGTAGGCGACTTAGAGCCCGGATTCCACGTCCAAAAGGCGAACAGATTAGCGATACGCCCTGCTTCGCTTTTCAGGATTTGTGGTGTAGTGGTGCTTGGCATGGAGCGGGTAGCCGGTGCCGTCACCTGCCAAGTGCCCGGAGCAGCCGCGCTTGCGCTCCCACGCGGTGCTGCTTCGGGCGGGGAGGCGCTCCCTGTCCCCCATGCACTAATCGAGGGGCACGTATATGCACATTGCGTCCCGTGGTCGCACCGGCATGATTTCCTATCAACCGCAACCTTTTTATTTATTTCTATGGATATACTAACCATGCGCAAGCTTTCTGTGATAAAAGGTGACTTCACACTCACAGACGAGGTGGAGATCGTGTTCGAAAAAACGATAACCGCGTTTGGGAACAGCGCCAAGGCGGACATTCCAAAAAGATACCTAGGAAAAAAGGCTTATGTCCTCATCCTCGCGGATGAGGAAGAGTAGTTTTGCCCCAACGCCCATGAAAACCGAAACCTTTATAAATTATTTCTTAAAATCAAGAGGGAATAGCCGGATAGGGTAGGGGACAATCCTGTGGGACTCTGGATCCCGCGACCGTGGTTCGAATCCGCGTCCGGCTACCACTTTTTCACCATATTAATCAATATGTAATAATAATGACGAAAAAACTTATAAGCAAGTTCATTCTTTTGTCATTTACTGGTGACTAAAAATGAACAACACCATAGTAAATCACACATCATGGAAGGCATCACGTATCGCCTCAACTTATTCTTTAGTGATTTACGGTTATCGTTATTGATGCTGATTCATTCGCTCAGCCATCATGCCCTAGACATAATTAGTGCGTGCTTCGGT
>CAYSZY010000084.1:0-6612 GCA_964435645.1 uncultured Thermococci archaeon | reverse complement strand
GTGTCTTAAGTTAATATTATGAAAACGCCTTTAGAGAAACATTTATAAATTACTTGCAGTAGTCTAATACATACAAGACCGTCTACCCATTTCTAGGTTTTGTGCGGGGAAGAGATTTTATGATAGAGATTCGGTTCCATGGACGAGGAGGGCAAGGTTCAGTTATCGGTGCCCAACTCCTTGCAGAAGCGGCTTTTCGGGAAGGGAAGTATGTCCAGGCGTTTCCCTACTTCGGGGTGGAACGGAGAGGGGCGCCCGTGAGTGCGTTTACGCGCATCTCATCTTCCACCATCCTTAAGCGTACGAACATTTACCATCCTGACCATGTCGTTGTGCTTGATCCTACACTCGTAGAGGTCGTCAATACTATAGAGGGGCTCAGCCGGGATGGGTGGCTTATTATCAATTCAAAAAAGGCGCCGTCGCAGATTGGCATCGACCATCCGAACATAGCGACAGTCGATGCGACGCACATTGCGAGGAAACACGGCTTAGGTTCCAAAAATGCGCCTATTGTCAATACGTCGATACTTGGTGCCGTGGCGCACGCCACCGGTATCGTGGGCATCGATTCGCTGCTTGACGCAATTCGTGTCAAGGTGCCATCTCGCAGGGAGGAAAACGCCACTGCAGCCCGTGAGGCGTACGACACCCTGCTGATGGGGGAATCGCAATGACCGACGAGCATCCGCTTCGCTGCTACAAGGACCTGCCTCCATCCCCCATCACGCTTGAGTCGTCACTGGTGTACAAGACAGGGGGCTGGCGTACCATGCGGCCGGTCATCATCATAGAAAAATGCAAAAAATGTGGCATTTGCTGGAAATATTGCCCCGATATGTCCATTATCGAGGTGGACGACTATCCCTCCATTGATTACGATTATTGCAAGGGATGTGGCATCTGCGCCAATGAATGCCCCTTTGATGCCATTGTCATGGAGGAGGAGGATTCCGAATGAAGATGGTTCTATCCGGCAACGAGGCCGCCGCATACGGGTCTATGCTGGCTCGTGCCGAGGTGATATCTGCGTATCCCATCACCCCGCAGACAAAGATTGTTGAAAAGATTGCAGACCTTATTGCCGACGGCATGTTCAATACCGAGTTTATCAAAGTGGAGTCGGAGCACTCTGCCATGGCGGCATGCATATCTGCGTCACTCGTAGGTGCCAGGACCTTTACGGCCACATCGTCACAGGGGCTCCTGCTCATGCACGAGATGCTTCATTGGGCAAGCGGTTCCCGCGTCCCCGTGGTCATGGTCAACATCAACAGGGCTATTGCGCCCCCATGGAGTGTCTGGGCAGACCAGACCGATTCCATAGCCCAGCGGGACACCGGCTGGATACAGTTCTATTGCGAGTCGTGCCAGGAAGTCATTGACACGATGCTGCAGGCGTACCGCGTCTGTGAGAACAAGGATATCCTGCTTCCCGCCATGTTATCAGAGGATGCATTCTTCCTTTCACACACATCGGAGATCGTGGATGTCCCCGACCAGGCACTTGTCGATGAGTTTATAGGGAAATTCGAGCCTGAATATACGCTTGATGTCGATAACCCGCACAGCTTCGGGTCCCTGAGCATGCCGCACCAGTGGTATTACGAGTTCAGGTATAAGATTCAGGAGGCTATGGAGGCGGCAGCATCCGCCATCCGCAAGATCGACGATGAGTACGCGTCCGTATTCGGCCGCTCCTATGGCGGGCTTGTCGACCTCTACCAATGTGAAGATGCCGAGACGGTCATCGTGGCCGCAGGCTCAATGTCTTCGACAATACGGGCGTCCATCGATGAGATGAGACAGAACGGTAAGAAGATTGGCTTGGCCAGAATCCGTGTCTTCAGGCCGTTCCCGTTTACGGAGTTCCGGGAGCTTGCAAAGCGCATCCACTCTTTTGTGGTGCTAGACCGCAGTTTCGGGATGGGGTGCGAGGGAGCATTCTTCTCCGAGCTAAAAGCGGCACTCTACCCGCTGTCGGACCGGCCTGATATCCGCGGGTATGTCGTTGGAATCGGCGGCCGCGATGTTACCATTGATACTATTATTTCTATAATCACAGACAGCGAAACCAACAATGAACCAATATGGGCCCAGGAATGGGTCGGATTGAGGGGGTGCGAGGAATGAAAAAGACATTGCCGGAAGAGGAACTCATCGAGCGGGGCCACCAGGCTTGCCTGGGCTGCGGCGCGGCACACGCCATGCGCTACCTGCTCAAGGGGCTCGGTTCCAGGACTATTGTCGCAATCCCCGCGTGCTGTTGGGCTGTCATTCCTGGCGTTTACCCCTATAGCTGCATGGATGTACCGCTGCAGTATGTTGCATTTGAGGCCACCGGCGCTTCCATATCCGGAATAGAGGCTGCATTGCGAGCCAAGGGCAAGAAAGAAGGGACCACTGTCGTTGGCTGGGCCGGCGACGGGGGAACGTTGGATATCGGAATCCAGGCGCTTTCAGGCGCCGTGGAACGTGGGCATGACGTCAAGTATGTCTGTTATGACAACGAGGCGTACATGAATACCGGCATCCAGCGCTCTTCCGCAACGCCCTATGGCGCGTGGACCACAACAACCCCCGTGGGAACCACAAAAGCATGGAAGCTCTCGCCAAAGAAAAATATCGTGGAGATTATGGTGGCCCACGACATACCCTACGCATGCACCGCATCCATAGCGTATCCAGAAGACCTTATCAAAAAGGCGCAAAAACTCAAGGAGACTGAGGGCCCGTGCTTTATGCACATCTACGCCCCATGTCCCACAGGCTGGAAATACCCCCCCGAGAAGACAATTGAATTGGCTCGTCTGGCCACTGAGACGTGTGTGTTCCCTCTGTATGAGGTTACAAATGGACACTACAAGATTAACAGGAAGATCAAGGATGAAAAGAAAAAAGACGTTCTTGAGTATCTTCGAATGCAAGGTAGATTTAGAAAACTAGATGAGGAAGCAGTCCAGTTCATACGTGATCATGTGGATTTCGAATGGGCTCGCCTCAAAAAGAAAGAATCATGCTTTGGAGAGGAATAAAAAATGGGTTTGATAGAGATTAGATGGCACGGGAGAGGTGGCCAGGGTGTCGTTACTGCATCCGAACTCTTTGCGGAGGCCGCAATGCAGGATGGCAATTACATCCAGGCATTTCCCGAATTCGGGCCTGAGCGTATGGGAGCACCCATCAAGGCGTTTACCCGTATCAGCGAGGCACCGATTACCATTCACAGCCAAGTGTACACTCCGAATATCGTTGTGGTGCTCGACCCGACCCTTTTGGGCGTTGTCGACGTGACACAAGGGCTTTCGGATGAAGGCATCATCATCGTCAACTCGCCCGCGGGTGTCGATGAGGTAAATAAGATACTGAACTATAAGGGAAGGCTCTATGTTCTTGACGCGACAAAGATTGCCCTTGAAACCATCGGGCGCCCCGTTGCAAATACGGCGTGTGCCGGTGCGCTTGTCAAGGTAAGCGGCCTTATCTCCATGGAGAACATGCTTGAGGCAACACGCGAGAAGTTCAAGGAAAAGCTTTCGGAAAAGGCCGTCAATGCCAACCTTGATACCATAAAGATCGCATACGAGGAGGTTACCGTATGAGTGAGAAGACATGGCGGGAAGTCCCCATCGGCGGGCTCATCATAGACGCCGGAAACGCTGCCGAGTACCATACCGGCGACTGGAGGACCGAACGCCCCATCCACATTGTGGAAAAGTGCAAGCACTGCATGTACTGCTGGATTTGCTGCCCTGACTCTGCCGTAAAGGTACAGGATAAAAAAGTCGTTGCAATCGACTACGACTACTGCAAGGGATGCGGCATCTGCAAGGATGTCTGCCCCTTTGACGCCATAGAGATGCGAAATGAGGGAACGGAGGAATAAGTATGGCAAAACCAATGGCACTTTCAGGTAATTTTGCGGCTGCATTTGCAACAAAGCAGATCAATCCGCATGTTGTCGCCGCATATCCCATCACGCCCCAGACGCTTATGATGGAGAAGTTCAGCGAATATGTGGCCAACGGCGAGGTTGACACGGAGCTTGTCTGCGTCGAGTCCGAGCACTCCGCGATGAGCGCCTGCATCGGCGCTGCTGCAGCAGGCGGTCGCGTCATAACATCAACAGCCGCTAACGGTCTTGCACTCATGTTTGAGGTCGTCTACATCGCCGCATCAATGCGTCTTCCCATCACTATGTGTGTCATGAACAGGGCGCTTTCAGGCCCTATCAACATCCACGGCGACCACTCGGACTCAATGGGTACCAGGGATTCAGGATGGATCCAGATATACAACGAGAACGCACAGGAAGTATATGACACTATGTTCCAGGCCACGCTTATCGGCGAGAACAAGGACGTCATGCTCCCCGTCATGGTGAACTTCGACGGATTTATCACGTCACACAAGTTCGAGCGTGTCGATATCCTAGACGATGCAGTTGTCAAGGACTATATCGGGACATACACCCCAGACCATGCGCTGCTTGACCTCGATAATCCAGTCACATACGGTCCGCTTGACCTCTTTGACTACTACTTCGAGCACAAGCGCCAGCAGGTCGAGGCAATGCGAAACGCGCTGCCGGTCGCACAGTCAGTCATGAAGGGCTATGCGAAGGCCACAGGCCAGGCAGGGTATGATATCATTGAGGAATACATGCTTGACGACGCCGACTACGTGATTATCGCACTTTCCAGCACAGCAGGAACAACAAAGTTTGTTGTGGACAAGATGCGCAAGGAAGGCAAGAAGGTCGGCCTGCTCAAGATCCGCCTCTTTAGGCCATTCCCCCTAGATGCCGTACGCAAAGCGCTTGAAGGCAAGAAGCAGATCGCAGTCCTCGACCGCTCGGATTCGTTCGGCGCATTCGGCGGCCCGGTTTATGCCGAGGTCCGTAACGCCCTATACGATATGGAAGACCGCCCCGGAATCGTGGACTACGTCTACGGCCTTGGTGGAAGGGATATCAACGCCATAGACATCGAAGGTGTCTTCAACAGGCTTATGAGCGCATCTGGCCGCATGTCGGGCGATGTGCAGTACCTTGGAGTGAGGGGTGATTAATATGGCCAGTCTTAAGCAACTGACAGAACGCGAAGAGCGGCTCACCGGCGGCCACAGGCTGTGTGCCGGATGCGGTGCGTCAATTATTGTGCGACAGATCCTCCAGGCAACCGACTACCCTGTGGTCGTTTCCTGTGCAACAGGCTGTCTTGAGGTCTCAACGACCATCTACCCGTATACGGCATGGAAGAATCCGTTTATCCACAACGCCTTTGAAAACTCCGCTGTCACGTGCAGCGGCGCGGAAGCGATGTTTAAGGCCAAGAAGCGCACCGGCGAGATTCCCGCTGACAAGAAAGTAAAGTTCATCGCTTTCGGCGGGGACGGCGGTACCTATGATATCGGTATCCAGTCACTTTCAGGCGCCATGGAGCGCGGCCACGATATGCTCTACGTCTGCTACAACAACGAGGCCTACATGAACACCGGCATCCAGCGCTCTTCGGCAACACCAATGGGTGCAGCGACCACCACGTCACCGGCGGGGACGATCATACCGGGAAAGAAGGAATACCCGAAGGATCTCACCGAGGTCATGGCAGGGCATCACCTCCCGTACGTGTGCCAGGCATCGCCCGGGTACTTCCAGGACCTTATCAAGAAGGTCGAGACCGCCATGGAGATAGAGGGCCCCAAGTTCATGAACACCCTTTCTCCCTGCCCGAGGGGATGGAGGCACCCTAACGACGCGGCCATCCGGATATCAAAGCTTGCGGTCGACTGCTGTTTCTGGCCTATTTACGAGGTCAGGGACGATGACTATTCCCTCACGGGGCAGTCGAAGCAGATAGCCGAGGGCAGGAAGGAAAAGATTCCCGTTGTAGACTACCTCAAGACGCAGGGACGATTCAAGCACCTTCTCGCACCTAAGAACAAGGAGCTTCTTGAAACCATCCAGGCTATTGTCGACAAGCGCTGGAATCGTCTTGTCAACCTTTCGAACCTTTAAAAGGGAACCAAAACCCTTTTTTACCCTTTTTTTCTTTTAGTATTGTGAAAGAATGTTTAGTGCCCTACACTGGCCAGGCGTACGAATGCACCATGTGCGGCGCATGCTGCCACCACCACAATATACCGCTTACCAGAAACGACCTTTCGCGTATAAGCGCAATCCTTGGCGGCACCGACTTTGCTGTTGTGCACACGTCGCTTAACATGGTAATCCTTGAGCGCGACGGTGCCACTGGCGGCTGCACGCTTCTCGACGGCACGCGATGCAGCGCCCATAGCTATAAACCACTTGTCTGCAGATTGTTCCCGTTTGGCATTTTCCACGAACCGCTTAGCGAAGCGGATGGCGACTCGCACCGCTACACGCTTCCTGATGGCTCGTCCGTCTATCTGTACGTCAATGCGACATGCCCGGGGATAGACGGGACAAAACAGGGCGAGATGCCGCAATGGCTTATTCCCCTTGTACACAAAATCCGCCTGGAAATGGCGATAAGCTGGGTAATGCCATGATGCTTCGACCACTTGAAGACGCCGAGTTGCGGCACCTGTCTGCATCACTCGACCACTACGGGTGCCCGCAGGACAGTG
>CAYSZY010000083.1:0-6645 GCA_964435645.1 uncultured Thermococci archaeon | reverse complement strand
TCTGCGCACCAATGCTCGAACTCTGGCTTGCAACGCCGGTAGAACTCGCAGGCCTCTGCGACGAAGAGCTCTACATCGCGCTCAACGACTGCGACGGAAACAACTACTTCACCCTCAACGTGTCAGACGAGATCCACACCGACTACGTCATTGACGGCGAGATCGAAATCTACCGCAAGTTAAAGGGAGAAGACACCGTTGTCAAGAAGTACGTCACCATCGACCCTGACGCGCTGGTCAAGCTCGACGAGAACATCACCGCAGCCATGAAGCAGGAGTACAACCTCGTGCTCATCGGCGGCCCGGTCGCAAACGCAATCGTCCAGGAGCTCGTGGATCTTGAATACACGACCTTCGAGAAGTGGGACACATCGGCAGGCGAGTGGGAAATCATCGAGGATGTTTTCGGATTCGGCAAGGATGTCCTTATCGTAGCAGGTATGGACAGGGACGCCACATCCGCGGCAGCCCTTGACCTGATATCAGAACTTTAATCCTAAAGTTCTCTTTCTTTCTTTTTTTGTTTTTGGCATCCGGATGATGCCAATGATTCTTTTATTATTGAGGACACGATTAAGTAGCTTTTCTTTCTTATCACTTACCCTACTCCTTGTTTTGTTTATCCTGACTTTGACACTTGACTATTTTTCATAACCGTATTTCCATCTCTCAAAGCACCGATTTTTTTCCCAAAAGTACGGGAAAATGAATTTGACAATAGGAGAAAAATCACCTTTATTTTGTGCGATTTTTCTAGATCATGGCACAGCAGCTGCGAGGGATCGCCATGTTTATCGTATCAAAGTTGGAGTAAATGTGCGCTTTTCAGCTATCTCCGTGGCGCATGACGGTATCTGTCAAATTCCGCAGGCACGACGCGATGAATTTCGTGCTCGTGTGCGCTACCTCTTGCACGTCGTATCGCATGAGCGAGACGAACAGCTGTGCGAGAAACCCAATCAAAAGGGCGCTGATTTGGCGCTCTTTCTTCCAGCAGCAAACGGGTTTTATCTCTATATCATTTTTGAGAGAATGAAATATCTTCTCTATCGAGTCGCGCTTGCGGTACGTGGCAAGCGCCAGCGCTAGTGTCAATTTGGTGCTTGATTTCAGGCAGAAAAAGCCCTCGTGCCCGCTTCTGGCGCATGAGAGCGCGTATTTATATGCCTTTTCATCGCTCATCTCGAAAAGCTTGGTCTGGAACGTGGTACGTACGTCAATCAGGCGGTTGCCTGACGGGCCGCCACGGTACTTCTTTTCTTTTCAAGCCGGCCCCCTTCGTGGCGGGAAATGGAAAAAAAGTGGCTGGCACGGATCTCAGCGCTCATAAGTGTCCTCATTGCACTTGCTCAGCATTGGATTCATTCATCATCAAGCCGTAACCAGAAATAAATGGTGTTCCCGGTCTGCAGCGTGACCGAGACGCGTGTTCTCCAGTACGGGTCCCTGAGTCCCGTTTCGTCCTCGATGGTGACCAGCTTGAACTCCCCGTAGTCCTCCACGTGGCGGATATATGTCTGGAATACCTCATCGTATGTGCCCTGGGGCTCTAGCCCCACCGGGGGCGCAGGCACCGTCACCGTTATGGGGCTCTGCACTTGCTGGCCGTTCGCAACGGCAAAGAAGCAGCCTTCCGTGCCGGCCGCCGTACCGACGGTGCACCCATATGTGAGGTCCGCACCGCGGTGATTCTCGACCACCACCAAAACCGTTATCTCATCGCCCGCGCCCGCCTGTGCCGGGACGGCGCGCATCAGCACCTCGCCGCTCGCCTCCGATGCGTCTTCCACATTCCAGTGCACGCCGTCAAGCAGCACCGTCCCGCCTACGCCCAATGGGCCTTGCACGGTGTCGCCCGAACCAATATAGAGCAGGCCATCGATGAACTGGGCGCTGTGCCCACGAAATGTTGCATCAGTCCCTTCAAAGGTAATCTTTTCACCGTAAAAGTAGAGTTCCGTATAGTGCTCCCCATACTTGGGGTTTGACATAATAGTATTGGTGATAATGGCTATCCCCACGATACATGCAATGATAATGGCTATGTAAAACGTACGATCTTCCTGTTCCATGGAGCACCGCCTCAATCTCAGGCCCTGTGCTTTTATACATTTCTATATCTTGCGCTTTGCACTGTGCCCGTCGCTCCGTGAACGCTGCCCCCATTATGGAAAAGCTATAAAAAGAGCGTGTTATACCTTAAGTCATATTCCCAATGTGGTGATAGTATGGCATACCAATGCAAAAATACGACTTTTGTGTCTGAATATGGCGACATTACTGAGCTCGAAGTTGACGCGATGGTGGTGGCATCATGCCCAACACTCTCCATGGACGCCGGTATAGCACTCAAGATAAAGGACAAGGGGGGCCAGTCAATAGAGGCAGAAGCCGCATCATGCGCGCCTTCTAAGGCGGGGTCCGTGATAGAGACATCGTGCGGGACGCTTTCTGCCAAGGCTGTCTACCACTGTGTCATCCTCAACGATGAGAAAAAGGCCGATGGCGACACGCTGCGCGAATGCGTCAGAAAGACGCTCCGTCTTGCATATGATCAGGGGTATCGGCGTATAGCGTTTCCTGCACTCGGCTCCGCGTTTCCGGGGCTTTCCCCAAAGATTTCAACTGAGATAATTGTTGAAGAGTCGAAAAATGCTGTCGAGTCCGGCATGGATTTTGACACATTGACGTTTATTGTGTGTGACTCAACGCCGTATAGGTACTATAAGAAAGCGCTAAAAAACACCTTTAAGGCATAGGGGGGCCTCGCGTGACGGACATGGCGTTTACCGAGGCAGACATGCATTCGGCATCATTTCCCACCCGCTTCGGCATGTTTAGGATTTTTGCGTTTAAGGAATGCACAATGGAGCACCTTGCCCTTGTGCACGGGGATTTGTGGGGCGCGCATGCGGTGCCGGTGCGCATCCACTCGCAGTGCATCACCGGTGACGCGCTGGATTCTCTACGCTACGACTGCGGGATCCAGCTCGCAAACACCCTTGAATACCTCTGTTCCCAACCATGCGGCATGCTGTTTTACATGGGGCATGAAGAACGCGGCATCGGCCTTTTCAACAAGATTCGCGCCTATGCGCTCCAGGATGGCGGCGCGGACACCGTCGAGGCCAACAACAGGCTCGGATTCGCATCGGACCTGCGCGGGTACGGTGTCGTCTCCACTGTGCTCAGATACTTCGGCATTGATTCCGTAAGGCTTATAACCAACAATCCCGACAAGGTGCGTGACATCGCCGATACGGGCATCGAGGTCGTGGAGCGTATCCCTCTTGTCATCCCCTGCAATGAGCACAACGCGTCCTACCTTAGGACCAAGAAGAAAAAAATGAATCATATCATGGGGTGATGGCTGTAACGGGTGACGAATCCTTCATGCGGCGGGCGCTGGAACTCGCTGCCCTGGGGTGTACATCGCCGAACCCCATGGTCGGCGCCGTTATCGTTAGGGATGGCATGATCATAGGTGAAGGGTACCATCACAAGGCGGGGCGTTCCCATGCGGAGGTAGAGGCGCTTTCACAGGTTCCCGATGCCAGGGGCGCAACGCTGTACGTCACCCTTGAGCCATGTTCGCATCATGGAAAGACCCCTCCCTGCACCGACGCCATCCTCGCAGCGGGTATTTCCCGCGTGGTCTGCGCAACGCGTGACCCCAATCCCAAAGTTCGTGGCATCGAGTTGCTCAGGGAAGCCGGCATCGATGTCACGATTGGCGTCCTTGAGCGGGATGCACGCCGGCTCAACGAGGCATTCTTTATGTTTATGGCTGAACATCGCCCCTTTTTCGTGCTCAAGTCCGCTGTCAGCCTCGACGGCAGGACGGCATCCTCCGGCGGCGACTCAAAATGGATTACGTCAGAGCGGTCCAGGACCCATTCGCGCACGGTGCGCGGTACGGTCGATGCCATCATGGTCGGGGTCGGCACCATCCTTGCTGACAATCCGTCACTTCGTGCGGCATGCGGCCCCGATCCGCTTCGGGTCATTCTCGACAGCCGATTGCGCTCGCCGCCTGATGCAGACGTTTTCAGCGACAGCAACGTGCTTGTCGCCACGTCGTCCCAGGCCGACCCATCCGCCATACGGGCGATGCGCGGCCGCGGTATCGATGTCGTGGTGTGCGGCGAGTCCCGTGTCGGCCTCGGCATGCTGTGCGAGGCGCTTGTGGCACGATCCGTCCTATCCGTCCTTGTGGAAGGCGGCAGCGAAGTGCACGGAAGCCTTCTTGCCGCAGGGCTTGTGGACAAGGTCATGGTGTATGTTGCACCCATCCTGCTCGGCGGCACAAATGCGCTGCCTATGATCGGGGGCGATGGTGCCCGGTTCGTCAAGGACGGGCTTCGGCTGTCAGCACCAACTATCGAGCGTATCGGCGACGACCTGCTCCTCACGTATTATCCCGCCACGGCCCCGTAAAGCGTTGTGCGCTGGATCGGCACCTTTCCAACATTGCGTATGTGTTGCTCAAGCGCCTCTTTCTCAACAAGCTCCCCGTGGCGTGCGCCCGATGCTTTCGATATCTTTTCCTCATACAGTGTGCCGCCTATGTCATCTGCGCCGCATGACAGCGCTACGCCTGCCAGCTTCATCCCCAGCTTGACCCAAGAGGTCTGGATGTGGGGGATAAGCCGTCCGAATGCAAGCCGTGACGCGGCGTACATGAGCAGGTCCTCCATGCCGGCGGCCCCCCCGAGCCCGTACGTTCTGCCGAGGGCATTGTCCGGCATGAACGAGAGCGGAATAAACTCGGTAAATCCCCCGGTGCGCTCCTGTATGCCCCTGAGCGTTTCGAGGTGGCCAGCCCGCTCCCCGATAGTCTCGATATGGCCGTACATGATTGTCGACGTGGTCCTGATACCCGCCTCATGCGCGGCGGTAATGACGTCGACCCACTTGCTTGCCGACAGCTTGTCGGGGCATATGATGCTGCGAACGCGGTCCGAGAGGACCTCTGCCGCGGTCCCGGGCATGGATCCCAGGCCTGCTGAGCGAAGGGACGCAAGCGTTTCCTCAAGCGATGCGCCCATCATGGACGAGAGATTGCATACCTCCTCGGGGGAAAATGCATGGATGTGGATGTCGGGGCGAACCTCCCTGATGGTCCGCAGAATGTCAAAATAGTACGAGGGCGCAAGCGAGGGATTGATTCCCCCCTGCACGCATACCTCCGTAATCCCCGGTGTCTGGGCCTTTTGCGCTATTTCTTCCATTGAGAGGACATACCCCTTGTCTGACCTGTAGTTGCAGAATAGGCAGGTGCCGGAGCATATGTTGGTAAAGTTGATGTTACGATTCACGACGTAGGTCACCGTGTCGCCCACAAGCCGTTCCCTCAGCATGTCAGCGGCGCCACACACGTCCCATGCCGACCGCCCTGTAGCCCCGAGCAGGGCCGCAATGTCCGCAACAGTAATCCGCTCCCCCGAAAGTGCTGCCTCAATGGCCGATGCAATGCGCTTGCGGGGCCCCTCTCCGCACTCATCCGACATAACCGTCACCGTTGGTCAAGGAATCCGCCTTGGCATAAATCTTTTTTGACAGCCACGTTTCCGAGATGTACCGCGGGTATACGGGGAGGCGCTCAACGGCGCCATGCCACACGGAGTCGGTGGACGGCCACGGATACCCGGGATTGACATAGTCCTCTGTAAGGGGGGAGATGCCCCCGAGGTCGTTTGCGCCCGCACGCAGGGCGTCTCCCAGCACCCGCTCTGCCAGATTCGGCGGCACCTGGATCGAGCAGTCGGGAAACATGAGCCGTGCCACGGCGATGGTACGCACCAGAAGCTCCTTGGGCGCGGCGTGCAGATGCCCCATAGGCGTCCCTGGGTGGGGCACGAAATTCTGTATTATCAGCTCCTGGATGTGCCCGTAGCTGTCATGTATCTCCCGTAGTGTCACCAGTGACTGGTATATCTCATCGTGCGTTTCCCCGATGCCCAGAAGAATTCCCGATGTAAAGGGTATCTTGAGCTTTCCCGCGTTGCGTATCGCCTGTATGCGGTCTGCCGGATTCTTGCCCGGGCTGTCCTTGTGCGCCACGGATGACATCAGCCGCGTCGAGCTGGTCTCAAGCATAAGCCCCATGGAGGCAGACACCTCCCTCAGCATGCGCAGCTCCCGGTACGATACGACCCCAGCATTGATGTGGGGCAGTAGCGGCGACGAGTCTACAATCTCGCCGCAGAGATAGTAGAGATACGACAGGATGGTCTTGTGCCCCATGGATGAAAGCGCATCCTGCACGATGGGCGCGTACTCCGGGCCTTCCCCAAAGGTGAACAAGGCTTCGTGGGCGCCTCTTGACGTACCTTCACTAACCAGGTCCATGACCTTTCGCTCGCTCATGACCGGATCCGTGAAGAGGGAGGGTTCACGCCTGAATGCACAGTATCCGCACCTGTTTCTGCAGATGTGCGTCAGGGGGATGAATATATTTTTTGAATATGTTATAGAAGGTGCGTAAGCGGTTCTAGTGCGGGCAAGTGCGTCCCATGGCACCGGCGCCGAACCGTCGAGCAGCATGATGCAGTATTCTTCATTAGTGTCGTCATCCATCGTTACACCATTGTGACATAATGAGAAAGGCTTATATACTTTGTTTTTGGTAATTGCAGTAATGGA
>CAYSZY010000082.1:0-6740 GCA_964435645.1 uncultured Thermococci archaeon | reverse complement strand
CTATCGGGTCCAATCAATAAGATCTTAACTCTATGTCAACAGCATCGGCTTTTCATGGGGCCTATACGATGAATACGGCGCCACGGGGAAATCTACACTACTACAAGCGTCAGGCGTTGTGCTGTATCCTGCACCAGGGAACGACCACATGCCTACAAGGCCCTGATTCCTGTATGGCGCATTTTCCGCCAAATGCGAATGAGGAAGTATTTCCCACCACTGTTATCGGCCCCCATTTGCTTCCGGGGAAATGCCTGTAGCAGAAAAGTATGGCACCTACCATGGGGCAACGATGGCGAACATAAACATGGGGGACCATCACATTCGATGATACACACACTCTGCAGGAAGGGTTGGCAAAAGTATTCCTTAACCGCCTTAAACGATGAATCGAACGTGCCTGACATGATTTATCTGTATGCACCCGGGTAATGGGCCTGGATGTCAGGGGTGGCACACGTAAGGAATTCTATGCTAACATTCCTAGAAATGGTAACATTTGGCGAGCCATGGAACACCATATGCAATCCTGTCACCTGTATCTGGCAGAGGCCCTCCGTATTTGAGCCCCCTTCCTCTGGTGTTGCTGAGGTTGGTGTGTAGTGGACGTTGGGGCCTTGCTGCCCCAATCGTTATCATTTCTAACACTTATACAACTAGGGGAAACAGCAGCGGCAAGCAGTATCATTTGACAAATGGCTGCTGCGTTTCATCATTCCCCCCATATTCCCCTGCAGTGCGGGGGTAGGCGGCATCTTGACACTGACGTCAGAGATTGGACATCATATCCAAAAGCATTCTTGCAGCTGCAGTTGTTGCTTCCCTGTCTTTCCCTGCAACAACAAGAACATCCTTCCCGGTGACAAATACATCGTTGTAGTGTATGTATTCGCCTTCGGACTCAGTCCAGGTCCCAATCGTTGTTATACCCAAAGCGAGGAGTTCCCCCACGATGTCATTTGCTATAGGGCCGCCAATAAGGATAAGATTATAATCGCTTTTCTCTTCTGGACCCATTTGCCCGTCGGTTACCGCCAGCATAGAGGTATCGACATTTATGTAGCACCGTTTTGAATTGGATATTACTGATTTTTTTTGGAAAATTTTTACACTGTCGACAATAAGGTCCTTGTGATTGGTATCAGTTATCTCAAAAGAGAGTATCTCTTCACCATATTCATTGGTAAGGCACCCCATGAGGTTTTCGTCCAATACCCCTACGATCTCCATTGGTGTAGCCATCCAAACTTCAAAGTACGGCATGGTTTCATTCGACTCGTATATCGTTAGGTTGTCTGAGGCATTATAACTGGGATTGCCGTCGGCATACAGTGCCTCGTCGTTATCCTTGTCGTAGGATTGAACCTCGTCAGCTGGCATGATGTCTAAGTACCATTCTATCCCGTTACATATGACATATGGTCCGTCAATACCAAAAATGTGCTCGGTGAGTGCCCCGTACTCCTCGAGCCGTATCGTTTCTAGCGAAGCAGTACGCTCCGAGCGTATGCTCAACGCGGAAAGGGTAATGCATTGCACGGGGCGCTCGATACCGGGTGTTATCTCATCACAAATAAATATCGTCTCGTCTTTGCAGATAGTTATTGATTGGGGAGGCAGTGAGGGGGATGATACAGCAAAAGTAACCGTCCCATGGTACACATCTATCGAATCGACACGAATGTCTATGCCAGGGACCGATTCAACTGGTTCCTTGGCGACCGTGTCCACGCGGCCCGATACCGGTGTTCCGTAAAGTGCATAGTCGTATCCTTCGCTATTTGTGCCGAACTCAAGAATATCATAGTGATTTCCCAAGAACGCGACATTTGCAGGGAGGGGTATGGGGGTTGTAACGGTAGCATACTGTGCCGGACCCGGTTCCCCGAGTGTTATGGTCCATCCATTGTAGGTCGTCTCGGGCTGTGTGGGCATATGGTATACTGTCGAACGGTACGCCACGCCACCCACCGGGTCGAACACTGTTTCTGCGTCTATCGTTCCCCAATAATGCCGGGGAAATAATGCAGGGTATGTCTGGTTAAGCGTAAGTGCCTCCGCACTGTTTGCAGACTGCCACTTGGCAGCGCTACAAATGTCACAAAACAATTGTCCGCCATTCGCATCCCATATGGAAAAGTCAATGGAAAAAGACTCGTATGAATCCATTGTGTCAATAAGCCAGTTGCCTTCAAACGTGGAAAATGCATCCAAATATACGTCATAGTCCCATAGGGGATCGTCAGTATGGGTATGAGGGAGCACGACATGGGATTCAGGCCCCTGTGTTGAGCTTTGATAATCAAGGATGCCAGTAATGCCGTCGTTTTCTTTTGATTTGCTATTAGGCAGGCCCTCATTTTCAGCTAATACAACCTCCTGCTGGGTAATTACCGATATGGACTCGTTAATATACGCCATTGCGCCAATTTGTGTTGCAATCCATGATGCCGCAATGATATCTGATACTGCCGCACGGTCGCCCACGACTATGATGCAGTTGGGCGTCCCCGTATATGAATCTATGAAAAATTCCCTGTCTGGCCCTAATTGTGTACCCTCAATTGGTGCCAATGAAATGAGAAGAAGGGCTGCAACCCCTATCGTAAGGCGATTAGTGTGCATTGAATTACCAAATCCTTGGATTATATCAATATTACTGCTCCCTTTATGGGTTACAATATATAAATGCAGCGGTTTGTGCACTAAAGAATGAAGAATAAGAAAAGAAAAAAAAAAGAAAAAATAATGATTTTATGGGATTATTGCGTCCCTTTCGCCAGCAGGCATGAACTCCTTCATGCAGCCCTTACCAAAGGTCTTGGTAACGTTTGCAAAGTCGAAGCAGAGGTTCTTGTCAGCGAATGCAACCTTAATGAGTGGCGAGAGCGTCCATGCATCCCCACGTGCTGCGTGTGGTGCAGTTGCGATGCCGCTGTATGCTGACATGTGACCGACGTTCATTGCGTAGTTCGGGTAGTTTGGACCCCTCATCTCGAATGGAAGACCTTCGTCTGACCTGAATGAGAATGAGTTGGATGAACCACACATGTCCTGCAAGTCGTAGCCGTAGAATCCAAGCCTGCCCATCTCTTCCTTATGGAGGATCATGGAGTGGTACCATGCGTTGATACCCGCTTGGGCTGACCCAGTTGCCATAGCAGTCGTACAACCTGATGCCGCGGAGATACAGGCTGCGCGCTGGCTGCCACCGAAGTGTGACTCCATAACGGTCGGGTAGTTCTCGTATGTCTCAAGACAGTAGATGCCAATGTCGGTGGATATCTTCTGGATTGCCTCGACTGATGGCTTGACTGTGCCGAATTCACCGTACTTGTCCTTGATGTAGTCGATACCGTAGTAGACGAAGTCTTCAAGGATGTTGTCGGTGTATGTGGCTGATGCATACTGGGTGAACCCGATACCTCCGGACATGTATGACCCGAGGTATATCTGGTCGTATATCACTGCACCTGCTGCAATGACTTCAAGGGTGTGTCGGCCTGCATCTTCTGGGTGCACACGGTTTGACTGAACGGCGTCAGCGAGGATACCGAATGGCATACCTCCGGGTTCGTTTGGTCCACGTGCCCTTCGGGCTGGCATGAATGATGCCATTCCGATGACCGATGCGTGCTTTGAAGCATATGAGAAGTCAGCTGTTGCCGCTTCTCCTGCTGCCATGTTGTATGCGCCCATCATGGTCATACCAATCTGCATACCTGACCATCGTGAGATGGTTCCACCGTCACACACACGACCGACAATTGTCGGAACCCTTACAACCTGGTAGGCTGACTTGCCGATTGCTTCCTTGAGTGATGCTGCCTGGTCTTCTGGGAATTCCTTGTTGATGTCAATAAGGAATCTGTTGTCGATCTGGTCCGCAAGCTCGTCGTCGCCAGTAAAGATCTTGACGTAACAGTCGTATGCAAGTTCCGGATTTACTTCACACATGTGCTCCTGGATGACTGCGCCACCGGGCATACTGTGGTTGATGAGCTCAAGGTAGTGGTTGATTGTTTCTGGCGTAACTTCCTTTCCGAGACGCTTCTCGAGGATGTTGTGTGCCATGTCCATACCGACGATGACGGTCCTTCGCATATCATCCCACAACTGCTGCATGGCTGCGTTGTTGATGAAGTGGAGGTCATCCATGTCGACAATGTAGTCGGTGTGGTTGAGCTGGTATGGCATAAGAAGCCTCTGGCCCATTGCTAGGCCTACATCTGGATTGTAGGCAGGGATTCCACGCTCGGCCGCAATCTTGTTCGCAGACTCGACGAAGGCGGACTTGGACTTGGACTGTTTCCACGTGCCATAGTTGTAGAACGTGGTGTTTTTGTCCTCTGGCTTCTCTTTGAACTTCTTTTCCATTGCATTAATGTATAACTTTCTGCTTTCCATTTACTGTCCCTCCCTGTTGACACTCTTGTATCCACCGAAGGTCCTGCCCCAGTGTACAGCGTTGACGATGTCAAGGACTTCCTCGTCCTCTCGAACCGACACACCGTCTGCACGGAACATTGTGGTCATCTTTTCAAGATCTTCATCAGAGAGTGGCTTTCCTACCGAAACAGCCCTGTCGATTGGCTCGCCGACCATGTTCTTGACGTACTTGACCTCTCCTGAGGCTGCGTCGTACATGTACCTGCGCATGGCATCGAACATGAGACCGTTTTCGTCAAGTCGGACAGCGTGGCCGTGGACGGTCCTTCCTCGGATACCCGTTCGCGCTGGGTCGAAGAGTTCTGTCTCAATAAGCTCTTTGGCGTACTTTTCTACATCACGCTCTCGGGCTTCGATAATCTGCCTACCAGAAAGGGTACCGGTGTCGATACCGCGGTATCGGTGCATGTATGCCCATGCTCTCTGGTATGGTGTAATCGGGGCAAAGTAGACGGAGTCGGTAAACTGAACATACCTAATCCTGTCGCCTGCCTTCGCACCTTCCGTTGGCTCTACAAGCTCACGGACGATACAGTCTGGCTCACCCATCTCGTCAAGAGGGGGGTGCACACTCTTGAAGTCCTCTCCTGGTGCGCGATGACCAAGAACGAGAACGATGTCTTCGTCAGAAAGTGACCTAAGCTGCTTAAGCTTGTATGAAGGGTCCATATATTTCTTTCTGTTTTTTGAGATGATTGTGCTGCCAGGAACAAACTGTGCCTTATACTTCATAATTTTCATTCCTCCTTAACTCCATGGCTCGAAGGTGATCGCTGGTGGTAGACTTATACTTGGTAAATCTCCCACACTTAAAATCATACCCGAATGGTAAATGTTTGTCACATGCAGCCTTGATGGCCGCGATGGTTGCTTCGTCGTCTGTTTCCATCTCTATCCAGATCCAACCCACACGATAATCCTCGTTGTTATGGGCGGTGAATCCTTTGTATTCCACATTAGTTATGTTGCCAATTTCACGAAGGGAATCAAATATCTTCCCCGTGGTGGCTTCTGATATGAGCCTGTTAGGAAACACACGTACTTCGGGCTTGATTTCCATAGCAATCCCCTTTAGAGTCCTCCCTTAATCTCCGCTGCGGCTTCTGCAACGTACTTCAATGGCTGGTTGAACTCTGGCACCGTGGACAATACTTCCTTGAACAGGCCTGAGGTCAGTTCTGGTGTGAACATCTGCGTACCAGCATCGAGTGCCATACCGGCTGCGATTGCGGGGATAACATACCCTTTTGAGTGTCGGGTCACAATGTGGTTACCGTTAAAGATACCTGGTCCGCCTCCACCGTAAATTGAGTGGCTGAAGAATGACATACCTACTGAGGTACCGTGGGCCCTTCCAAAGTCTACACCAGGCAGACTGGTTTCGTGCTCAATAAGATCGTTGAAGTAAAGGATAGTTGACGGAACACCCTGGGCTGCACGCATTGCACCACAGTTTACCATGATTGCTGCCTGCATACCCGCCGCTGCATACGCGTTCCAGAGCGACGTGTCCTTCGTGGCGTATTTCTTGTAACCTGATGGGAGCGTCTTTTCCACATAGATTACCTTGTCGTCAATTGCTCTGCCGACAAGTGATTCGATAACACTGCCGACTGTGCCATTTCCGTTTTCCTTGACGAGATCAAGAACAAGGTTGTTGGCATTGAGTCCCTGGTATGCGAGTGCCAAAAGATGCTGGCGCTCGAATGCGCCGTATGCGTCACCCATCTCGAACATGGCGGTCTGCTCAAAGATTGAACCTAGAGCTGATGCGTCCATTACTCGCTTGTCGGTAATTGCTACGATGTGATTCACCATGATGTTTCGGAGTGCGTATCCAAGACCTTCGTTCATCTGCGGCACGTCAAGAATGGTCTTGATGTTTGCGCCAGCAAGATTGACGGTCTGTGGGTAGCTTCCCCATACTGCTGCCTTAACAAGGTCAACATCGAACATGGATATATTGAACTCGTCTATGAGTGCCTGGACAATCGCTGCACCTGCTGCGGTGATACCTGCAGTGTATTCTGCAAGGATTCTGTCAGTTGGCACTTCGATAAGCAATCGCTTACCTTCTGAGATAAGTTCAACTCTTGTTGAGTCACCATCGTTTGCCTTGATGATGTCGTATACACGTGCTTTGATCGCTTCTGCGTTTTCTACGACTGGAAGGTCAACACCTCTGCCTAGAATCTGGTTCTTACCAAATTTGGCTTTTGCCATAGACTTCTGTATGGCCTCAAGGTCCACTGCCACTGATCTCTGCACAAGAGAGATGATTTTTTTAATAG
>CAYSZY010000081.1:0-6784 GCA_964435645.1 uncultured Thermococci archaeon | reverse complement strand
ATTATTTTAATGTTTTTATTTTTATTTGATAATATTACTCCGATAACCGTAAAATTTATATATATGACCCTTTCTGGTAGAGTAGGAAAATTATCGTTTTTAAGTATTTTCTGAAGGTGTTTTTTTGGCAGAAATACAGGTAAGTGGATTGGATAAGGTATTTGGGGACAATCCCGATATGGCATATCCTCTTGTAGAGGAGGGGTTGTCTCGCACTGAAATACGAGAAAAATCGGGACAGACCGTGGTACTCCGTAACATATCCTTCTCAATCGAAAAGGGGGAGACCTTTGTAATCATGGGGCTATCCGGGAGTGGAAAATCCACATTGCTCAGATGTATCAATAGGCTTATACCCCTTTCTAGGGGGACGGTGCTCATCGGCACGGATGGCATCGATATCATGGATTTGGATGACGCGGCGCTCCTTGCGCTGCGCAGGATGAAATTTGGCATGGTTTTTCAGCATTTTGGGCTTCTTCCCCATCGGACTGTCTTGGCAAACGCGGGCCTCGGCCTGGAGATCCAGGGCGGTACAAAGGATGAAATTGAGAAGAAGAGCTTAAATGCGCTCAAGCTCGTCGGATTGGAAGGATGGGAATCGAGTATGCCCCATGAGCTGAGCGGTGGCATGAAGCAGCGTGTCGGACTGGCGCGTGCGCTCGCCGTTGACCCTGACATATTATTTATGGATGAGCCGTTTTCGGCGCTTGATCCGCTTATCCGGCAGGATATGCAGGAGGAGCTTCTCCGACTGCAGAAGAAGATGAAAAAGACCATACTGTTTATCACCCATGACCTCGATGAGGCCATCAAGCTGGGGGACCGGATTGCCATCCTCGATGAGGAAGGCATCATGGTGCAGGTCGACACCCCTGAGCAGATACTACTTTCTCCGGTGAATGATTTTGTCAAGTCCTTTGTACAAAACGTCGAATATGGCAGCGTCATCCGGGTCGACTCCCTTGCACACGGGCTGGAAGATGCAGTCGACGTGGCAACATCGCCGCAGGATGCCTTAACGAAGCTGAAGCAGGACGAGGCAGAGGTAGGGTATGTGGTCAAGGATGGGGCCTATATAGGCATTGTGACGGAAGGCGCCCTTGAAGACGCGTCTGAAGCCAATGTGCGGACGCTCGAATCGTTTGTGGGAAAACTGCGTGCAGTGGAAGGCGTCAAGACGCTTAATCAATGTCTCCCCGTGCTCATATCCTCCCCATATCCTGTCCCTGTGGTAGATGGAGATGGGCAGTTTATGGGTTATATCAGGGACAATGATGCAATCAACGTGTTGCGGAGGCGGGTATGATGGTGACGATACCTTATATTCCCCTCGGCAAGGAGCTTGTGGATGCTATCAATTACCTCAGCGAGAACCTTGATTTCTTCTTTGACGCACTAAGCTCGGCCATAACCGCGCTCGTGGCGCTGTTTTACGATATCATGGTGATGTTTCCGCCGGCACTGCTCATCGTTGTTGTGACGATTATCGCATGGAAGGCATCAAAATTGCCTGTAGCTGTGTTTTCCGTTGTTAGCCTCTCGCTAATCTACAGCATGCGGTTGTGGAATGCTACGCTTCATACGCTTTCACTGGTGTTTGTGGCAACGCTTATTGCACTGGTGCTGGGAATACCCCTTGGCATACTCAAGGCGCGAAAACCGCTTGCTTCAACACTTTTTGAGCCCATACTCGACTTCATGCAGACACTGCCATCGATGTCCTACCTTATCCCTGCCGTGCTCTTTTTCGGCATTGGCGAAGCGCCGGGAGTGGTCGCAACGGTCATTTTTGCCATGCCGCCCGCAATCCGCCTCACCTGTCTCGGCATCGAGCAGGTATCCGAAAACATTGTTGAGGTGGGCAAATCATTTGGTGCAACGTCACGCCAGATACTTACAAAAATAGAGCTTCCCATAGCGATGCCGTCAATAGCGATGGGCGTGAATCAGACTATCATGCTCTCGTTTTCAATGGTCGTCATCGCAGGATTCATAGGCGCAGGCGGGCTTGGCGAGGTTATTATATCCGGTATCCAGCGCTACAGTCTTGTGCATGCTCTTGAAGCAGGGCTTTCCATCGTGTTCCTTGCTATAATACTCGACCGTATTACCAAGGCAATTGCACGCATTTACGAGCATTAATTCATGCTATCATACCTAGGAGGTGTAAGAATCGAATATACGAAAAAAGCCATCGCGAGCGGCGTCGTTCTGATGCTGATGGTGACAGCGGTCCTTGTAAGCGGCTGCATTAGCTCCGACTCAGATGATGATACAAGTAAAGGGAAGGTCTCATTCGGATTGCCCCCATGGCCCGGAGTAACCGTGAAGACCGAAGTGGTCAAGCAGGTACTGGAGGATTGGGGATACGAAGTAAAGACAAACACCCTTGACGCAGGCATCGTTTACGCTGAAATGTCAAAAGGCAACATCGATGTGCTTCTGGCCGGATGGTTGCCCGTTACGCACCAGGATTACTGGAGCCAGTATGAGGGTTCCCTTGAGCAGGTTCATGTAAACGTTGACACCACATGGCTGGGCCTTGCAGTCCCTTCGTACGTGTACGAAGCGGGAGTCACATCGATTTCCGACCTGAATGATTATGCTGAGAACTTCGACAGCATCATTGTGGGCATCGAACCGGGGGCCGGCATCATGCACAACGCTGAGATCGCTATCGAGACATACGGATTGGACTTTACGCTCAAGTCAAGCAGCACTCCCGCCATGATGGCAGAAGTCGACTCGAAGATCAAGTCCGAAGAATGGGTGGTATTTACCATATGGGAGCCACATTCGGCATTTGCCCGATTCAATATCCAGAAGCTTGATGAGCCTGAGCAGCTTTTCGGCGGCGGAGACATGATATACACAGTCACACGCAGCGGATTTGCCGATGATTTCCCCGAGCTTCAGTCGTTCTTTGAGAAGTTTGAGATATCTCCTGATACCCAGAGCGAATGGATCCTCCTCTACAGCGATGAGGGGATGGAACCGTCAGAAATTGCAGTACAGTGGATTTCGGAGAATCAGGACCTTGTAGAAGAATGGAAATCCTAATCCATTTTTTTCCCTTTTTTTTAGGTGATACCATTATTGCCATAGAACACTACGATAAAGATATTCCATCATTGTCTCTTTCGGAGGCATGTACTTTTTTGCATACACATCTCGGGAATTATGGGGATTCGCGTGAGGATATTGTGCGGGCCATCGAATATGCGACTTCATCACACCCCTGCAGGGGCGGCGCCATATACCTTGCCCGAAACGGTGGCGACGCCCTTGTAGGCGTGCTCGTCATGCTTCGCATGCCTACAGCAGGGTTTGTCCCCGAGAATCTGCTCGTCTACGTTGCAGTGGATTCGGCGATTCGCGGCGAGGGCATCGGCACGAAGCTCATGGAGCATGCAATCGCATCAACTGACGGGGACATAGCCCTTCATGTCGACTTGGACAACCCTGCACGACGATTGTATGAGCGCATGGGGTTTGTTACATCTTACTTTGAAATGCGCTATAAGAAGGAGTAGTCATGGCTACGCTCAATATCAATGTTGATGCCATCGGGGAAAATGTATCTCAGCTTGACACGTTCTTTTCCAAGCGGAACAACGCATCATGGACCCTCGTGACCAAGGTACTCTGCGGGCATTATGAAACGCTGTCCGCCCTTAAGGATGAGGGCATCCTCTCCATTCCCCATAGTATTGGCGATTCGCGCCTCGACAGCCTGAGCATCATCAAGTCCTTGGACCCTGATATTGCCACCATGTACATCAAACCGCCTGAAGCCTGCTACGCTGACCAGGTTGTGCGGTACAGCGATTACTCCCTTAACAGCTCGTACTATACGCTTAGGGCGCTCAACAACGCGGCTGAGCGCCTTGACATAACGCATCGTGTCATTCTTATGGTCGAGCAGGGTGAAATCCGCGAGGGCGTGCAGGGTGATTCCCTGATAGGCCTCGTTAACCAGGCTCGCTGCCTGCAGAACATTGAGATAGCCGGCATTGGATCCAATCTTGGCTGCATGCACGGCATTGAACCCACCCTTGAAAAGATGGTCCAGTTGGACCTCTACAAACAGATTATAGAGGCTGAATGCGGTGTGAACGTCGAGTATATCTCTGGTGGCAGCTCAATAACGCTTCCGCTCCTCGCGCTGGGGCGGCTTCCCGATACCATTAATCATTTCCGTGTGGGCGAGGCAGCATTTTTTGGCACTACGCCCATCGAGGGCGAAGCATACAACGAGCTCCGTACGGATACGTTCCAGTTTGAGGCCCAGATTATAGAGTTTTATAAAAAATACAACGAGCCGGACGGCACGGTATCCGACGCAAACATTGGGCACACCGCAGAACCGGGGAACGGCAGTGAAAAGTCGTATCGCGCAATCATGGATTTCGGGCTCCTAGACACCGATCATGAGTCCCTCAAGCCACGGCTTGACGCCGACTTCGTTGGCATCAGCTCTGACATGGTCGTCTACGCATTCGGCGAGGGCGAAAAGAATCATGGTGTGGGGGAGACCGTACCCTTTGACACGGATTATATGGCTGTTGCCAAGCTTATGCATTCCGCGTTTATCCATAAGAATATCCGTAGACGGGGACTGTAATGGGCCAAGTCGCACGTTACCTGCACCAAGCTTTTTTACCCTTGTATGGGTCCCATCCGCCACTAAACATAAAATAATAAGAAAAAGAGGGTGGCACAACGTGCCACCATTATAGAAGGTCTGCAAGAAGCTTTGGAACTTCGTGCGGCATCGTCGCGACAGGAACGCCCACGGCGTTGAGTGCATTGATTTTGCTTTCGGCCGTTCCGGTGTTTCCTGATATGACTGCACCTGCGTGGCCCATCCTCTTGCCTGCAGGGGCCGTCTTTCCGGCGATGTACGATACAACGGGCTTGGTAATGTGCTCGCGGATGTATTCTGCTGCTAGCTCTTCTGCGTTTCCGCCAATCTCGCCAATCATGACCATTGCCTTGGTGCCCTTGTCATCCTCGAATCGCTGGAGCGTGGATATGAAGTCCATGCCAATTACCGGGTCTCCCCCGATACCGATTGCCGTTGACTGCCCAAGGTCATTTTTTGTCATCTCGTCTATGATCTCGTAGGTGAGTGTTCCGCTCCGTGAAAGCAACCCAATGCTGCCTTCCTTAAAGATGTGTGGCGGAAGAATCCCGAGAAGTGCCTTTCCTGGCGAGATGAGTCCGGGCGTGTTAGGCCCTACGACGTCTGCGCCGTGCTGTTTTGCGTATTCTTGGATAAACATTGCGTCTCTGAGCGGTACATGCTCGGTAATGCAGACAACTGGTGAAAGGCCGTTGGCGATTGCTTCAACTGCCGCGCTGCGCATGAGGCGTGCCGGTACAAAGATGATTGACGCATCAGCGTCAGTCTCTTCCACTGTGTCAAATATGGGGATATCGCCGAGCATCATGCCGCCTTTTCCCGGTGTGACGCCGCCGACGATCTTCGTTCCGTATGCCTTCATCCTCTCTGTGTGGAACTGGCCCTGGCGCCCGGTGGCACCCTGGACCACGATCTTGGTCTTTTCGTTTACAAGAATCGCCATTCATATCCCTCCTTTCACCGCAGCTTCTGCCGCTTCATGCATCGAGCCGTAGAGTTCGTATCCCGCATCGTTAAGGATTCGTTTTGCCTCCTTCTCGTTAGTTCCCATCATCCGTACGAATACGGGGACTGGCGGATTGAACTCGAGAATGCCTTTTGCAACCTCGTCGCACTTGGTGATGCCACCGAAGATATTGATGAATATTGACTTAATCCCATCTTTCATGGTAATGATTTCAAGTGCCTTTTTCATATTTTCAGACGTTGCTCCACCACCGATATCAAGGAAGTTTGCCGGCTTTCCCCCATAGTGATTCACTACGTCAAGAGAGGCCATGACCAGACCTGCGCCGCACCCTATTATGCCGATGTCTCCGTCTAGCTCTACGTAAGCGAGCCCCGCTTCCTTTGCGGTCTTCTCTATCGCGGTGAATTCCTGGGTATCTTTCATGTCATTTGCGAATTCAGGGTGCCTAAAGAGCGAATTGTCGTCTATGATAAGCTTAGCGTCCAGCGCTTCGAATCCATTGGGTGTGATGGCAAGCGGATTGATTTCGATAAGCTCCGCGTCCTTGTCCTGCATGATCTGCCCGAGCTTGTAGATAATCGAAGTAAGGGCGTTGATGTCGGAACCGGTATACCCGAGCTTTCGAGCCACGTTCCGTGCTTCATGGTCCTGAAGCCCTATAATGGGGTCGATTACCACTTTGTGGATCCTTTCGGGGGTCGATGCCGCGACCTGCTCAATGTCTACTCCCCCTTCAGTGGATGCGAGAAGGGTCATCTTCTTCTTGTTCCTGTCAACAACGAAGCCGACATAAAGTTCCTTTTCTATCACCGAGGGCGTGCATACGAGCAATTTCTTTACTGGGAGCCCCTTGATTTCCATGCTGAGAATCTGCTCAGCCATGGACGTGGCCTCTTCTTCCGTCTTGGCTATCTTGATGCCTCCGGCCTTTCCCCTTCCCCCAACAAGCACCTGTGCCTTGAGCACTACCGGGAGACCGAGCTTGTAAAGCACAGCCTTGAGGTTGTCAAGGTCTTCAATCACGATGCCGGTGGATGTGGGAATACCGTATTCGACAAAGATATCCTTTGCTTCATACTCTAATAATTTCATAAAATCCCTCTACTGTTGTTTGCTTTGCATTTTGTCAATAATTTTCACATCAGCTTCATGCGTTAATGCTTTTT
>CAYSZY010000080.1:0-6818 GCA_964435645.1 uncultured Thermococci archaeon | reverse complement strand
AATCAGAAAGACCGGATGTAAAGCTTCAGGAAGAAGAATCGGGCAAAGCTAAACAAGAAGAAATCATCAATTCTTTGAAAACTATAGGCGTTCATAAATTCTTCAATTGGAATATTTTTGAAAAGGAAGTGAAGAAAGCCATAGGTAAATTCAATTTTTCACCTACAATAATAAATAATATTATTTTGGCATTGTCCGAACATGATGAAACATCTGAATATGTGACAGACAGTAGGGGGAAGAAGAAGCCTGATACTTCCTTAAGAGATTCGGAAAAGATTCCCTTAGAGCAGAATATAAAAGAGTATTTTGAAAAGGAAGTAAAGCCTTACTACCCCGATGCTTGGATGGACAGAAAGAAAGACAAAGTTGGGTATGAGATTAACTTCACAAAATACTTCTATGAGTATATCACTCCACGACCCCTCGAAGAGATTGAATCCGACATAACGAAAGTTACATTAGATATTCAAGAATAAGTTGAAGTAGTTAAAGCCGAGATTGGATAAGAATACTTACTCTTTTTCTTCCTTCTTGTCGTGGTCTTGTATAATATCTATAATCATGTTATCAAGTGCGTCCATTCCTTGTGAAAGTATGGATATGTTTTCGAATGTTTCCATTATTGAGTCATCCACAATGCCATCATGGGATATATTTACGCCATATATGCTCATTAGGGCGCTTTCCCATGCGATAACTGCAGATGTTGTTGCCTTAAGCGTACAATTATATTTGGCGCCGTCGCATGCAGACCCAATGATATTTGATGCGACCGCATTGATTGCGCATTTTATTTGATTTATATTTCCTCCGAGGAGGTATGTTATGCCTGCTGCAGCACCGAATGCAGATTTGTTGTTTGCACCACAGAGTATTGAAATGTCTCCAATATTGTCTGCCGTTAGTCTGACAACTATATGGGAGAGGAGGAGTGCCTTATACAGAGTTGATTTTGGGATATTCTTTTCCCTGGCTGCTATGATAATTGGAACTGATGCCGTAATGCCCATATTGCCTGACCCGGATGTGGACATGGCGCTTAGCGGTGTTCCACCCATACGAGCTTCAACGGCGGCTGCCACTGCCAGTTTTATGCGCGTCTCGATGGTATCCCCTATATCTCCATTTTCTTTCATCGACTGCAATGCTTTTACGATGCCCATCCCATAGATTCCTTTCATGCCTTCTTCAACGAGGGCCATGTTGAGGTCTATAGTTTTTTGTAGTTCCTTTTCATCATTTTTCGATATTCGATTAATGATATGCAGAATTTCTTCTATTCCTACCGGGGGTATGGATTTTTTTTCATACGTATTAATTGTTAGGGGGCCTGCGTTTGTATCAATCACATTATCGAGTATGCGCACATTGTCATGCTGCCGCTCGATAAGGCTACTTTTGAATTGATGCTTGTAATGTACGGTAGAAAGGACGTAGGGGCTTGTTTTAGTATAATCAATGTTTATCCATACCTTGGGTATCATCCGTATTGCCTGTTTGACGGCTGAAGGTGTATTTTGTGCGAATAGCTCCAATGGATTTCCTTTGGTGGGGTCCAGTATTGTGCCAAGCGCTGCCGCAAGGGCAATGCCGTTCCTGTCCTGTGTATTTGGAATGCTTACGCTATGTGCATTTTTGTATAGTTTTTTGTCAAGTGTTATCTCTATCCGCTCAATATGATTGGGATTTAATACATTTCTCTTCATTTTCATGTCCTTGAGCAGCGCGTGCATGCTTGTGGCCGTACCCAAGGCTATGGCACCTATTTCTGTGCATCCTGAAGCTGGCTTAACGTTCTCATTGAGAAATTCCATGATGTCCATGTTCGAGTCCATATCGTATCTCCTTCCCTCATTTTCAGCGGATAGCCACTTCAATAATGTATAATATGGGCGTCATTCTTTTAAATGCCTGTGCCTGATATATTGTAGAAACTTTATGAGGTAATGATTATGCAGTCTGCTGACAATTCGAATGAGTCTGATGACTTTAAAGAGGTCATCGAATATATGGAAAAGAAACAGGGTGAAGTTGACAATCTGGTTGAGCAGTGGTTGAAGGAACAGGATTTACTCGAAACCTACGATGCCATCGATTCCTATATAATTGGCAAGGAAGAGGACGCTAACGAGGCTGTGGCACAGTGGATTGAGGAACAGGGCCTTATCAACTCATTTAACAAGATAGACTCGTTTCTTCGGGATACCGAGATGGATGAGGAGGATCTCGAGGACTGGCTCAAACAAAATGGGATATTTGACGATTATGTGAAAATTGACGACTATATGGAAAAAAAACAGAACGAAGTTGATGCTCTTGTCGAGGCGTGGTTGGAGTCCGAGGGAAAGTTGGAGATATACAATAAAATCACCGACTATATGCAGGAAAAGCAGGATGCCCTAGAGAAGGAAGTCGAACTGTGGATGCAAGAGCATGATTTGATATAGTTATCCTGTTTTTTTCTTTTTTCCCATATTTGCCATTATGTCTTTTAGATAGGTATATATATCATACATCGAATTTTCACTTGCGTGGGTCTTCTCGCAGTTTCGCCCCTTGGAGGGTGAGGAAGTTCTATCCATGTGACTGGAACCGGGGCATGTAAGTGTTGTCGGGAAACTGGCAGGCCGGGAAAAGAAAAGAGCGCCTTCCCACTTATGCAATGATGGGGTATGCCCCTGAGGTCGTGGGATGAAGCGGTGGAATATGCCCGCCCCTGGCATGCAAGACCAAAGGATGGCCAATGAGCCCAGTCCGAGGCCAGTGGTAGGTCGCTTAGCCGAATACTGCGTTGGCCCTATGCTTTCGGGCATATGGGCAATCTACAAAAGATAGGCTACAGGGGACCCACGCATTATTCAATATTTGTGGGTATTTGTTTGGCACCACAATGATTCCACACATATGCTCACCACCTGATTCTGTTTTGGCCTAACTGATGTGCCATATTATACGATAAAAATTATTTATGAATTAATGCATATTATATGTTCTTTCGGTTGGCAATCATTATAAATATTTTGATTTGTCATCAAATACTGTAAATTAGTACATATTATATCTCATTTTATAGCCATATTTGGAGTATTAGCATGTATTATCCGATACTCATCCAATAACTTTATAAAGAGTTTTGCATTATTATGCATAATGCCTCGACCAGCTAAAGATCGGATTATTGAATCAGAACCCAATGTGGTCTACTTTAAACCCAAGGGCATCCCCATGAGGAAGCTTAAGGAAGTCACGTTGACGTTGGGCGAATTTGAATCAATCCGATTGAGTGACCATCGCATGATGAATCAGTGCCAGGGCGCGGAGCGGATGGGCGTCCACCAGTCAACATTCCACCGGACACTTCTTCGCGCAAGAACAAAGATTGCTGAAGCCCTTGTAACCGGGATGGCAATCAGGATTGAGGGTGGACCCTACTGTATCCTGCCTTCGACCGATATCATGATGCTTGAGGTGCTGGAGCTGGAGAGGGGCACATATAAAGGTGATAACATGAGGATAGCGTTTTCAACCAATGGTGAGACCATGGATGACCCAATCGAATCAAGATTTGGGCGTTGCAGGAGTTTTCTGTTGTATGACACTGATACAAAGGAAACTATATTATTAGAGAATGAGGCTGCCCAGGCAAGTGGCGGCGCAGGCATACAGGCAGCAGAGCTTCTTGCAAGAAATGGGGTCAAGCTTGTCATTACCGGCCATGTGGGCGGAAATGCGGCCCAGACTCTTTCAGCATCAGAAATCGAGGTATTGCAGGGTTATTCCTCGACGATACGTGTGGCATTGGACTCATATCTTTCATCATGTGCGAATAATGAATAGGAGATACACATATGAAAATCGCCATACCTACAATGGACATGGCTGGCATGGATGCGATCGTCGGCCAGCATTTTGGAAGTTCACCTGCATACACACTGTATGATACAGAAACAAAAATCGCAGAATCAGTTGCCAATACATCCCGCCATGCGGGTGGGCAGGGATATCCTCCCGAGATTCTCCGCGCAATGGGCGTTGACATGCTTATCTGCAAGGGGCTTGGCATAAAAGCCCTGGAGATGTTTACCGAATTGGGGATTACCGTGCTAACTGGCGCGCAACAGACGGTAAAGGAAACAATCGACATGTGGGAAGCAGGCGCGCTTTCCGAGGCTTCAAAGGATTCCGCGTGTAAAGGTCATCATTAGGGGGTTGAAATCGGGTGAAGATGAATCTTGAGTGTATACCTTGCTTTCAGCGGCAGGTTGTGGATGCGCTTCGCATGTCACAAGTCGATGATTCTGCCAAGCGTGCCATATTGGAAAAGGCAATACAAGCGCTCTTGTCGCTCCAATGGAATTTATGCCCCCCTCTCATGGCCCAAACTGTCCACTCCCTGGTCCGGAGGGAACTTGGGGGTATAGACCCTTATTGGCAGGTAAAGAACGAAAGCAATGAAAAAGCTCAAGTCCTATATGCCACCCTACAATCGCTCGTTTCATCTTCACCCGACCCCTTATCAACTGCCATACGCATCGCCATAGCGGGAAATATCATGGACTATGGCCCTTCGGATTCCTTTGACTTTGAGGGAACCGTCAACGAGTGCCTTACACAGGATATTGCCCTCGGCAGCACCGATGCGCTCAAGAGCGCGCTGTCTGGTGCATCGTCCTTGCTGTACCTTACAGACAATGCGGGAGAAATTGTTTGTGACAAGCTGTTGCTTGAGACAATACTGTCAAAGTATGACCTTAACACCATAGTATTGGCAGTAAAGGGCGGTCCCATACTTAACGATGCGACGAGGGACGATGCCGATCAGGCAGGCCTGCTTTTGTTGCCATCGGTATCCCTATCATACATTAGCAACGGAGAACCCGGAACCGGCTACCGGAGGGAATCTCCTGAATTCAGTGCATATATGGATTCGTTCGACGTTATCATATCCAAAGGGCAAGGCAATTATGAGATCCTTAGCTCACACCATAACATCTTTTTCCTCCTTAAGGCAAAATGCGCCCTGTTGGCCGCACATGCGGGCGTTCCAAAGGGTTCTCTCATATGTTCTAAAATATCAACATAAGTGATACTATGAATATTGTTGTAGCCAGTGGAAAAGGTGGCGTAGGGAAGACCACGGTTGCCGTGAATCTTGCATGTTCAGCAGGCCCGTGCACATTGCTCGACTGTGATGTCGAAGAGCCCAACGCGCACCACTATATCAAGACACCCCTTCGAGCGGTGGGAACCGCTTCGATTATGAATCCTTCCATTGATCTAGCCACCTGCACCCATTGCGGTGCGTGCTCAACCTTTTGCAGATACAATGCTTTGGCCATACTTCCTTCCACAGCTTTGGTTTTTCCTCCCAACTGCAATGGGTGCGGTGGTTGTGTTCTTGTCTGCCCTGAAAACGCCATACATGAGGAATGGAGAGATATAGGGTCCATCTTTTCCGGAACATTCGGTACTGTCCATTTTATCCATGGATTGCTCAATGTCGGAGAAGCCCGGTCGCCCCCCCTCATAAGGGCTGTCAAGAATCATGCCGTAGCGAACGGCATTTGCATTATCGATGCGCCGCCTGGAACGTCATGCCCCGTTGTGGAGGCCATGGAAGGTGCAGACTATGTGGTAATCGTCACCGAGTCCACCTCATACGCGCTGCACGACATGAAGGCGCTTATCAGTGTTGTCCGAAAGATGGGCATACCTTTTGGGGTGGTGCTCAACAAGCATACCCCTGAACGTAATGAGGTGGAGCGGTACGTGGGTGATGAACACATACCGATATTGGGCACCATACCGCTTGACCGGCGAATCGCCGAGTGGTGCTCCACGGGGGAGCTTATCGTTGACAAGGGCACGCAGTGGCGGTGCCTTTTCGAAGAAATTCTCTCTTCTATAACAGGGGGCTGTGCACCATGAATCATGTTGCGTTTATCAGCGGAAAGGGCGGCACCGGAAAAACGTCGCTCCTCCTTGCGTTTGCGCGTATAACGCAAAATGCGGTGTTGGCAGACTGCGATGTCGATGCATCCAATCTTCCTGTTACACTGCAGCCGACATCCTATTTACAGCGGGATATCGTTGGTTCACACAAGGCATGCATCGACCCTGATTGCTGCGTATCCTGCGGGTTATGTACCCAGAAGTGCCGATTCGATGCCATAACATCTGATTATTCTGTCATACCCCTTCGGTGCGAGGGATGTGCCGTATGTGAATTCGTCTGTCAATACCATGCCGTTTCGCTTATCCCCGTTGTCGCAGGGACACTCCATGTATCTGACACGTCTTGCTGCAAGCTTGTTTACATGGATATGGTACCAGGGGAGGAGGGATCAGGCAAGCTGGTAACGGCTGTACGTGAGCAGGCTACCGCCGTAGCCGAGGAGATCGGTGCGAACCTGGTGCTAATAGACGGGGCACCGGGAATAGGGTGCCCTGTCATAGCCACCATCGGCGCAGTAGACATGGCACTGGTGGTAACCGAGCCGAGCCTTTCGGGGTTGGGGGACCTTATACGGGTTTCTGAACTGTGCAATACCATGCAGATACCTTGCTCGGTCTGTATCAACAAATGTGATATCAACGAATATGTTTCCGAAAAAATACGTGACTACTGTGCATCATCATCCATTCCAATCGTGGGGGCGGTGCCATACTGTCCCCCAATGGCACGGGCAATAGAGCTCGGGCAGGGCATACCCGCAGAAGCGTCGGGGGCCTGGGAGTGTGTCGCGGACTCGTGGCGTGCATTGTGTGACATCGTCGGTATCCCACATGAGTGATGTACCGAGGGGTCCCACACG
>CAYSZY010000079.1:0-6845 GCA_964435645.1 uncultured Thermococci archaeon | reverse complement strand
GTCACCGTTTTATTGGGAAGATACGAAAACAACATGCCGTGCCACTCTCGGTGCATTTTTCGTGTTGCCAGATGGCTTTTATGGGATATAACCACCTTTTTTTCGGGGCTCGGGATACCATAGACTCAAGTACGAACATTCGAACACTATAAGAAAAAAATTTACGTAGGGTGAATTATCATCCCACGGCGCATGTTATTCGTCATAGAAGGGCATGCCTATCCCAGATCGGCGTAGTAGTATTCGCCAGACCCTTTCTGCTTGCGGTCGAGCTGGCTTTCCAGCTTGTTTGCCCGCGGTCTCCCGTTTTCCGAGTCACGCCTGAACGTGATATTGATCTTTGAGAGAAACGTGTTCATGCCGTCGCGAAGGTTCATGGGGGCAGATGCGACACCGTGGACACTAGGTTCTCCCGAAAAGACGATCGCACGGTCTGAGACGTAGTCGGTAGTCACCAGGTCATGCTCCACTATTATGGCGGTCGTGTCCCCATTTTCCATGCGCCTGCGCACCATCTTGGCCATAGAAAGGCGCTGTTCAACATCCAGGTATGCGGAAGGCTCATCAAGCAGGTACAGGTCCGCCCGCTTGGAAATGCACGCAGCGATGGCCGTCCGCTGTAGCTCACCGCCGGAAAGCTCCGAGACGGTGTTGTCAAGCAGCGGCTCAAGCTGGAGCGGGTTGAGTATCTCCGTTTTGTACCAGCCTTCGTACAAGTCACGCTTGGCCACAGCAAAAAGCAGCTCGCGCACCGTGCCCTCGTAATCATGCCGGATGTACTGGGGCTTGTAGGATATCTCAATGGTGGCGCCAACGGTACCCGACGTCGGTTCCTCGACACCAGCAATCATCTTAACGAAAGTTGACTTTCCCGTTGCATTGGGGCCCACGATGCTTACCACCTCGCCCTTGTAGACATCCCCTGGGCTGACATCGAGAGAAAATGACGGGAATGACTTGCTGAGCTGGGGATATGAAAACAGCACGTCGTCCGAACTCCACGACTTGGGTGTCCGGAGGGTAAACTTTATCTCATCCTGCCTAAATCTGACATTTTCGTCCTTGAGGAATCCCTGTAGGTAAGTGTTTATCCCCACGCGCACGCCCATGGGGGATGAAACGATGCCGTATACCGCCGGTTTGCCGTAGAGGAGGTGCACGTGGTCGCTCAGGTAGTCGAGTACCGCCAGGTCGTGCTCTATGACGATGACCGTCTTTTCCTGTGCAAGCTCACGTATGGCGCCGGCCACATTGAGGCGCTGGTAAATGTCAAGATATGAGGAAGGCTCGTCGAAGTAGTACACGTCGGCATCGCGCACCAGTGCCGCCATGATGGCAAGGCGCTGCAGCTCACCGCCGGAAAGGCCCCCAAGCTCCCGGTCGCGAACCTCGTTCATGCCAAAGCGCCTAAAGAGCCGCTCGCTTGCCCCGCGGTCGTCGAGCTTGGATATGATCTCCCCCACCGTGCCCTTGATGGCCTTTGGTATCTTGTCTACGTACTGGGGTTTTGAGACGACACGGAGATTGCCATCCTGGAGGCGCTCGAAGTACGGCTGAAGCTCTGAGCCGCGGAAATGGCGGGATATCTCGCCGTATCGCTCGGAGCGCAATGCAGGGGAGATTGCCTGCTTGCCCGGCGCGCCGAGAAGGACGGAAAACTCGTCGACGTTCCCAAGGTTAGGGATTATCTCACCGGAAAGGACCTTTATTGCAGTGGTCTTCCCCACACCGTTTGGGCCAATGATTCCCAGAACGGTCTTTTCCTTGGGGATGGGAAGGCGGTAGAGCCTAAAGGAGTTCGGCCCGAACTGATGGATGGGCATGTCGAGCTCCTCAGGAAGGTTGATGATATGAATTGCTTTAAAGGGGCACTTATGAACACAAATGCCGCAGCCTGAGCAAAGTGTCTCGGAAATAATCGGTTTTTTGGTCTCCTCGCTCATGACAACAGTCTCTTCACCCATACGGACACCGGGGCAGAACCGCTCGCACTGGTTGGAGCATTTCTTCGGTTTGCACTTGTCGTATTCAACAATGGCAATTCTCATGAAAAAAGGTAGAAAAAAAGATAATAAAAAGGTTGTTACGCCCAAGTCCAGGAAACAACCGTTACGTTCTGCGTCAGCTCAGTGAGATCCGTGGTCACGCGCACCGTAAGCTTGATGGCGTCATATGGCCCAGTACTGGAGCAGCACGGATATGTGCAGGTACTGCACGGGTCGCATGGATTACATGGATCGTAGCAGTATGACGTACAGACATCGCACTCGGTGCAGCTTACGCACAGGTAGATGTAGAACTCCTCTACTATCTTCTCGTCAACGATGGTGATACGTTCCTCGCCCGATGTATAGAACGAACCGACATATGGATGCAGCACAAGGTTGCTCAGGTCCGCATTCTCGTTGGTGCACAGCTCGAGCCTGCCTGCAAGCTCTTGATTCTGGCTCTGTACGGAATCCATAAGCACCCCGAGGTACGTGATTCGCGCCTCCTTTGCCTCCACAGTGTCCTCTAGCCCTTCGCACTCCGCCTCAAGCGCTGCAAGCTGGGCAGTAAGCGACGTTATCTGCGAATCCTTGGCAGTGCCGGTTTCACGCATTCCCGCTATCTGCGACGAGATGTCGGCTATCTGTGCGTTGAGCGTTGAAACCTGTCCCTCAAGCGAGGCCTTTTCCGCATTTAGTACGGAATAGAGCGAGGACAGTTCGTTATAATCACCAAGCACACCCTTGTAATTGGTCTGGCAATCGTCATTGATCCTGGCATCGTTGGCATAGTACACTGCCGCTGCGGCGGAAACGACGAAGAAGATGCCCAGCAAAACGGCTATTACCTTAAGTGCCGATCCGTTGGACCCCTGTACATACACAGGTGGGGCTGGCTGTTGCGATTTTGGGGCTTTCTGAGATGATTCCAAAGTTGCAATCTTCCTCTCAAGCTCCGCAATCTTCCTATCAGTTTGTTCCACATTCTTTTTTTTCAGTGGTGCCTCATTTTTTTGAATTTCATTTGGGGATGGGGGAGACACCTTTTCTTCTCCAGAAGCGGAAGGTTCTTTCGGTGGTTCATCTGCCATGGGTCTTTCTCCTTATATAATAAGTAGAAAAATATTTATTTAAAGCTTTCGCTTATAATATTGTGAAAGAAGTAATTGCTTCTTTTTCATACTTTACAACTTTTCATCATACATAGATATGGAATGCCTCATACACGAGGAACCAAAACACCAACCACCCTTGGATAAAAGCGAATACGCCGGAACGAAGCACCTTGTTGCTGCCACCGTATTCCTCGACATCCACCTTAAGCAATGCTGCAAGATAGGTAGACATATAGCAGAATCCTGCGGCGATAGCAAGTATGAGCAGGTTGGGCACAGTGCCCGTCATGATAGCGGAAACGATACCGGCCACACATCCGGCCATGGTAAAGATGAATCCAATCTTATTTTTGTCATCCATTATTTTTCACCTATACAATAACCTATAAAAAGTATAGTGTTTTAAAAACATTTGTATGATTTCTAGCTTCGACCTTAAAGTAATCATCGATGAGCTCATCAACGACTATGCAGTTGTGGGCATGAAGGTGGACAAGGTGTACAAAATCGGTGACGAGCTGCGCGTCAAGCTGTACGGGAGGGGCCGGCAGGACCTTATCCTTAAGCCAGGAACGGCCGTGTTTGTCACATCCTACCCCAAAGTCGCCCCACAGCACCCGGCAGGATTTGCCATGCAGCTGCGCAAGCACCTGGCCGGACTACGGATCCTTTCCATTGAACAGCTTGGATTTGACCGGATTGCAAAAATAACATTCGGGCTTTTCGGAGAGGAGCAGCTTGTCAAGTACTATGTGTACGTTGAGGTGTTCGGCAACGGCAATCTCATCCTTACTGACCCCGACGACAATATAATCGGTGTCCTGCTCCCCAAAGCATGGGCAACGCGCACGCTCAGGGCCCGGGCGGTCTACGAACCGCCGCCTTCGCAGGTGTCACCGTACGATGCCGACGTTGCGTCGGTAATCGACGGCAAGACACCCATTGTAAAGGCCCTTGCCATGACGATGAACATGGGCGGTATGTACGCGGAGGAGATCTGTATCAGGGCGGGCATAGACAAGCAGGACCCTTCCCCCGACCCCGAAGCGCTTGCCCGCGGCATCAGCGACGTGCTCGCCCTTGCCAAAGCGCCCGCCATCGTGAATAATGCCGTCGTGCCATACAACCTCAAGATTCATGAGGGTAAGGAGCGTGTAGCGTTTGAGCGCCTCAATCAGGCTACGGACGAGATCTACGGCAAATGGGAAATGGAAAAGATTGCGGCAAAGGAGCTTACCAAGCAGGAAAAGCACATCAACAAGCTTGAGCGCATCCTGTCCACCCAATTGCGCACTATAGGGGAATACGAGAAAAAGCGCTCCGCGGCACAGCTACGGGGGAATGCCATCTTTGCACACTACCAGCTTGTTGACAATCTGCTCACGACGCTGTACGGCGCCGTCAAGAGCCTGGGGTGGAAGGAGGTCGCGTCACGCATGGAACACGGCGACGCAAAGCTTCGGGGGCTTGTTGTGTCGATGGACCAGAAAACGGGGCGAATAATCGTAAAGCTCGGGGACGATACCGTCGAGCTCGACATCACGAAGTCCATCAACGAAAACGCACAGGACTACTATACCAAATCCAAGAAATTCAAGCGTAAACTTGAAGGGGCCGCCAAGGCGGTGGAAATATCCAACGCCAAGATAGAAAAGGCCCGTACGGAGGACGCTCCTGTGGCTGAGGTCAAAAAGAGGGTACAGAAAAAGCGGAAATGGTACGAGCGGTACCGCTGGTTCCGCTCCTCGGACGGCTTCCTCGTTATCGGGGGAAGGGACGCCGCGACTAACGAGACCTTGGTCAAGCGGTATCTCGAGGAAGGGGACATACACATCCATGCTGACATCACAGGCGCCCCGCAGGTGATAATCAAAGACGGTGCGAACGCCCCTGAAACGACAATCGAGGAAGCGGGCATCTTCGCGGTAACGTTTTCCAAAGCGTGGAAATTAAGCGTCTCGAGCCTTGACGCCTACTGGGTGAATCCCGACCAAGTAACAAAGGAACCGCCCACCGGGGAATTCCTGGGCAAAGGCGCATTTTTCATCAAGGGCAAAAAGAACTACCTGCGCAAGCTGCCTGTCGATGTTTCGATAGGGGTGTACCAGGACAGCATCATGTGCGGGCCAAGCAGCGCGGTATCGGCTAAGTGCGAACAGCATTTCAAAATAGTTCCGGGAAGGGAGAGCAAGGAAAAGACCGCAAAACGCCTTATGGAACTGCTTTCATGGGATGACGTCAACGATATCGTCCAATCGCTGCCTCCCGGCGGTTGTGAGATCGTATGACGAAAAAAAAAGTCGGTGGAAAAGGTATCAGACCTTGTCCCGCCAAATCTTGATGTTTGAGGGGGTGATTATGACGTGCATGGTATCGCCTATGCCGGCAACATCCCCGCCTATGCCCCTGCAGATGCCCTTAATCTGGTCGATTGTGCGCTTAAGCTCAAGCGGGTCACGCTCGTTAAGGATACTGATGTCACCGATAACGATGTTGCCCTCGTTGAGCTCGTGCGACACCTTCTGGACGTCCGCAAGGCTCCTGAGCCGAAGGGTCTTGACGTAGGTAATGCCGTAATCGAAAAACTTCTCCGAAGTCAGCATGTCTTCCTCATATTTGATTTGTGATACATCCCTGAATCCCTTTGACATCTGCTCTTCCTCGCCAAAGTCATCATCAAGGGGCAGTGGTTCATCGGGAAACGGTGCCTCAGCAACCTTCTGCTTTTTCTTCTCTTCCTCAGCACCACCAAAGATATTTGAGAGTTTGCGCATGAAAAATACCTCCGAATAATATTATTTACATTAAATAATGTACCTTTTTATATCTTTCGCTAATCAAGGCTTTTCACGTAAAGTCCCATCTGAATATAAAGTTTCACACTATGAGCACAAAGTACCCTTTCACGTTGCATGCGCCCTTTCGGGCCATGCATCTATGCCCCGTACCCATACCGCATTCGATGCTTGCCACGCGCATGCGGCAGGTGCTCGTTTCTTGGCGGCGAGGGGATGCGCCCACGCGAGGGGTACACGAAAAAGAGGGTGCGCCGCGGCCTCTTCATATCTCGGAATAGCACAGCCATAAACGCGGGCGTCAACGCCGCCTGCAAAATCATAAGAAAGGTATTCCCCAATGCCTTTGCGGAGGGGATAGAAGATGTGGGCTTGCATCCGGTATGCAGGGATTTGTTTTTCGCATGTGAATGCATATAAAGTAGGATACTTTATGTACAAAGCCGCTAATCAATTGTGATATGATAAGTATGCAATGCAAAAAAAGACGAAAATAGTAATCAATTATGTGCTAAAACGGGTAATTATCTGCTTTGCGCGAGAAAGGTTCTCACGTATCTCCTTGAGCTCCGACACCGATATCGTGCCTTCGTTGGGCTTGATGGACGTCGAGTAGAACGTATACAGCTCATTGTACTTCTTACGGTGGTACGGCACGATGGCCGTGGTGGAGCTTACTTCGCGCAGAAAGGTGCCAAGCTCATGCTGGTATTGCTTGTATGCAATGCGGAATCCCTTTTCGGAGGGGCTCCTGTATGAGGGGGACGGCTCGGCGATGGGCTGCTGGGACGCATAATCCTTCCACTCTGCCCCTTCGGCAGGGGGATAGCGTTCCGGTGCGGCCTTCGGGATGGGGGTAGGTGCCTTTTTCTTATTAGGTTGGCTCTTGCGCAGCGCCAAACGGGGTATTGTGAAGCTGACCAAGAAAAGCACCACAGATAATGAGA
>CAYSZY010000078.1:0-7124 GCA_964435645.1 uncultured Thermococci archaeon | reverse complement strand
TATGCGTGGATACCTGCTTTTTGAGACCTGCCCGCTTGGCATATTTTTTTACTAAATATCCAATTCTCTCTACACTGAGGGGATCACCATTCTGCTTTACAAAAACATAGTCATTGTTCGTTTCTGGACGGTGCGATAACCACTGAGAAAGGGCCTTTGATGTCTTCTCACTCATAATGCATTCCGCTTCGATATGCGTTTTCGTGGTGGTAATGGTCATTACCCTTTCTGTGAAGTTGATGTCATTTATTTTCAGATTTCTTGCTTCTGTCCGTCGTAGCCCCCCATACAGCAGTACACAGAGCAGGGCATAATCACGAAAATCGGTGCAGACGTACAAAAGGCGCTTTGCTTCAATCTCCGTAAGATACACTATGCGCCTTCTCGTGTTTTTTGGCGCTTTCAAGGCAGGGCGTTCCACACCAGAGAAGTCACAGAAGTGATTGGCCATCTTGATTACGTTTGCAATATACGAGGGCGAGCGGTCTTTATCTACCATGTCAAGATAGATTTTGCTAAAGTCTTTTGGGCCCGGCATGAGATTGTTTGAGCGTTTCACGCAGTACAAATATAGATTTTTCAGGCTTTTGCAGTACCCTTTTGCCAATCCTTTCTGGATGCAGTACAGGTAAAACTTGTTACCCATCTCCTCAATTTCGGCTTTCATATGCGGTTCACACACCTGAATGGCTTATAACCCGCATACGGAGGTGTCCCAAACCCAAATAAGACATAATATCTTCTTATTTATGATATGGAACAAGAAAAAAGGGCCCTGGTGCGGCTGCCGGGATTTGAACCCGGGGTATGAGCTTGGAAGGCTCAAGTGCTGGGCCACTACACTACAGCCGCACAAAGCGCACCTATTATGAGGATACTCTTTAAAAAATTAACTGACTAAGGGATATCCCTCATATCCACTCCTCCTTGAGTATTTCCCCCCGTATGCTTACAATAATCTTTTTTATGGGTACTTTTCGGGACGCCTCGGCGGCGGCCTGCTGCACCAGTGAGATGAGCCCGGTGCAGCAGGGTACTTCCATCATCATTACCGTAATGGTGTTTACCAACGCCTCGTCCATCATGCGCCTGATCTTATCGACATACGTCTCAAGGCTGCTGTCAAGCTTTGGGCATGCAATGACCAGCTTCTTGTCCGAAAGGAAATCCTTATGGAAATCCGCAAGCGCGTAGGCCACGCAGTCTGCCGCAATCAGGATGTCGGCATCCCTGAAGTATGGTGCCACAGGCGAGACAAGATGCAGCTGTACCGGCCAATGGGTGAGTTTCGATTGCCTGCACCCCTCCTCCTGCGCCGTTTTTTGTGCCGCAAAGGTCTTTTGGGCGCTTCCCGGGCAGCTTCCATGGCATGCTGTGCATTCGGAACCTATATCCGGCACATCGATGCCGTGTTCCTGCAGGTATGCAACGGCCTCATTGAAGTATGCAGTCGCATCGTGGTCCCTCAGGTGCGCCAGATGCGCTTTGATGACATTTTTTCCGCCTTGCACAATGCGCTCCATCACCATAGACTCGCTGTATGGCTCCGCTTCCCGCTTCTCTATAGTTATGGCCCCCTCGGGGCACGTCCCCAAACACGCCCCAAGACCGTCGCAGAACAGGTCGCTTACGAGGCGCGCCTTGCCGTCGATAATCTGTATGGCCCCCTCGGGGCAGTGGGGTATGCATTCCCCGCATCCTGTGCATTTTTCCTCGTCAATATGTATTACGCTTCGTTTCATGCTAAATCCCGCCTTTATTCTGGGAAATAATTATATGGCGCGTGATTATAGAACATTTCGGGTGTACGCATGACGATTACACAAAATGTCCACGATATTCTGCGAACGTTGCCATCCGGCGTGGCGCTAGAGGCCGCAGCCAAGACCAGAAGCATTGCGGAGGTACGGGAAGCAATTGAGGCAGGAGTGGCCATTATCGGTGAAAACTACCTCCAGGAGTCTCTTCCGGTAATTGGCGCATTGGGGCCTTTGGCACGCTGGCATTTCATCGGTACGGTCCAGAGTAACAAGGTGCGTGATATCGTACAGCATTTTGACCTCGTCGAGACCGTTTCATCCGTAAAGATAGCATCAAAAATCGATAGGTATGCCGGGGAGCGCGGAACCCCGTTCGACGTGCTGGTGGAAGTTAACAGCGCAAGCGAGGAACAAAAAAGCGGTGTTTACCCCGATGGCGTTGCGTCACTTGCAGAGGAGATTTCGGGGATGCCCAACATACGCCTGAGGGGGCTTATGACCATGGGCCCGTGGACACATGACCCCGAGGATGCACGGGGTGCATTTGCAGCCACACGGGAGCTCTTTGATATTATCAATGCCCAGAGGCCCGTTCCAGATAAGATGGACATGCTGTCGATGGGCATGTCATCTTCATACCGTGTGGCCATGGATGAGGGGGCCACTATCGTCAGGTTGGGCGAGGCGTTATTCGGCCCAAGGCAATGAATATGGGCCCTGATGCCGGGCTTGAGGGGCGGGATGCGCTGTTATGTATGCTCTGGTGACTTCCTGAATATCTTTAACTTCACCATATGCCAAACCGCACAGCGGCTTGGGGTCCGATTCCCTCCAATAACAGATATGGGATATACAAAAGAGGCCTTGATGCAATCGCTCGATGCAATTGTTTATCCTACACCACTATTCTTTTCCGGTACCAGTATCTTTTTATGACCGTCCGCGCACGTTGTACCACCGGGGACTGCTTATGAATGTTTCTTCACGCCCGCTTGACCGCCTTACGGAAGGCCTGCGGGAAGGCATCATCACCCAGCTTTTTGGGGAATACGGCACCGGCAAGTCCACGTACTGTATCATGGCCGCCGTGGCGGCGGCAAAGGCCGGGAAAAAGACCATCTATATCGATACAGAAGGCGGATTTTCCCCCGAACGGGTTATACAGGTCGGCGGCAAGGAATGCCTTGCTGCGATACAGGTCTACAATCCCGATTCGCTTGATGCGCAGACAACGCTTGTCAAGTCCCTCGAATCCCAGATTGACGCCTCGATCGGCCTTATTGCAATCGACTCGTTTGTGACCCTCTACAAAGTCGATGCGCCGGACATGGAAAAGCGGGCCGAGCTTGTCTGTGACCTGAGCCTACAGCTCCTGGTCCTTTCGCGCATCGCACGCACCTGGGGCATTCCCGTCATAATCACCAACCATGTCTACGAGGACTTTTCCCAAGAATGCCAAGTACCCCTCGGGGGGCATACCCTTAAATACTGGTCAAAAGTCATCATATCCCTGAGCAGGATTGGGACATCGCGCCGCAAGGCAGTCCTCCTGCGCCACCCTTTCCTTGCAGAGGGCAGGAGCTGCTATGTCGCCTTCACTGATGCGGGCATGGGTGTTGATGAGTAAAATATATATACATTGATGATGAGTAATGGTGAGCAATATGTCTGACGATGAAATACAACAGGTCCTTGAGCGGTACAGTGCCTGCAAGATCTGCAACCGTGAGCACACGAAGCTGTGCGAAGAGTCGGTTGACTACATGCTGCGCTGCGTATACTTCACTACCCCGTATCGCCGCCACCAGGATTCTATTACAAAATACTGTAAATACTTCAAGGTCAGCCCGAGCAAGCTTGCCAAGGCACTCGAGGAATTTACGGAACAAAGTACCCTTGAGCAGGGCATGAGCGAGCAGGCGCAGCGATGCGCCGTGTAGGTTCGGGCGCGAGCGGGATGATGGCGATGGATGGCCTTAAAAATGGATATTCCGCCTGGGCGTACGAGAGGTACGAGTCGCTCTATGAATCGGATGTTGACGCTTTTTTTTCCATCATGGACCGTCCTCTTGCGCAGTGTGTCCGCATCAATACGCTCTGCTCCTCTGCAACAAGCCTTTTCGAGCAGTTCGACCGTGACGGCATTGCATACGAGGAGATAGGCGAAGGTGTTGGCGCACGGGTGACCGACACCCCATTTTCGCTTTCGTCAATGCCGTCGCACCTCATGGGCCATTTCTACATACAGGGCCTTGCCGAGATGGCCGTTGCGCCCCAGCTTGTTCCGGTGCAGGGCTCGCTGGTATGGGATATGTGCGCGGCACCAGGGGGGAAGACGACCCACCTCTCGCAGCTTATGGGTGACACTGGCGCGATAATGGCGACGGATGTTTCTCGGGACAAGATCTCCGCCCTCTGCAACAACGTGGCCCGGATGGGTTGCACCAACACGCTTACCTTTGCCGCCGATGCGCGGTCGTGGCGGCCGCCCCGCCCCCCTGACGCCATACTCCTTGACGCACCATGCACCGGGAGCGGGACGATGCGCAAGGATCCGACGCGGAAGCATTCCCGCTCGTATAAGGATGTCATGTTCATGCAGGGAATTCAAAAAGGGCTCATCACGCAAGCCGCGCGGGAACTCGGAACAGGGGGGCTGCTCCTGTATGCGACATGTTCCCTGGAACCTGAGGAAAATGAGTGTGTCGTCGACTGGGCCCTCAAAACGCTTCCGCTTTCCATCCTGCCGCTTGCCCCTACGTTTGTACAGATTTCACCGGGGTATTCATCCCCGCTTGGCATGCGGTTGTCGGCGTCCGTTGAGCTGTCCGGGCGGGTGCATCCACACAAAAATGACAGCAACGGGATGTTTATGGCGCTTTTTGAGCGGCTAGCGAGTTCCTAATTTTGGATGACGAGACCTTGCCTTCGGTGTCGTACAGCAGTTCGCAGTACCGCAGCGTGAGCGGTTTGTTTCCCAAGTAGGCGCGTTCCTGATTGATGGCATGCGCCACGCCCTCGTTATCCGCGGTGACGAGGATGGCATCGGCATTCTCTTCCTCGCAGGCAAATCCCAGCGGGGTTTCGATGCGGCGTATCTCGTAATCTGTGCCTTCCTTGTGACCTTCCGTGGCAAGCCAGGCGACGAGGGTATCCTTTCTCTTACTGTATGATTCTATGAGCGCCTGCTGGCTTTTTCCTGCAAGCAGGGAATCCCCGCTTAGGCCGATAAGCACAACATCGTGTGAAAACGCCGCCCTCAAAAAGACCTTATGCCCCTCATGAAGGTGATCAAATGTCCCTGAGGCAATGATGCGCATCGGGGTACCCTCCTAAACCTTGAACTGCGGTTGCTGCTTGTCAAAGGGTGAAAACTCGGCTTCACAGCGGGGGCATTTCACGTTTGCGCAATGACCTATTGACTGGGGGCATCCCGTACACATGGTAATGCGGGAATACGACCGCGAGAATCGGTAACCGCATTTCGGGCATACAACAATATCATTCATACCTAAGGTTCTTTTCCTGACCTGTTAAAAAGATTGTGCTGTCCCAGGGCATCTTTTTATGCCGGCCCGGTGATGGTACGGCATGCATGCCGTCCTTTCCGGGGGCACTGGAACCCCCAAGCTGCTCATGGGGATGCAGCCCTATGCGGATGCAAAATCCCTGGAAATAATAGCTAATACCGCAGAGGACACCTGGGCGAGCGCTACGTTTCTTTCCCCCGATGTTGACTCCGTCACCTATGCGCTTGCCGGGATAATAGACAAGGAGCGGTGGTACGGCATTGAGGGTGACACCTACACGACCCATGATGCCATGGCAGCGCTGGGGCATCGCGAGATGCTGAGGATCGGCGACCGCGACCGCGGGACAAAACTGTACCGCACGCTGCGCCTGTCGGAGGGTGCCACCCTTTCCCAAGCCACAGGGGAGATATGTGCGGCGCTGGGCGTTTTCGAGCCTGTACACCCCATGACTGACGGTACGGTGGCAACGCGAATAGGGACGGCGCAGGGCGAGCTTGCGTTCCATGACTTCTGGGTACGGGACCGCGGGCGGCATGAGGTTACCGGCGTGCGCTATGAGGCACACGGCGATGCGGTGTGCAGCCCCGGCGCGAAAGCCGCGCTCGAGCGGTGCTCTGCAGTGCTTATCGGCCCCTCGAATCCCATCACGTCCATAGGCCCCATACTCGCCCTCCCCGGGGTGCGCGGCATCTGCAGGAAAAAGCGGGTCGTCGCGGTCAGCCCCACGAGGGGGGGCGGCGCATTCAGCGGCCCCGCGGATGCACTTATGCGCGGGGCCCGCGTCCCGACGAACTCGCTGGGCGTTGCGATGCTGTACCAGGACATTCTCGATGACATCGTGATAGACACCGCAGACGCAGGGATGGCACCCGCGCTGCGGGACATGGGGCTCGATGTACACATAGTGCGGACGGAAATGAAAGATTTATATACGCGGAAGGCCCTTGGAAGATACATAATGGATATTTTGGTGAAATAATGAAATTGCAGCACCCTTCCGTATTGGCGGCCTACGCCGGCCGGAACAACGGCGCATTCTGCAGGCAGATAGCCGATCTCGGCGTCGGCATGGTGACCCTCGGGGGCATCAGTGTCGATGAGGAGGCTAAGAGGCAAAGCCTTGCAATGCACGCCAGGGGGCGCCAGGAGTTTACCTCCGGCGACCACTGCGCGTTTATCACGGGGGGTATTCAGCTGCTTGAGGACAGTTCGCCTCAGGTGGCCGTCAATATCCGCTCGGCCACGCTGGAGGGCTATATCGAGGCTGCGAAGCTTATCGATGACCTTGGGGGTGTCGTGGAGATTGACGCCCATTGCAGGCAGCCGGAAATCCTGTCCATCGGCGCAGGTCAGGCGCTTTTGTCAAATCTCCCTATGGTGAGGCGTATCCTCGATGCGCTGTATGTTGAGCGAGACATCCCGACAATCCTTAAGATACGCGGCAATATCGTGGCGGGCATGGCGCTTGCCGATGTCATCGAAGGCTGCTGCACGGCGCTACATGTTGATGCCATGTACGAGGGGAAGGACACGTTTGACCCGTCTGTCTTTTTGGACATCCCAGACGATATCTTCCTTATCGGCAACAACTCTGTAAAGGATGCGCAGTCCGCCGAGGCTATCCTCGAGTTCTGCGACGCATTCAGCTTTGCCCGGCTTGCAAACGACCTTGATGCCACCCGGACCCTAATGGGCTCCCTGTAGGGAGCCCATATGGATTTCACTGGTCGGCAGCGGGGCAGAGCGTGGCCTTTTATTCGCACGTGGGGCAGCGGCCAGGATGCCCGCGCATTTCCTCGCGATATATCTCCCATAACGCTCTGCGGCACCA
>CAYSZY010000077.1:0-7202 GCA_964435645.1 uncultured Thermococci archaeon | reverse complement strand
AACCGGAGCCAGGTACCTGTTAACTGTTGTGGGAGTCTTACCTTCATCGATAATAGGACATGTGATTATTATGGTAAAAAAAGAAGTCAGGCATATCAGGCGTATGTCTCCCCGTGAAGTGGAGGGGCTATTTGGACTCTCATTCACAGATGAGGAGGCACGAGTATTTTCTGATGGCATGCTCGTATCCCAGCAATATCTGAAGTATATCTCCGATTACAAGAATGGAAAGACTACACTCAACGATGATGAGGATCGCTGGTACCGAAGATTCGTCTACGATGTTCTCAAGCGCCCGGCGCTTCTTGACTATATCGATTCAGACTACCTTAACAAGGTGCGCGGCGTAATCTATTCAATGGGTGAGCTCGGACTCTCTTTTCCACTAGAATGCCTTAAGACCGGCCAGCTCTATGAGCGCATCATGCCGGGCGTCACGACAAAGAAGCTTGCATCATTTCGGGACATCCTGATATTTATGGGCGAATGCGATGACGCTGTCAGGGATTCTATAAAAGAGAAAATCTTTGCCATAAGCAGCCGTGACCTAACATATATTGTCATGGATTAACGGTGTAACGGGCATGTGCTGCCCGTCATTCTTTTTTATAGTGCATATAAAAATCGCAGTCTTCTGCCCATTTGCACCCGCCACAGACAGGTTCGATGTCGTTCAGCGAAAGGGATGCCTTCGTTATGAGATCGTCTAGCTCGGCGGCGGCATGCCGTGTCTGGGGCGACAGTCCCAGCTTTGACATGACGTACGTATCCATTTCATCAGCCTTGCTACCATACAGTGCACATCCCCCGTTTGATGCATGGGGGCAGGCGGCACATATCTCGTCCAAACCCGATATAATCTCTGCTGATTCGCCTTTCGCAATGGCCGTTATGACAAATGCCATATGCCTGATAAAATAGGGGGAATATCCTTTTCCCTTAAACCCCCTCATACAGAAGAGGTGGTGCGCCCGAATTCGCATAATGGGGATTTTGGGGTGATGTATAAAAAAGTGACGCATGAAAAAAAGGGAATTTATGGCCGTATTTGGCCATTTCCGAAAATAATCCACTTGGCGCTGGTAAGCTCCATGAGCCCCATTGGGCCACGGGCATGGATCTTGTCTGTTGATATCCCTATCTCCGCACCGAGCCCAAACTCTGCGCCGTCGGTAAATCGTGTGGATGCATTGACATACACTGCAGACGAGTCTACCTCCTGGAGGAAGCGCATCCCCTTGGCGTAGTCCGCCGTTACGATGGCGTCGCTGTGGTGCGACCCGTAAGTGTTGATGTGTGCGATAGCCTCATCGATGTCGTCGACGACCTTTATGGAAAGGATAAGGTCGAGGTATTCAGTGTACCAGTCGTCCTCGAGCACCGGCTCGACACCAAAAAGGACTGCAAGGGTCTTGTCGCATCCCTTGAGCGTAACGCCGCATGAGCATAGTGCATCCTTAGCAATTGGCAGGAACTCCTTTGCCAAGTCCTTGTGCACGAGGAGCGTCTCCATGGCGTTGCAGACCCCTGGCCGCTGCACCTTGGCGTTTACCGCTATCGCGAGCGCCGATTCAAGGTCCGCATCGTTATCGACATAGACGTGGCATACGCCCTTGTAGTGCTTGATGACCGGCATGGTGGCGGTCTTCGCAACAAACGTGATGAGATTCTCCCCTCCGCGGGGTATGACAAGGTCGAGGTATTCGGATGTCTTGAGGAGCTCGGTGACAATCGACCTGTCTGCCGTGTCCACAAACTGCACTACATTCTCGTCGATGCCCACCTGCCTCAGCGTGTCCTTGATAATGTTGATAAGTGCCCTGTTGGAGTTGAGCGCCTCGGACCCTCCCTTGAGCACCGTTGCGTTACCTGACTTGAAGCAGAGCGCAAACGCGTCAACGGTCACGTTGGGGCGCGCCTCGTAAATGATGAGTATCGAACCTATGGGCACGTGCATCTTGCCGACAAGAAGGCCGTTTGGCAGCTTTTTCATCGTTTCCACGGTCCCCACGGGATCCGGGAGCGCCGCAATGTCGAGCACGCCCTGGGCCATGCCCGCTATTCGCTGCTCTGTTAGGGCAAGCCGGTCTATAAGCGCATCGCTTAGCCCCTTTTTACGTCCCGCATCGAGATCTTTTTTGTTTTCAGCCATGATGTAACCCGTTTCTCCAATGAGGTTGTCATGCAGTGCGGAGAGGTATGCGTTCTTTTTCGATGTGTCCAGCCTGGCAAGGCCGTACCACGCAGTTTTTGACCGATTTCCTATCGTTTTTGCTTCACTCATTAAATTCCTCCTTTTGTGGCACAAAGAGCGTGCCGCATCGTTCGCCATCCACTATGCGCTCGATTATCCTATCCTCAAATCCACTGGCGATGGTGACTGCAATCCCCTGCATCGTCGCCCGCCTGGCGGCCTCTATTTTCGAGCACATGCCCCCCACGGAGCACAGTCCCGTCGTTTCTCCCGCCGATGCGCAGATGGCAGAGGTAATCTCCGTCACGATGTCATACTTATGCGCAGATGCGCATACCGTGGGGTCGGCGTCGTAAAGGCCGTCCGTATCGGTGAGGATGACAAGCATTTCCGCGTTGGCTATCTGTGCGACATATGATGCGAGATTGTCGTTGTCTCCAAACTGTATCTCTTCCGTGGCGATGGTATCGTTCTCATTTATGATGGGGACGATTCCGTACTCAATAAGCGTATGGATGGTATTGTGCGCATTAGCGTAGCCCGTCTCGTTGGAAATGCCGTCTTTGGTGAGCAGCACCTGGGCAATGGTAATGCCTCGCTTCTGGAACAGCTTTTCATACAGATTCATAAGCTTGTTTTGTCCGATTGCCGCTGCAGCCTGTTTTTTTGACATCTCCTTGGGGCGCTGCTTAAGCCCCATTGCCTGCAGCCCCAGACCGATGGCGCCCGACGATACCAGGATGACCCCCTTTTTCGTATTAATCTTGGCTATCTGATCGGTAATCCGATTAAGTGTTTCTATCCTGATCTCGTTTGTCTTTACATCCGTTATTAGTGATGTCCCCAGCTTGATTACATAGATTCCATTTGTCGTGGCAACAAAAATCACCCTCTCAAAAGCAATTATGTCCATTCTTGTCATAGTATTTTTAAGCATTTCTCTTAGAATGTGGTATACTGCCGGAAGATGGCCCACCATGCCTCCGGCAACGGCGTGATAAGATGAAGGATGATATACTGTATTTGTATACTGATGGCGCAGCACGGGGGAATCCCGGCCCGGGCGCGTGCGCGTACGTCGTGGTATCCGGCGGTGCCGTACTCCATTCGGATGCCCGGGCGGTGGGGCGCGTTACCAACAACACTGCGGAATATGCCGCTATTATCATGGCACTCGAATATGCCGCATCACACGGGTACCGTAACGTTGCCGTTACTTCCGACTCCCAATTGGCAATACGCCAGCTTACCGGGGAGTGGAAGGTGCGCAACGCGCACCTTGGCGAGCTTCACCGGCGCGTGGGGGTGCTTGAGCGCTCCTTTTCATCGGTGACCTATACGCATGTCAGGCGGTCAAACACCTATATCCAGATGGCGGATGCCTTGGCAAACGAGGTGCTCGACGCGAAAAAGTAGATTCGTGGCGCCATATTATTTTAATAAGAATATACAATTAAACATACAACATGAGGTGGTTTAGATAGAAGATATTTGCACGTATGCCCTGGAGCGGGCACAGGCCCAGGCATCATATGCCGAAGTAAAGGCGGAACGCGCCTCGCTCAACGAATTTGTGATAAAGAACGGTAGGCCGGAGGTGTCAGGCTTCGACAAGTCCTACGGCATATCCGTGCGGGTGCTTGTGGAGGGTGCCATGGGATTTGCAACGACCAATAATCTCGAGAAGGGCAATGTTGCCTCTATTGTCGACCGGGCGTGCTCCATGGCGCGGGCTGCGGCACCCATGGTCAGGGAGCCGATATCGCTTTCGGCGGAGGCACCACACGCCGACATCTCTTATTCCGTAAAGGAGCGGGAGCCAATTGCCGACATCGGCCCCGATGAAAAGCTCAGGCTGCTTATGGATATACAGAAGTCCATACCCACCTCTGTTACCATTGCGGGGAACTATATGGAGCTTTATGACAACGTTACCGAAAAGCTCTATGTGAACTCTGAGGGGTCCTCCATCAGGTCCACTATACCCCGTATCGGATTTTTCGGATTCTTTACCGTTGTTTCTGATGGCCAATCTGCCCAGGCGATGCTCCAAAAGGGCGCTTCAATGGGATGGGAGGCCATAGGGCAATGGGATATCAACGGGTATGTCGAGCATGAGATGGCGACGCTTGACACCGTACTGTCGAAAGGGAAGAAAGCTCCCACGGGCGTCATGGATGTCATCTGCGGCCCCGAGGTAACGGGCATCGCGGCACATGAGTCGTGCGGCCACCCTTACGAGGCAGACCGTATCCTGGGCAGGGAGGCCGCACAGGCCGGCGAATCGTTTGTCGGCATCGATATGATCGGTTCGCGCATCGGCAGCGAGCTTGTGACGCTTGCCGACGACCCGACACTCCCCAACTCATACGGGTACTACCTGTATGATGACGAGGGCGTCAGGGCGAGGAAGCGTCAGCTTATCAAGGGCGGCATAATAACGGAGCTCCTCCACAACAGGGAGACGGCAGGGCACCTGGGCATGGACTCGAATGGCTCTGCCCGCTGCAATCAATACAACAGGGAGCCCATCGTGCGCATGGCTAACACCTACGTCGAGCCGGGCGCGTGGGATCGTGACGAGATGATTGCCGACACAAAACGGGGGGTTATCATCAACTCGTTTACCGAATGGAATATCGATGACCGAAGATACAATCAGCGATACGTATCACGGGAGGCGTACTATGTCGAAAACGGCGAGGTCCAGTATCCATTGAAAAAGGCGGTCCTTGAAGTTACAACACCGACGTTTTGGGAATCCATCGATGCCGTTGCCAAGGACGTGGAGTTCTTTGCGGGCAACTGCGGAAAGGGGGAACCTATGCAGGGCATACCCGTCTTTATGGGCGGGCCGTCTATGCGCCTCAACAACATTCGCCTGGGGGGATCGCAATGAATCCGCAAGACATAGTGGACGCCTGCATCGAGCGTGGTGCGGATGATGTCGTCTGCCATGTGGGCAGCACAACGAAAAAACAGATACGATTCTCCAACAACGCCATAACGGCGTCGAAGGTGTGGGACAGCATCTCCGCCAGTATCTTTATCGCCAAGGACTCGCGGGTCGTGGTGACCTCCCTTGACGACGTGGCGCAGCTGGATGCCTCACTTGACCAGCTTTTCAAGCTAACCCGTGTCCTGGAACCTTCTGAGGAGTACTATGGAATCGCACCAGGCCCCTACCGGTACCGCGCCGTGCCTGCCGATGAGACTACCACTTTGGAGGAGGACATCATTGCGCAGGTCATATCCGCCGCAGATGAGTGCCGTGCCGCAGGCGTGCTCTACAATACGTCATCAGTGGAGGAAGTTGCGACATCCAGCGGTGTCAGGGGCAACGACGAAGGTTCCGCAATAGAGCTTTCCGTCCGCATCTTTGCCGATGCGCAGGCATCGGGGCATGCCGTTTCGTGCTCTCGGGCACTCTCGGACTTTGATCCCACCGGCGCAGCAGAGCGTGCCAAGGACATCGCACTCATGTCGAGAAACGCTGTGCTGGGGGAGGAAGGCAAATACAATGTGCTCTTTTCGCCGCTTTGCTTTGCGAATCTGCTCGACCATATGTCGTTCCAGGCATCAGCGTTTTATGTGGACAGCGGGCTTTCGTTTTTCAAGGACAAAATCGGCACCCCTGTGGGAAGTGAGCTTGTTACGCTCTACGATGACGGGGTTCGCCCCGACGGCCTGAATTCCTCACGGTATGATGAGGAGGGAATGCCGACACAAAAGACGGCGCTTATCGAGAAAGGCGTGTTTAAGACCTACCTGCATAATACGTCAACTGCCCACAAGTACGGGACGCAATCCACGGCCAATGCGGGATTGATCGCCCCCTCACCAAGCAACGTGGTGCTCCAGGAAGGCGACATGGGCGTTGATGAGCTTCTTGCAGAGATGGGGGACGGCCTGTACATAACAAACACGTGGTATACCCGATACCAAAATTATTCGACCGGTGATTTTTCCACTATCCCCCGCGATGGCATATTCCAGGTGGAAAAGGGGGAGATTACGGCGCCCATACGGGAGATACGCATATCTGACAACATGTTGGGCATCCTCTCACGGATCTCAGGTGTCGGCTCCGATCCCCAGCAGATCCATTGGTGGGAGACAGAGCATCCCACCTTTACGCCGCACGTGTGTGTGGATGGGGTCACCATTACCCGGTCAACCGGGTAATATTTCTTTTTTCCCAAATTTCTTTTTTGCCCTTGCTGCTGTTCGCATTATGTCCCATGGTCATGCCACGCCAGTGTTGCACGCGCTTTTATGCGGCCCTGTGGGCATTTGCCGACTTTTATCGCCAATGGCGCCATAGGCGCGGCGGGGCCCCCTTCAGTTGCTAAACACCGTTATGTGCTTGTCGCCGCCACATATGCATTTATTCTTTCACCCTTTTCTTTTCTCGCCACTGCCATGGGGAGGGATTTCCCCACTCATTTACATTGTAATCTTTACACCAGTATGAAATATACAGCATAAACCATAAATAGCTCTTTTTATGAGGGTACGGTATCACCGTGATGCCTATGGCCTTCATAATCTCAATATATCTTGCTCCCCTGTTGTTTGTGATTATCCTATCCCTGATAATACTCATATATCTCAGGAAAAAAGGGGACATACCTGGCTCCAAGGCATTTGCCCTGCTTATCGCGTCCCTTCTTATATGGTCGCTCTTTGAAATGCTGCTGCTGGGTTTTACCGGCAGGGCGGCAATGATGCTGTTTGACAAGATGACCTATTTCGGGATAGCATTGGCTTCCCCGTCTTTTCTGGTTTTCTCGGCGCTCTACACCGGACATGAGCAATTTAAGGACTGGAGGATCCTGGCTGCCCTATACCTGCTGCCAGTAATTACCATCATACTCGTCTTCTCCCCCTATAACTCACTCATATGGGAGTCGTATGACATTCGCCTTTACAAGGGCCTCTTTCTCCCACTAAGTGCTCATGGCATCTGTTTCTGTATACACACCTTACATGCGTATTCCATGCTTAT
>CAYSZY010000076.1:0-7401 GCA_964435645.1 uncultured Thermococci archaeon | reverse complement strand
GATTATAGTGCCTTTAGACAATGATAATATTGTCGAACCCCTTATTAATCTTTTGGTTTCCAAGGGGCATAATATAAATGTTACTAATGTGCATCGCCAAGTATCGATTCAAAAAAGGCTTTGACCGTACCGTATTTCGCCCCGATGAAAACCGACTTTTCCTTGTTGTGCATACCGCCGACAATCCTGACCTCGCCAAGGGGCGAAAGAAATGATACAATTTCCCCGTTTGCCTTGCCTTTTTGGGCCTTTGCAGAGATTTTGAGCTTGATACGATTTCTCCAAGGGTCCCACGCGCATCCGGGGGCCTTAGCGTTGGGAACGACCTCTATTTCAATGATGACCCCCCCGTCGACCACACGTATCGCTTTGTCAACCATAATAATCACTGAAGGAATATGTTGCCCGACACACTAACATCCAAGATTCATCGGCAGGGAATCCGCACTCCATCGGATAACTCTCATGGCGGGCTGTCAGGCACCGGGGTTGTCTGCCAGATCATATCAGGCCAAAGCTAAATCACTGGAGGACCCATACGGTGCTCGGCTGCTGAAGCAGCAACTCATGGTTATACCATAGATATATAAATACGTTGCGATGAAGTTGCCCCATGAAACATGTCGGCATGGGTGTAGATTTCGACCCGGTACACAAGGGACACATCCATCTTATAAAGGAAGCTAGAAAGATAGGTGACGTATACGCCTATGTCAATGAGGACTATACCGCACACCATGCGCCCCCATTCCTCTCATATGAGGCACGACAAGAAATATGCGAGGCACTCGGTGTCACAGCTGTTCCTGTCAAGGGGCTCCATTACCGGCTCCCACTCTCATATACCGTGCCCATACGCATAGACACGATGGCGCAGGACGGGATAACTGACATCATGGACGCGGCGGCCTCGCAGATGTCCATACCCGAGATAATGGCTGTTTCCAGGGATTTTGCAGAAAAAGGCATGCTCATGGGCATACCGCGCTCATGGCCGGACAGGAATCTTATCAGATGGGTGGCTGCGAACGAGCTGCATGCCATGCGACACAAGCGGCAGCGCATGGGATACCATATTACCACCACATACAAGATCGACAACGAGACGGTGTCCGGGCGGTACATACGAAAGGCCATAATGGAGACCGGAAGAGTTACCGCCCCTGTACGGCACCTCGTGCCGCCAGAGACTGTCACGGTCATTGAAAAGGAGCTTAAGGCAGGGTCACTCAACCCCGGTCGTGACATGGACGCGCTGCTCCACGTCGCAAACACATTCTCCACTTCAAAGCTCCTTAGGCTTGCGAACATAAACGTTGATGCAGCAGAGGCGATTGTAAAGGGGCGCCCGTACCAGACGGAGGAGATGCTGCGGTACCCACTCAGGAGGGCGGGTTACCAGCACGTGCTCTCAAGCCTCGCCATATCCTGCTTAGAACGGCGGGTTACCCGGAAAGAAGTGTGCAGCCTTATCAACAACTACGAAAAGAAAGGCGTAACCCCCACGGACCAGACCATCTCATCGCTTATTGCCAGGGCGTATTTTGTCGCCAGGGCATCCCAGATTGCAGAAACGTCCATGGCAGATGCAATATTCAGGGCCGGGATAAGCAGCTTTTGGGACGGCGACATAGCGACGGTAGCGAAATACGCGGAGATCCCGGAGGAAGATGTGAGGGATCTTTACAACAAGATGTCATACGAGGAACCGCCTGAAAGCCTGCTTGCAGGCGTTGCCCTGCGCCAGTTTGAGCTCAACAGGGTGACAAAGCGCACCATATGCGAACTCACATCCCTAGGGGGGATCCTTTATGCAGAGCTGCGCATACCAAACCAGGTAATGAGGGGAAAACTCAAGCTTCCGGCACAGGATGTTACGTTCTTGAGGTATCTTCTTGATTCGCAGATGGTACCAGTAGCCGCATATGTGGAGTTTACGAACGACGGCAAGCTACGCATAAGAATCCGTTACGGCGATACGGCATAGAAAATGCCGTTTCGCTCGAAAAATCTTACAGGTTCGCCCTGTGACATTCCCTCTGCCATAATCTGGGGGGTAAGCGGTATCGTCTCGTAGCTGTCAAGGGTAAGCATTTGGGCACCCCCCTCATCGCGTGACGCTATCATGCCGTCGCGCATCAGCGGCTCGCCAACAATTTCCAACGCCCCCGACGCATGGTCCTTTTCCACCTTTTTGAAGTCAATGACCAGCTCCTCGTCGAAATTGCGAAGAATCAGCTTGCCGACGGCATGCACTATTTTCCAGAGGCGGCCCTCATACAGGACAAAAAGGCCCTTCTCAAAGATTGGCATCCTGATTGCGATGGTAGCACGGTAGCGCTCCTTGCCCGCCTGGCGGTCAAATCCTGCCAGCCGGTACGACTCCGTAACGGTGCCCCCATATGATGACTGCAGCGCCCAGGCAATCTTTTTCGTCACCTTGATTGAACCCATTTGGAAGTCTATTCCCTCCTTTTTTGGTAAGACCTGGGTAATAAACGCCATGTTGAATGTTTTCAGCTCCACATCGGAGAGGCGCGTGACCTCGGAGAGGTAAAAGTCCTTCTCTTCCTGGGTGAGGTATCGCCCGTCACGGCGAATCTGCAGAATCGCCTCGTAGTAACCGCCGTATTTTTTTGAGCAGCTCGGGCAGACCGTAAACTTGAAGTGAAGCTCAAATACATGGTTTTCCCGTATGGAAACTTCGGAAAATGGATCGTCGAACCCAAAAAATCTTGCCTCGATAATCCAGTATTCATCACAATACGTCATCGCGTACATGCACTGGATGAACTCATGGACGGGATTGGAAAAATCCTCCACAAAAACGAGTTTGTCCTTCCCTGCCGCCTTTTGTATGATGCGCTCCATTATGTCCTCGACATTCGTAAAAGGCATCCATTCCCCCATCTGGAACGAATCACACGTTTTGCATGCAACGATGTCATAGCGCCGCTTGAGGGATATAAGCGAATGTTCGGATGCATAGCACGCGGAGCACAACCCGTCTGTCAGGGGCGCCTCCTTACCGCATTTGTAACAAAACATTGTCACACAACTACCATTTGGGCATGCAGTGTGCCGCCTATCTCAAGAACGTTCTCCTTGTTGATGACGCCGCACGCTATCGCTTTTTCGACACAGGCCCTGCCAACAAGGTTTAGGATTGTCGCAGAGGGGAGTAGTGATTCGAGGCACCCGATGTCACGGAGGGCCCCCTTATAGAAGCCTGGGGTTACCGCCAGGCACAGTTCGCCAGACCGGTACGTATTGCACATCACATCCTCATCGCATACGGCAACGATGATGTCGTTGCACGCCTTATGGATCTTCACGTAGATGTTCATTGGACCCACTATATGTTCCGGAGGGGGTGCTTTGCGCCGCATGCCTCGCAGCGGAGGAAGTATATCCTGCCTTCCTTGTCTATCTTCGTGTCAGGTTTCTTGCACTCCGGGCACAAAACGAAGCTGTCAGCGTACTTCTGAAGCTTATCCTGGATAAAGGGCTGGGCAAACTTGCCCTGAAACACTGCCTGGGCACCCTCAATGTTACCGGACGTCGCCATCTCGCCAAGCAGGAATTTCACCATATGGTTCTCATCCCTACGGAAGATGTTGACAATTTCCCGGAAGTTTTTGATGATAGTCTTGTTCCCAACTGTAATCGCCTTGATCTTGGGCATCTCAAATCGCGCCCCATCGAAAAGATTTGAAGGGAGTGAATCCTTGGCTTCGTCCAAAAGCCGTTCGTAATCGTATTCAGACATTGTAATACCTCAACTCCCCCTGTAAAGCCATCATTTATAAATCTTTATGAAATTGCCCGAGCGGATGCCACGTCGCTTGCCGGCGACATTGCGCCAGTCAGGATGGAATGATATGAATATCAGAATAAATAACGTCATGGCAACATATCATCAGTATTCATGAAAAAGCAATGAGCAACGTTTAAATATTCATATTGCAAGGTATTATCATCATATGACAAAAGATATAATCAATCTCCGGCCGCATCACCTACTGTGCATCCTCAATTTTGTAGGTATGGGTTACAGCCCTCATTTTGTGCGCATCATCAAGAACGTGAAACGCAAACTCGAAGAGGATCTCGTGTACATAAGGATTGTGGAAGGCCAGGACGATTTGTGCGCATCGTGCCCCAATGCACGCGCATGCGAGTCGCTCAGGTACATCCAGCTGCTTGACGAAAAGGTCATCAAGGCCGCAGACCTGCGGTACGGCGCAGTCTACACCGCAGGAGAGCTCCTTGCCATGATAGAGAATACCATAACCCCTGACCTTCTCACGATAATATGCAGGGAATGCGCATTCTACGTACAGTGCAAAAAAATCTATTCCGAACGTGTCAATCGGAATCCCCCTGACATGCCTGATAAAAAGGTCTGCATGTTTAGTGGTGGGACCGCCGCGATTTGAACGCGAGACTTGAGGCCCCGAACCCCAAAGGATGGTCCAAGCTACCCCACGGTCCCAGTTACAGATGTAACATGCTTGACTCAGATCCATTAAAAAGGTTTTGGATTGTTTTGCACCTCGGGCACGCAAGGACGATACCAACTTTATTAAATTGTGGAGTTATAGTACCACGATATGAAAAAAGAGCCAGCCTTTCTCACCTATACGGTAGACAGGACGGCACTTCCCTCTGGCGTGCATGTTTATGGTACAGGGCATGTCGGAGGAAAAGCCAAAGGCCTCATCCTTGCCATGCATGCATACGAAACAGGCCAAGCAGGCCTTCCTGATGCCATTGCCATGCATTTCCCGCGCTCCTATATCCTGAGCTCGGGATACTTTGACCAGTTTATAGACGAAAACTACCTGTATGACATCGTCACCGACAAATGCAGGAACATTGTTTCAACAAAAGAAATGAATCTCAAGATCTCTGAAAGCCCGCTTCCCGCGGAGCTTGAGGGCGTCCTGTACGAGATTCTCGAGCGAGAGACAGGGCCCATCATTGTCCGGTCTTCATCATTTTTCGAGGACAGTGTCACATACTCGTTTGCAGGCATATATGAATCCATATTCCTTACCAATACGGGCACGCTCGAGTACCGTATGAAAACACTTGAGACGGCGATACGGAACGTATACCAGTCGACATTTAATGAAAACGCCAAAGGGTACCGCAAACGGCACAATATCCCCTGGCAGAAAGAAAAGATGTCTATCATCGTACAAAATGTCATCGGGCATACGTACCAAGACGATCTCTTCCTTCCGCTCATGGCGGGTGTCGCATTCTCCCATAACTATTATCCTTGGAACGATCGTATCAGCATAGACGACGGCGTTGGGCGCATCGTCCTCGGGCTTGGCACGCAGGCCGTTGGCAGGTCGTACGCGCGCGTCTTTTCCCTGTCAAATCCCCGCCTTCGCCCCGAAGGGTCTGTGGTAAATGAGATCATGCGCTATTCCCAATCGATGATTGACATACTCGACCTGTCAACAGGGGCGTTTCAGACACGACCGCTCGACGAGGTAAAATATTCCGTGCCCGAAGTGCATATCGCCTGCTCAACCCTCAAAGAAAACCAGTACTTCGTGCCGACCGGCAACCATATCAGGACAACAGATCATATCGTGCCCACCTTTGACAGGATTCTCACATCTTCACGATATTTTCCCTTCTTCCCCACCGTCGATGCCGTGCTTCGATCGCTTGAGGTGGTGTTCGGAGTGCCCATAGACATCGAGTTTGCAGTGGATGTGGACGATACCCTTACGGGAACGTTCTACCTCGTACAAGCCCGCCCCCTCGGGAGCAGGCCGGAGCACAGGGCGATACCCATACCCCCGATAAACCCCAAAGACGTCATTATCAAAAGCAGCCATGTGCTAGGAAACGGATTCCGGTACAACATACCCCACATCATCTACGTGCCGCCGGAGACGTTTAATGTTGAAAACGCCTATGACATCGCACGAGAAATAGGAGACCTCAACGAGATATTATCACGCGAAGGGTACATCCTCATAGGGCCGGGAAGATGGGGAACGTCGAATCCCGAACTCGGGGTTCCCGTCCGGTACAGCGAAATATCAAACGCATCGGTCATCGTTGAGCTTTCGACCTGCAACACAGCACCGGAACTGTCGTATGGCACGCACTTTTTCGGAGACCTTATGGCGTCAAATATCCTGTATATCCCCGTATTCCTAGAAAAGGGCGGTATGATAAACACCGAGTTCTTCACGATGCAGCCAAACAGGCACGGCACCTCCCTCATCAAGCTCATATCGCACCAACCGGGATTCAAGGTGTACGTGAGCGGCGAGAAAAAGACCGGCATCATCAGCATCCAGAAGAACTAATGGCGGGCCAGGAGGGGGCGTTGATGAATTACTGGCAGCATTTTTATAAGCAACGGCACATAAGCATGCAAACAACGGACGCCGGGAATACGGAATATGGCCTGAGGCCAGAACGAATCTAGGAGGTTTTGCGCACGCTGCAGGAACGGGTTAAAAAGCTCAATACGCTTTGCCGCATATCGGAGATTATGACGATGCGAGACGAGCATCTCAAGACCGCGCTCACGCGCATTGCGGAAATACTCCCCCACGGATGGCGACACCCCAATATATGCTGCAGCAGGATAACCTACGGAACGGTCGTTGTCATCTCCCCCCGATTCAAAGAAGGCCCATGGAAACAGGTTTAGGGCGTCCTTACCGACTGGAATCCGGTCGGTTCTGTCGAGATCCACTATGCCCCTAATCGCCCTGATGCCGACGAGGGGCCATTTCTTCTCTAAAAGCGAAATCTCATCATCAAGATATCCCGATGCATAGCAGGGCTGATAAAGATTAGAAAAACAGCAGCGCGCCCAGGGGCGCTACGTGAGCTTCCTTAACGCCGCCCATGAACTTATTGCGGTAGTGCAACTCTCACCTAGGCCGGGCCAAGAGACGATACGCCTCGCCAACACGCCGCTATGCACGCTATTGGATTACCAGCAGGAAGACCTGATTTGCATCCCCGCGACGACAATCTTTGGGCAGCGCTCGTATGCAGAATTCAAAGATGCGCTTCGTGATGCTAAGGGATGCACCTGCACACGCAAGCAGCTTGTACCTGCCCTGCCGCCCAAGGCACGATATGTTGAGATGCACCTGCACACGCAAGCAGCTTGTGCTTATCGCATCGGATGGAGCAACACCCGCCGTCTGCGCTGACGCGCACCGTATGTCGCTTCCGGGAAAGGACCACATCTTCCTCGTCATGAAAAAGAATTCCAGAACAAATCCCTAAATGATTCCCCGATTCAAGGGACTATTTCGGAAAGAGGGCTATATTCTTATATTTCAAACAAAGAATATGCGTATGGCCGGGAAGTACTCATTTTACACCTATGCTATCGATGTAAGTGAC
>CAYSZY010000075.1:0-7477 GCA_964435645.1 uncultured Thermococci archaeon | reverse complement strand
ACAAAGACGTACAGCAGAACATTGGAGGATTACCTCGAGTCCATATATGTCATAGCGAAAGACAAGGGATATGCCAGGACCAAGGATATTTCCATTGCCCTGTCCATAACCCCCGCCAGCGTTGTTGAGATGTTCAGGAAACTTTCCGATGAGGGGCTCGTCATCTATCGAAAGTACGAAGGGGTAACGCTGACCAAAAAAGGCATGGAAATTGCCAAGGCCGTGCATAGGCGGCACACGATACTGCGTGAATTCCTCGAGATACTCAATGTGCCAGGCCCCATCGCCGATGAGGATGCCTGCATCATGGAGCACCACCTAAGCGACCAGACCATTGAGCAGATAAGCAATCTCGTCTCGTTTGTCAAGGAAGCACCCCATGACCCAAAATGGCTTTCGCACTATATGAGATTCTGCTCCACGGGGGAACACCCCTGCAATGAGGAATAGGCGCATTGATTCGGGAATAGACACATCAATACTTTTTTATTACTGCATCGCCAAGGGAAGTCATGGCACGGCCCAAGATATACCGCCATATTTGTCATAAACCAGAAATCTGCTATTTTAAGCCGCGAGGAATTCCCCTTAGGGACCTAGAGGAAATTGCGCTTCAGGCAGAAGAGCTTGAGGCAATCAGATTGAAGGATTATGAAAAAAAGAATCAGAAGGAAGCAAGCCAGATGCTTAGGGTATCGCAGCCCACCTTTCACAGGATATACACCAGCGCACGCGAAAAGCTGGCAAAGGCGCTTATAGAAGGGAAGGCAATATCCATAGAGAAAAAGGATGATGAAAAGGCACGGTGAACGCATGAGACTTGCAATAGCTTCTGATGACCAGAAGACCATTTCACACCACTTCGGCAGGGCGAAGGGATTTGTCGTTGTAGAAATCCGCAACAAGGCAGTCACATCGAAGACGTACCGGAAAACAGCTGCCAGTGGCGGATGCGGCTTGGGGGGCTGCAACCATGACGCCATGATAGATACGATCAAGGACTGCGACTTTGTCATCTCATTCGGAATGGGGATGGGCGTCTACACGGGGCTTATGGGGCGGGACATCACCGCAATCGTGACCGACGAGGAGGATGTCGAACAGGCCATCACCGAATTTATCAATGACAACCTCTCGAGCAATCTTGACAAGCTGCACTAATCCCGCGCCAGTATGCGTTGCGACCGTATGGTGCGTACCACGGTAAGTGAGATTACCAGGCCGACTATTGCCTGCAGCACATTGAATGGGACTTCTGTTACCGCTGCGGGAAACCCAAAGAGCGCGACTTCGAAGATGAAGTACCCGCTGACAAGAATTATGCCCCCAACAGCAACGGCAATAGCTTGCGTCCTGATTGATTTTCCCATTCCTATGGTACCGACCACGTACCCCTCAATCCCTTTTACTATGAATGTTATCGGCGCAAACGAACCGAATCCGAGAAAGATATCCGCCATTGCCGCGCCGACACCACCTGCAAAACCACCTGTTATGCCCCCGAAAAGCAGGGCACATGCATATATCACCGTCTCCCCGAAGTTCAGATACCCGCCGGTAGCAGAAATAGGTATGGGAGGTATGACGGCAGTTGCGATGAATACAAGCGCCGTGAACGAGGCCCGCAAGGCGATATCCCTTGACTGCATGACCGTACGCAGGAAGATTGCATTAAAAAATTATGGTAAATTACCCAATTATGGGTATATATTCACATCCATTCGTCCAGGACCTTTTGGCGCGATGTGAAGTGCAGCTGCTGTGACGCGCCATGGTATGCAGAAGGTGGATTGACGAGAACGGGTGCCAGGGAAGCAAAGGCATCGTCAAGGGTCTCGTGTACCGTAGGCTTTCGTGCAAGCGCCCCCTGGAGGATGGTACGCACCCGCCAGACGCCGATGGGCGTATGGTAGGACGGGTCTACCTCCATTATCACAAAGCACGACGCCTGCCGTCGCCGCTCATGCAGGTATTCCGTTACGGGCAGGCGCCCCGCATAGTACGCGCCGGCCACGACTGCGGCATAGGATGTCCGGCCGGTAAAGCATTCCCAGTCCGAGATGATGGATGGTTCGGTTGACGCGGCGCCAAACAGGGAGTCTTTGAGCCATGACTCGAGAAATTCGAATGACCATATGCCCGGTGTCATGATTGCCACAAGGGTGTTGCCGATTTCACGGTGGTAAAAGACGAGCGTCTCATTAATCGAAGGGAAGGTCCGGACCTCCTTGAGCAGATTTTTGGATATCATGTCATCTGTAGCAGTGATTGACCAGCGCGTGGGGACGAACTTCCTGCGCTTCTGCTCACCCATGATGCCTGCGGAAAGCAATTTTGAGATATGCGATGTCTCAATCCCCTTGCGATACAGCTTCATTACCCCGCCAGCAGCGACAAAGTCATCGCAATGCACCGAATCCACCACACGGGGTATGTGGGGATTTTGTGCCAAATCAAGTGACTTAAGCATCTCTGACGGCCCGTGCGGGGCGGAATACTCAGAAAGATTCAACGAGAATCTGGGTTTCTTCATAAGGGTGAGCTCGGTGTCCACCGGGCGGTCGGACATGACGATTTCCTGCATGAGTAGGAGGGCCCTGTTAGGGTCACGCACCGCCTCGACGGACATCGGATCCTTTGAGCGGACCAGCGCAGTGCGCATCTCGACGATGGATTCTAGGGTCTTTCCCCCCCAACGCTCAGGAACGTCCATCTCCCTGGTGTCTCCGATGATGGGGGGTACCAGTGGGCCAACGTAGACCTTGGGGTAGTTCCAGCTCCCTACAAAAAACGTGGACGGGGAAGAACCGAAGAAATGCTCTGACAGGGACGGCATTATCTGTGAGCGGATTCGAGTACGCTCCAATATGGGGCAGGCCGTTCTCCCGCACAGCAGCTTGTTGCCCTTGCAGACTGCACATCGGGAAGGATTCCCTGTGTTCACACCGTTTGTACGCACTAGGCTTAATTAAGGATTTCGGAAATGAAATCGTAATCATACGGGCGATATTACCTGTATTCGATAGATTTATATAATTTTTACACATACTTTAAGATAGGGGTGTGGACTATGATAAAATGGGAAAAAAGCTATGCCGAGCGGGCGCGGTCGGTTAAGGCTTCAGACATACGCGAACTGCTCAAGTTCGCACAGCGCCCGGAAATAATCTCTTTTGCAGGTGGGATGCCCCATCCAAAATCATTCCCCGTCGAGGACATATTCAGGATATCCCAAAGCGTCCTCCTCAATGACGGGGCAAGGGCGCTCCAGTATTCCTCAACAGAGGGGTATGAGGAGCTCCGCAAGTTTCTTGCAGCACGCGAGCGAAGCGTCGGGGTGCTTTCGGACGAGGAAAACATCCTGGTAACAAGCGGTTCTCAGCAGGGGCTTGAGCTCGTCGCAAAGACCTTTATTAATCCAGGGGATACCGTCCTTGTGGAAGAACCAGGGTATCTAGGCGGGTTGCAGGCGTTTAGGATGTTCCAGGCGGTCTTGAAGACGGTGCCGCTCCAGGAAGACGGTGCCGATTTGGATACGCTGCGGTCAATTCTGGAGAAGGGCGATGCAAAGCCGAAGTTCTTTTACATCGTGCCTACATTCCAAAATCCATCCGGAATCACCTATTCCAAGTCGAAGCGGAAAGAGCTTGCAGAGATTGCAATCAAGCATGACCTCGTCATCATTGAGGACAATCCGTATGCCAAGCTCAGATTCGAGGGTGACGACATCCGGTCGGTCAAGGCGTATTGCCCCGAAAACACCATCTACCTTTCCACATTTTCCAAGATACTTGCACCAGGATTCAGGATGGCATGGGTATGTGCCCCAAAGGATGTCATCAAAAAGCTTGTCATCATGAAACAGGCGACAGACCTGTGCTCAAACACCTATAGCCAGGTAATCACCTACGAGCTCCTGCGGCGAGGGCTTATTGACAGGCATATACCATGGATAGCGGCGATGTACAGGGAAAAGAGGGATATCATGATCAAGGCTATGGAAGAGTATTTTCCGCCTGAGGCGACATGGACGCACCCGGAGGGGGGTATGTTCCTCTGGGTGACGCTTCCGCCCTATGTCAATACCAAGGAAATGTTCAAGGCGGCGCTCAAAGAGAATGTTGCATATGTACACGGGGGCGCTTTCTATACCGAAGGGGGAGAAAATCACATGCGCCTTACGTTTGCGTACGTGGACAACGATAGGATAGCGGATGGAATCAGGCGCCTCGCATCGGTCATCTCGGCACATATGCACGGTTAGCCGTAAATGCCTGCCCCTTCCGACTTGAGCAGGAGGCGGTCAAGCTCGCGGGAAAGCTTGTTGTCAAGCTTTTCCTGCCCCTTGGATATCGGACCGAGAGGAGCGGGTGTGACGTGAAACGGCCCCTCGAGAGCCTGTACGGCACCGGAATCTATCTGGCGGGGCTCAAGGTCACAGATGCGCGCTACGGTCTCGGCGGAGAGTGACCCCGTCTTCTGGAGATCTGCCTGTATCCTGGATGCCAGTGACGATGATACATCCCTCCACCCGAACGATACGGCGCCCTCGGTGGGCCGCTCGCGGGCGTGGGTAGTCCCACCAATCCCATATGCCCGGTAGGGCGAGACGTGGTGAGTCTTTACCTGCCATATCCGCTTGTTTTTCTGGAAAATGACTACTGTCCTGTTTCGGGCATCCCTGCCAAGGGTCACATGCCAGCCCAGCGGGTCCCTATTATACTCGGCGACAACATGCTCCAGGATTTCCCTGCTGCTCTTAATCATGTTCTTCCCGGTATTTTTCCATTGCCTGCTTGAAGGCATCTGGTGCAAGAAGTGAACAGTGGACCTTCTTTTCGGGAAGCCCGCCGATTGCCTGGACAACGACATCGCTCGTTACCTTGAGCGCCTCTTCAACGGTCTTTCCCTTGACAAGCTCGGTAAAGAGCGACGATGTGGCGATTGCGGCCCCGCAGCCATACGTCTTGAACTTGATGTCATCAACCGTCCCGTCCTTGAGCTTTATGTAGAGCGTAAGCATGTCCCCGCACACGGGGCTTCCCACCGTCTCAACAATATCCGCATCCTCAATTTCACCGACATTTCGTGGATTTTCGAAATGATCTATTACGTTTTTGTTAAATTCAAATCCCATTCTTATTCCTCCTTCCATAGCGGCGACATTGCCCGCAGCCGGGCAACCATCGGGGGGAGCTGTTCCACCGTGTACGCAATTTCCTCCATCGTGTTCATCCTGCTCAAAGACAATCGAAGAGACCCAAGCGCCAATGTCTGTTCAAGCCCAATGGCCATAAGCACATGGGAAGCCTTGAACTTCTTTGACGAGCATGCCGACCCGGTGGATGCTGCAATGCCCGCCCCGTTGAGCGAAAGGGTAAGCGCCTCACCCTCGACAGCCTCAAATGACAAGTTGGCATTGTTGCAGAGGCGTTTGGAAGGATGCCCGTTTAGGACTACCTTTGGTATGGAACCCATGATACCTCCTATGAGGGCGTCACGCATCTGTGTCATGAGCGCAATATCCACGTCGAGATATTTCTGTGCAAGCTCGCAAGCCATGGCGAATCCTACTATCCCGGGTATATTCTCCGTTGAAGAGCGCAGCCCGCGCTCATGGCCTCCGCCATATACCACGGGTTGGATGGGCGTGCCATCACGGACATACAGGGCACCAACACCTTTTGGGCCATGCAGCTTGTGGCTCGAAAGAGAAAGCAGGTCGACTGCCGCATACTCGACATCCAGCGGCACCTTGCCGGCAGATTGGACAGCATCTGTATGGAAAAGGGCATCGTGGTCGTGCGCTATGGATGCAAGTTCATGTATCGGTTGGATTGTCCCAATCTCGTTGTTTGCATGCATTACGGATACGAGTATCGTCTTATCGGTCATTGCGGACGCAAGGTCGTCGGGCGATACGAGCCCCCCCCCATTGACAGGAAGATATGTCACCTCAAATCCCGCACGCTCGAGATATTCACATGTTTCCATGATAGCGGGATGCTCGATGGCTGAAGTAATAATATGATTCCCCTGGCCTTTTAGCTTGAAAGCGACACCCTGGAGTGCAATATTATCAGACTCAGTACCACCGGCAGTGAAGTAGACTTCGTCCTCACGCGAGCCGATAAATGATGCAACCTGGGCGCGGCCCGCGTCCAATGCGGCCTTCGCCTCACTCCCAAATGAATGCAGACTGGACGCATTGCCGTACTTATCACTAAAATATGGCAGCATGGCGTCAACGACACGTTGATCCATAGCTGTCGTGGCACTGTTATCGAGATATACTTTGTTCATGCCATTCACCTAATACTATCACTTGCAAAAGTTAATTTTTAAATGTTGGTGTCAACTGGCAGACATCATAGCAGGGCGGGCATTCGGCGCGGTTGTGCCCAATACCCATAAAAAACGGCTTCACGCCCATTGAAATTGGATTGCATGGGGAAGTATAAGATCACCTAGCAGTGCACGTGGTACGCAGACGGGAACACTTTTATGATTATATGAGATAATGCGGCCATGATACTTATTGCCGCATCAAAAAAAGACCCCGCAGGCATTAACATAGCTGAAAAACTCGTCGAGCACTTCCCCTTCGAGCGTGATGGCCAGATTTATGTGCATGCACACTACGATGCGGTACTCACACTTATTGACGAACGCACCATATACGCAGACTATCTTGAAAAGGCATATGAGGGGACGGAAGCAATTTTCTTCATTACGAGGCACGTTTCCAAGGAGGGAGTCCCTACGCTGACCACCCATACGCCAGGCAACTTCCATACAGCGGACTTTGGCGGGGTTGTCGGCACCCTCTGCCCATCGAACCCCCGTGCCCAAAAAATTGCCCTGTGCACCATGAAAAAAGAGCGCGACGAAGCCTCACTTACCCACGAGGTGTCCATGGAGGCAACGCACCATGGCCCCATCACAGCGGTACCCACAACATTTATGGAGATTGGGAGCCACCATGCCCAATGGGTGGACCCCCGCGCAGGGTATGCCGTTGCAAAGGCAGCACATGACGCCCTTTCGTACAAGGCATCCACGTCACCCTGTGCTGTGGGAATAGGGGGAGGGCATTATTCCCAGAAGCTATCGGGCATCATGCTTGGGACAGAATGGGCAATAGGGCACATCATACCAAAATATGCATTTCCCCTGGGCCCATCGATGCTGATGGAGGCAATAGGGAAAAACGGCCCCACAGATGCAGTTATCATGGACTGGAAAGGAACGCCCGGCAGAAGCGCATATCGTGATGAGATAGAAACTAGCGGCATGAAAGTGTACAAAACAAAAGATTTTTAAATACGAAGGTCTGAAAATCAATGATTTTACGAATAGCCATAAATAAAAACCTTTAAATGCTATAAATTAAATTTATATGTAAATATTTTACAATTTCATCAAAACGTTCGCTTGGAGGGAAAACTTTTATCACATGAGGATGTGATACGCCAGG
>CAYSZY010000074.1:0-7477 GCA_964435645.1 uncultured Thermococci archaeon | reverse complement strand
CGGACCAGAACGTGTCGCCGGGTGACGACATCCAGGCCGCGGTGGACTTCGCCGCTGCCAACGGCGGGACCGTCCACTTCGCTGCCGGGACGTATATCATAAATCTTTTCATCCTTAATCCCGCTAAGTCATTTACACTTTTGGGTGCGGGAGAGGGCGTTACCTTCCTTGACGGCAGCAGAACTGACACGGTCATCCGCATCATCGAAACCGGTGACAGTGTCGTTACCATCGAGGGATTCACTATTACTCATGGATATACTGTCGCAAGTACTCACTGGGGCGGCGGAATCTGCAGCAGCAATGCCAATCTTGCTGTGTGTGACTGCACGTTTGAGGACAACGAAGCTTCCAGCTTCGGCGGCGGTATGTGCAATCATGGGGCGGCTACCGTCACGGTGACAGGCTGCACGTTTAACAAAAACGTTGCCTTAAATCACGGTGGCGGCATGTACAACAACGGTACCAGCCCTGTGGTGACAGGCTGCACGTTTGAGGAAAACAGTTGTAATTGGTACGGCGGCGGCATGTACAACAACGGTGCCAGTACGCCGACCATCTCTCACTGCACCTTTCTTGGAAACGATGCCACAGTAGGAGGGGGCATGTACAACAACGGTGCCAATCCTGTGGCTACCGACTGCACCTTTCTTGGAAACGATGCCGCTATCGGTGGTGGCATGGCCAACTACGGTACCAATCCTGTGGCCACCGACTGCACCTTCATTGAGAACTTTGCCTATAGGGGCGGCGGCATGTACAACTACGATGCCAGCCCTGTGGTGACAGGCTGCACGTTTGAGGACAACGAAGCTTTCAACGGCGGCGGCATGATGAACGCCGGCGAATCGGCGCCAGAGGTCACCGACTGCACCTTCATTGAGAACTTTTCCAACTACGGTGGCGGTATGCACAACGACGATGCCAGTACGCCGACTATCTCCCACTGCACATTCCTTGGAAACGATGCCAGATATGGCGGCGGCGGCATGAGGAACTATATCAATTCTTCGCCAACGGTCACCAACTGCGTCTTTGTGGGTAACACGGTCATCGGGGAACCCTACTCAAACAATGGGAACGCCGACGGCCAGGCCGAAGCCATGACAAGCGCTGGCGGGGGGGGCATGGACAACAGCTACTCCGCCACACCCGTCATCACCAATTGCACCTTCACGCAGAACAGCGTGCCCTACTACAGCAGAGGGGGACTATATGACGGCGCCAACGGTGGCGGCGTGAAGTTCAACACCGATTGCACCTCGACCGTTACCAACTGCATCATCTGGGGAAACTTCTGCGGAGACGGTCCGAACGACGTCATCGATACGTATGATGACTACGCACTCATCACATACTCCAACGTCGGCGGCGGCTACCCTGGCGTGGGCAACATCGACGCCGACCCGCTCTTCGTGAACGCGCCGACGGACGTCTCGCTTCGTTCGGCTTCAACCTGCATCGACGCGGGGGCTGACACGAGCGCGGAGGAATACGGCGGTGTCACCGACGATATCCTCGGCGTACGGAGGCCGCAGCGCTTGGCGTACGACATGGGCGCATACGAGCTTGCCGGCGTGCCATTCTCACCGGTGGTCATCCAGCCTCTTGCGCGAACGCAGCTCCAGTCTGTACTATCCCTGTGGGAGGAGATCCAAAGCATGCTTCCGGACGAGCCTGCGGACGGCGCGGCCGCGCTCATAGCGCAGATCCAGGGCCATATGGCAAACGCCGCGCAGCTCACTAACCCCATCTACGCGTCGGGCCAGCTTACCATGGCAGCCGAATTTATGGATAAGCTTGACCGTGCCCTTCGGCTCAACTGCAGAATACATTCCTGTGGGCAGAGCTGCAATGGCACCGTGATGCTCCTGTCCGTCAATGAAACCCTATATCTTGACCTCCCGGAGAATCCAACAACGGGATACGAATGGTCCCTCGAAGCAGGGGATGGATTGCTTGTCGTAGGCGACTCGTATATGCCCAACGACTCGTCGGGAATGATAATCGGCGGGGGCGGCGTGCACACCTGGGCGATCAAGGCCAAGTCACCTGGCATCTACACCGTATCCGCAGCCTATGTGCGCCCGTGGGATGCGGGCGATGTGGCAAGCACTTTTGAGATGACCATCAAAGTAGGGTAGCGTGCTCTTTTCATACGGTCCGCCTGAGCGTGCGGACATGGCACTTTGCCATAGCACACCGGCTGAGGTGTGATATGCCGTTACCGTGCCGTGATTCCGCTGATGGCGTATACACGTGCGGCAGAAGGGGGTAAGATGTACGGACATGGCCATTTTTATCATTTTCATGGTTAAAAGAATTTTTTCTTTTTCATATATCCCTATTTTGTGTCAAGATACCTATTTATACCCCTGATGCATAATGAATATACGAGGCAACATATGGGAGTGACACGACACGACTGGCATTTCGCAAGAGATGTGCGGCACCGAGCGTGAAGCGGCGATCATGTGGACTTTATGGGTCACTGGCATTTGTTCAGTACTATACTGATACAATACCACATCCTAAACTGCACGGACCCGAAAGGGAATTGGCAGGAAGTAGCCTCAAGGGCCAGCACCTGAAACGGAATGGTGGATGTACTGCACAATCACCATGAAACCTAATGGTTCGCTATTAGGGGTGTTGGTCCACCTTTTTTATACAAGTAATAGATTGTTATAAAGATATTATCAACGTATTTGTTTATTGAAAACATTTTTTTAATGGGGGTCATGCACGTATTTGTTTGGTGGGGCGGACGGGCTACATGTCTTTTATCCCACGAAAGTGATGGGAAGGCCCGGACATGGATCCGCTTACCGGCGCGCTCGGCACGCCTGCATTTTATCAGGTGGCCTCTATCGATACCTGCGAGTGATGGGATTGTACTACTTGCCTAAGCCGGACAGCGATTCGCCCGAGCTCAAACAGGCATCATACGGCACTATAGACTGTCTTGTCGGTTCAGGATCCCACGTGACCGGTTATGTATCCTAAGGGAGATCGGCCCCGAGGTGCCAGTCATTGACGAACCAGTGTGGAGACATGAAAACAAAGAGGCGCGGCAACGCATTTTTCTCCGTTCTTTTTTCGCCATTACCCAACGAAAATATGCATTTGATAGAAAATTTTATAAATGACAATTGTACTTCATTTCGCTTTTAACCTCAAAATATATGCTTAATTCTATAACTACTTTCAAGAGTACCGAAAAGTTTAAAAAGGGCTGTGATAACACACATTCCGGTACGGCGGTCACAGCAGGAGGGCCACACCTGGTCTCGTCCCGATCCCAGCAGTAAAGTCTCCTTGCGATTTGGGTGGTACTGCCCTTGGTGGGAACCCCTTGACGCTGCCGACCACTTATGTTGTTGCATGCCCGGGTAGTGTAGTCCGGTCTATCATACAGGACTGTCACTCCTGTGACTCGGGTCCGAATCCCGGCCCGGGCGCCAACTAACGAGAGAAAAGGTGATGGCATAGATTGTGGAGAACTTGGGACCCATGATTTTTGAACGTTTTTATCATTCGGTTCAATCATGTACTGGCCACGAGGGAGTCACTATTATTGGAAACATATATATTTGGGCCTGTAGCTCAGTCTGGAAGAGCATCTGGCTTTTAACCAGGTGGTCGCGGGTTCAAACCCCGTCGGGCCCGCTTCCTAATTATTATCGAAACAACAAGAGCAGTAGGGTGGGTGTGAATAGTTATGAATGAGGTTAATATTCTTGAGAATAATTTGGTGCCTGAGCACATTGTGCTCAGCCCTGAAGAAGAAGAGGCTTTTTTACAAAAATATGAAATTACCCGTAATAACCTTCCGTTAATAAAAACAAGCGATCCCGTTATCAAAAAGCTTGAAGAACAGTTAAACACCCCCCTTAAGGGAATGATCATCAAGATTATTCGCTCAAATTCCCCCGCAGGGGATGGAATCTACTATCGCTATGTGATAGAATGAGAGAGGTAGATTAAATGGAAACATGGCCAGTCATCAATTCATTTTTTGAAGAAAAGGGATTCGTGCGTCAGCATTTGGATTCCTACAATGATTTTATAACCCGGGGTTTGCAGGAGATTATCACTGAAATAGATGTCATTGAGACTGATTTCGAAGAGTTCAACGTTAAACTGGGAAAGATAAGTTACGGTACACCGGTCATCAAGGAAGCCGACGGTTCAAAGCGTGTACTGTACCCCTCGGAATGTAGATTGAGGGGGTTAACGTATTCTGTGCCAATCTACCTGGAAATGTGTGCAGAATCGCCCGATGGCGAGTTGAGCGAACCCGCGGATGTGCTCATCGGCGACCTGCCCGTTATGCTCAAGGCCGTTTCCTGCACACTCTCAAAAAAGGACGATGATGAGCTTATTAATCTCGGTGAGGACCCAAACGACCCCGGAGGGTACTTTATCGTCAACGGCACCGAGAAGGTCATCGTCGCCATTGAGGACCTCGCACCCAACAGGATTCTTGTCGAGCACGACGACCGGACCGAGTCGAGTGTCGCAAAAGTGTTCTCTACACGACAGGGTTTCCGTTCCCTCGTAAAAATAGAGCGAAAGCGCGACGGCCTGCTTGAGGTTTCATTTCCCTCCGTCCCTGGAAAAATACCGTTTGTAGTGCTCATGAAGGCGCTCGGCATCAAGTCCGACCAGGAGATTGTCATGTCTATCTCCCACGACCCTGAAATCCAGAAAGAGCTTATCGACAACATTGAGAACTTCATCGACATATCGTGCGGGGAGGAAGCGCTCGACGTCATCGGAAAGAAAGTTGCCATAGGGCAGCTTCAGGAATACCGCCTTAAGCGCGCAGAGGACTCCATAGACCGGTACCTGCTTCCACATATCGGTACGGAGAAGGATGACCGCAAGAGAAAGGCGTTCTACATGGGAATCATGGCAGAGCGTGTACTCGAGCTCTCGCAGGGAAAGCGTGAGGCGGACGACAAGGACCACTACACGAACAAGCGGTGGAAACTTGCCGGCGAACTGCTCAAAAATCTTTTCAGATTATCATTTATCCAATTGACCCGCGATATCAAGTACCAGCTTGAGCGCACCTACGCGCGTGGCAGGTATGATGCCTCTAAGCAGAGCGACTTTATCCGCAAGTCCGTGCGGTCCGACGTGCTCACCGAGCGTGTCCGGCATGCCATTGCGACAGGAAGTTGGCCCGGCGGAAGGACCGGCGTGTCGCAGCTTATGGACTCCGTCAATTTCATGTCGCGCCTCTCCCACCTCAGAAGGGTCGTTTCACCGCTCTCCCGGAGCCAGTCCCACTTCGAGGCCCGTGACCTCCACCCGACGCACTGGGGAAGGATATGCCCAAGCGAGACGCCGGAAGGCCCCAACTGTGGTCTCGTGAAGAACATGGCTCTTATGAGCGCCGTCTCCGTCTCGACCAACGAGAAGGAGATACAGGAGATTCTCAAATCCACAATGGGTGTCAGGGATATAGAGGATTTCGGGGACTCCGGTGCCATGGCGTATGTGTATCTGAACGGCAATCTTATCGGCGCCCACGACGACGGTGCCAAGCTTGCCGAAAAGATTCGCGCCGAGCGGCGTCGCGGATACATATCCTACCAGCTTAACATTGCCCATTATGCACCGACAAAAGAGGTGCAGATCAACTGCGACGGCGGGCGTGCCCGCAGACCGCTTGCCATCGTTGTCGACGGGAAGTCACTCCTTACGCAGGGTATGATCCAGCGCATTAAGGACAGGGACATGAACTGGAAGGATCTTGAGGATCAAGGCATTGTCGAGTTCCTGGATGCAGAGGAGGAAGAAAACGCTCTTGTTGCCATCATGGCGGAGGATATCACCCCTGAGCACACGCACGTTGAGATTTATGTCGGCGCCATCCTCGGCATTGCAGCAAGCATCGTTCCGTTCCCCGAGCACAATGCGGCACCGCGTGTCTCATATGGCGCTGGAATGGCAAAACAGGCGCTGGGATTCGCATCGGCGAACTTCAGGTGGGGTGTTGAGACGCGTGAGCACCTCATGCATTACCCCCAGATCCCGCTGGTAAGCACCCGTGTGCTTGACGCCGTCAAGTTCGATAGGCGGCCGGCAGGGCAGAACTTTGTCGTGGCAATCCTTTCATATTATGGATATAACATTGAGGACGCCCTTATCATCAACAAGGGCTCAATCGAGCGTGGTCTCGGCAGGACGACCTTTTTCAGGACGTACTCCACCGAGGAGCGCAGGTACCCTGGCGGCCAGGTTGACAAGTTCGAGGTGCCAGACCAGGGAATCAGGGGATTTAGGGGCACGGAGGCGTACGATTTCCTCGATGAGGATGGTATCATCCGGCCTGAGTCTGAGGTCGGTGGCAGCAATGTCATCATCGGAAGGACAAGCCCCCCGAGATTCCTGCAGGAGCTCGATGAGTTTGGCATAGACATGGCTGGGCGCGGAGAGACCTCCATCGCTGTCCGCCCGGGCGAGGAAGGGACCATCGACATGGTCATCCTTTCCGATACCCAGGACGGAAACAAGCTTGCGAAAATCAAGATGCGCAATCAGCGTGTCCCCGAGCTTGGGGACAAGTTTGCCTCGCGGCACGGTCAGAAAGGAGTCATCGGCATCATTACGCCTTCCGAGGACATGCCGTTTAATGAGGCGGGCATATCCCCCGACCTTATCATCAATCCGCATGCCATACCGTCACGTAAGACCGTTGGTCAGATACTCGAAATGATTGGCGGGAAAGTGGGGTCCCTCGAAGGGCGTCGCATCAACTCCACCGCATTTGACAATGAGGATGAAAAAGACCTTCGTGCGCTGCTTACCGACAACGGATTCAAGCATTCCGGCAAGGAGGTGCTCTACAATGGCATCACCGGCGAGATGATGGAAGCAGATATTTTCATGGGCGTTGCTTACTACCAGAAGCTCCACCATATGGTGGCGGACAAGATGCATGCGCGTTCCCGCGGACCTAGGCAGATGCTTACACGCCAACCCACGGAGGGCAAGGCGCGTGAAGGCGGTCTTCGATTCGGTGAGATGGAGCGTGATTGCCTCGTTGGCCACGGCGCAGCCATGCTGCTCCAGGAGCGTCTCCTGGAGTCATCAGACAAATACAACGTCCTTGTATGCAGTAAATGCGGAAATCTCGCCATGTACGACAAGATCCGCAGCAAGAAGCAATGTGCCATCTGTGGGGAAGACGTGGACATCCATGTCGTGGAAGTCTCATATGCCTTCAAGCTTCTTATACAGGAGCTGGAGTCAATGCTTATCTGGCCGAAATTGACATTGGAGGATAGGGCGTGATAGCTATGAATGAAGAAGAGATTATGATATTTGGGCCACCGAAGAAGATTAAGGAGATTACCTTCGGCGTGTTGTCTCCAGAAAACATCAGAAAGATGTCTGTTACGTCCATACCATACGCCGATACGTATGATGATGAGGGATACCCCATCAATGGGGGGCTTATGGA
>CAYSZY010000073.1:0-7539 GCA_964435645.1 uncultured Thermococci archaeon | reverse complement strand
GAACACCCAGGTGATACCAATGCCAAAGAGAGTATTTTGCACGTTTTGCGGAGAGCAGATAGAGCCGGGGACCGGCACAATGTATGTTCGGAAGGACGGCACCATCTACAATTTCTGCTCAAAGAAATGCGAAAAGAACATGGTGGAGCTCAAGCGAAAGCCGCGTACCACCACCTGGACGGAGCGATACCGCCAGGAAAAGGAACAGCGCATGAAGCAGTAAGGGGGCGCTCCAATGCCGGAACAGACACTCATTATCCTTAAGCCTGACGCCGTGCTTCGCGGCAAGATGGGCGAGGTCATGACCAGATTCGAGCAGAAGGGATATCGATTCGTGGCAGCAAAGCTGCTGCGCATCACCCCAGAGATTGCGAACATGCACTACGAGGAACATATCGGAAAGCCGTTTTTCAACTCGCTTGTTGACTACATAGGCATGAGCCCCGTGCTCGTTGCCGTTGTCGAGGGCGAGGACGCCATCGCGACGACGCGACGGCTTGCAGGGGCCACAAATCCCCTCAAGTCAGAGCCCGGAACCATCAGGGGCGACTTCGGCTATATCAAGGGCGACAACATCTACAACACCATCCACGCATCCGACTCACCAGAGTCCGCGGCGCGGGAGATTGCGTTGTACTTTACGCCTGAAGAGCTGTTCGCATACGACGAGAGCAGGCAGCTCTGACCGGATGTGATTGCAGTGATACGCCAACCCATCGTAGCTGTCCTTGGCCATGTGGACCACGGAAAGACAACACTCTTGGACCAGATACGCGGTTCCAAGGTTGCGAGCCGCGAGGCTGGTGGCATCACTCAGCATATCGGCGCCACCGAGATACCCCTTGAAATAATCAAGGAGGTATGCGGGCCGCTTCTCGCCAACATGAAGCTTACCATACCGGGGCTTCTTTTTATCGACACCCCCGGCCACGAGGCCTTCACATCGCTGCGCTCGCGCGGCGGGAGCCTGGCCGACATCGCCGTTCTCATCGTCGACATCAACGAGGGGATGCAGCCGCAGACCCTCGAGTCGATTAATATTCTCAAGCAGTACAAGACCCCCTTTATCGTGGTCCTCAACAAAGTGGACCGCATCCAGGGGTGGAAGGATTCAGGTCCAGGCACGTATCTCAAGACGCTTGCACAGCAGACCGACCGTGTCAAGCAGGCCATCGACAACAAGATGTGGGAGTTTATCGGCACGTTCTACGAACAGGGATTCGAGGCAGACCGTTTTGACAAGGTAAAGGACTTCACCAAGTCAATCGCCCTTGTTCCCGTGTCAGCCAAGCGCGGCGTGGGTATCCCCGAGGTCATGATGCTTATTTCAGGCCTTTCCCAGAAATTTTTGGAAAAGAAGCTCGACATCGACGTCGACGGCCCGGCGAAGGCCACGGTGCTTGAGGTAAAGGAGACTCTGGGATTTGGTATGACCCTTGATGTTATCGTCTACGACGGCACGCTCCACACGGGCGACATCATCGTCGTCGGCGCCCGAAACGAGGTTGTCACGGCCAAGGTGCGCGCACTGCTCAAACCAAAACCGCTTGATGAGATACGCGATCCGCGGTACAAGTTCGACACCGTGCACAGCGTTTCCAGCGCCGCTGGCATCAAGATTGCCGCCCCGGGGCTTGACGAGGTGCTGTCTGGCTCGCCGCTGCTTGTGGCGTCCCAGGAAAACGTCGATGAGGTCAAGCGCGCGGTGCGAGAGGAGATCTCCCGATTCAGGATAAGCCGCGACACCACGGGAATCATCGTAAAGGCAGACACCCTGGGGAGCCTTGAGGCCATCGTGGGCATGCTGCGCCACCAGGAGATCAACATCCGCAACGCGGACATCGGCGACGTGCAGAAGCGCGACATCGTGGAGTCCATGTCCGTCGCTGAGAGCAACGTGCTCGATGCAGCGATTCTGGCGTTCAACGTCGGGGTAATCGAAGAGGTCGAGGAGATGGCAAAGCAGGCGAACATTCCGCTCCTGCGTTCAAACATCATCTACAAGCTTATCGAGGACTATGAGGACTATATCTCCGAAAAGAAGCGTGAGGAGGAAGAGCGAAAGAAGATGGGCGTCATCATGCCCGGAAAGTTCCAGTTTCTCCCGAAGATGGTGTTTCGGAACGCAAAGCCCGCCATCGTGGGCATCGAGGTCCTTGCGGGCAGCGTAATGCCGCGGTTTGACATCATCAACGAGGACGGTGTGAAGGTCGGCAGGATAAAGGCGCTCAAGGAGAAGAACGATTTTCTCAAGGTGGCGAAGAAGGGGCAGCAGGTGGCCATGTCGATAGAAGGCCCCATTGTGGGGCGGCAGCTTCATGAAGGCGAAATTTTATATATTGATATGCCTAAATCAAACATTGACCGCCTTAAGGGCATCAAGCTGCCCGCGGAAGAGGAAGAGATCGTATCATTTTTATCTAAATTAAAGAAAAAGGACATATTTGCAGGTGTGTAAATGGAAGTTAAGGTAGTTGTTTCATATGCTGACGGAAAGTCAGAACAAAAAGAGCTCAAAGGGGGGGAAGCCGAGAAGTTTATCGGATACAAGATTGGCGATTCGTTCGACGGTACCCTTGTGGGCTTGGAGGGCACCCTCCGGATAACGGGTGGCTCCGACAAGGACGGATTTCCCATGAAGAAGGGAGTATACGGTTCCCGCCGAATGAAGCTTCTTTTGGCAGGTGGCATTGGGTATAATCCCAAGGACGAGGGCGTCCGAAAGAAGAAGCGTGTACGCTCAGATACCATCTCAGAGGAAATTATTCAGATAAACACCAAGGTGCTCGCTTCACCGAAGGAAGAGGCACCGGCAGAGGAGGCCCCTGCAGAGGAGCCAGCCCCCAAGGCGGCACCGGCAGAGGAAGCCCCTGTTAAAGAGGTATCATCAGCTGAGGATGACGTTGACGAAGAAGCCGAAGAACAGGCGGAGTAATCCGGGTGAACGGCTATGGCATCAACAGAGCAGGCAGAAATCAACATTGGGATGATCGGGCACGTGGACCACGGGAAGACCACCCTTACCAGGGCGCTTTCCGGTATCTGGACCGATAGCCATTCCGAAGAGATGAAGCGGGGAATTACCATCCGATTGGGTTACGCAGACACGGTTTTCCGTCGCTGCCCCAAGTGCGACGAGCCCCAGTGCTACACAACGAGCGATGTCTGCAACCTGTGTGGCACTGGGACGGAGGTGCTTCGCAAGGTTTCCTTTGTGGATGCCCCTGGCCACGAGACCCTCATGGCTACGATGCTTTCCGGTGCGGCGCTGATGAACGGCGCTGTGCTTGTCGTTGCGGCAAACGAGAAGTGCCCCCAACCCCAGACGCGGGAGCACCTCATGGCCCTTGACATCATCGGCGTAAAAAACATCGTCATCGCACAAAACAAGATAGAGCTCGTCACCCGCGAGGAGGCGATTGAGAATTACAGGCAGATACGAGAGTTTACTGCGGGGACCGTTGCCGAAGCCGCCCCCATTATCCCGATATCTGCGCAGCATGTGGTTAACATAGACGTGCTTGTCAAGGCAATAGAGGATTTCATCCCAACCCCGAAACACGACCTTGAGGGCGTGGCGCACATGCATGTGGCCCGTTCATTTGACATCAACAAGCCGGGCTCGCCCCCTGAAAAGCTCGTGGGCGGCGTCCTCGGCGGAACGCTTACCCAGGGAACGCTTACAGTGGGCCAAGACATCGAAGTGCTCCCCGGGCTCATGGTAAAGGAGCAGGGCGTCATACAGTTCAAGCCGCTGGTCACCAAGATAGCGTCGCTTTCAACAGGCTTGATAAAGCTCGAGACTGCGCTTCCCGGGGGCCTTTTGGCAATCGGCACAGAGCTTGACCCTTCTGTCACGAAGTCGGACTCGCTGGGCGGGTGTGTTGTCGGCGACCCCGGAACGCTCCCTCCCGTGTGGGAGACGGTGCTCCTTGAGATCCATCTTCTTGAACGCGCTGTTGGGTCTGAGGAGGAGACCAAGGTCACGGACGTCAAGAAAGGCGAGCCGCTCATGCTCAATGTTGGCACGGGAAAGACCATCGGTGTCGTGGCTGCACCGGGAAAGGTGACAAGGCTCAACCTCAAGCTCCCCATCTGTAGCAGCGTGGGCGACCGCGTGGCCATATCCCGCCGTATAGGCGGCAGGTGGAGACTGATTGGCTATGGTATCATCACCGAGTGATGAGGTCCTGGTCCTCCTTGATACTAATTTTGTCATGAGTGCCGCGAAGTTCGGCATCTCTCTTGACCATATTAAGGAAATCGTCTCTTTCCGCCACCGCGTTGTTGTCCCTGACAACGTCCGTGGGGAGCTTGCTTCCCTTGTGCTTACCGGCGCCGACGAGCGCGCCCGCCGCCTGTCGTGCTCACTGGTGCGATTGTTTGACTCGCTTCCCCTTACCGGTCCTGTGGACCGCAGCCTCATCGAGTTTACGAGGGGGAGCTTGCATATAGTCGCCACCAACGACCGCGCCCTGCGTAAGGTGTTGCGGTCTTACCGCGTCCCCGTAATTTACATTCGCAACAAATCCTATTTTGCAGTGGACGGCGTGCACCAAAACATTTAAATTGACTAATATAAAGTCTCAAAAATCTAATATAAGGAGGAATAATTATGGAGTTGTGGACACTAGGAATCATTGGCGGGGCAATCGCTTTGCTCTTTGCGATGTACCTTGTAACGCGTATCAATAAGATGGATACCGGCACCGAACAGATGGTTCGGATTTCTAAGCTTATCCAACGCGGAGCATCGGTATATCTCAGGCGCCAATACACAACACTTATCGTTTTTGCAGCTATAGTATTTGTCATACTTGTGGCAGTATTGCCCGAACACCCGCTTGAATCTGGTCTTGCATTTGCCCTCGGGGCCCTGTGCTCCGGGGTAGCCGGATTTATCGGCATGAACGTTGCTACCCGCGCCAACGTGCGCACTACCCAGGCGGCACGGTCAAGCCTCAACAACGCCCTTCGCGTCGCATTTTCAAGCGGCACCGTTATGGGAATGAGCGTTGCTGGCCTCGGCCTGCTTGGCATTTCACTCTTATACTACGTATTCCCTGATCACGCGATCCTCCATGGATTCGGTCTCGGTGCAAGCTCAATCGCGCTCTTTGCCCGTGTCGGCGGCGGTATCTTTACCAAGGCCGCGGACGTCGGCGCCGACCTTGTGGGGAAAATCGAGAAAAACATCCCCGAGGACGATCCCCGGAATCCCGCTGTCATCGCCGACAACGTCGGTGACAACGTCGGAGACGTCGCCGGTATGGGTGCAGACCTTTTCGAGTCATACTGTGGCTCAATCATTGCGGGAATCACTATCGGGTACCTTACCCTCGGCGAGTCCGCCTCCGGCCTTCCGTTGGCAATCGCAGGTATGGGGGTCCTTGCGGCGGTTGTCGGTTCATTCTTTGTCCGACTGCCAAACGACCAGGCAAGCCCGCACACCGCTTTTATGAAAGGAATCATCGTTACCAGCATCATCATGGCGGTGGGGGCGTACTTTATCGTTGAAAGCGTCGTCGGCGACATCAACGTCTTCTTTTCCATGATAACGGGCCTTTTGGCAGGTACCATCATCGGTGAGATCTCGCAGTATTACACCAGTGAGGCCTATGGCCCCGTGAAGTCTGTAGCCGAGTCGTCAAAGACCGGTGCAGCAACGAACATCATAGCTGGGCTTGGCATAGGCCTGCAGTCGACTGCACTCACTGTGCTCGTTGTCACAGCAGCCATCTACATCACCTATACGCTTTCAGACCTATTCGGAATCGCCATGGCCGCCGTGGGGATGCTTTCAATCATCGGCATGACCCTAGCCGTTGACGCGTACGGGCCTGTCGCCGACAACGCCGGCGGCATCGCAGAGATGTGCGCGCTTGAGCCTGAGGTCCGAAAGCGCACAGATGCGCTTGACTCCGCCGGAAACACAACGGCGGCGATGGGAAAGGGATTTGCTATCTGCGCAGCATCGCTCTCCGCGCTGATGCTTACCGCGTCATACGCAAAAGTGGTGAATTTGTCCGTCATCAATCTTACTGAGCCAATAGTCATCATCGGGCTCTACATCGGCGGTATGCTTCCATACCTCTTCTCGTCGCTTTCCATGAAAGCGGTGGGCGAGGCTGCCTTTGACATCGTCAACGAGGTCAGGCGCCAGTTCGACGAGATAGAGGGCATCATGGAAGGTACGGCAGAGCCTGACTACGAGCGCTGCGTCGACATCTCCACGAAGTCAGCACTCAAGAAGATGATCGCCCCTGGTGTCATCACCGTTGCAGCCCCTATTGCCGTGGGCATACTTCTCGGGCCTGAGGCCCTTGGGGGGATGCTTCTCGGCGCGCTTATCTCCGGATTCATGCTCGCAATCATGATGTCAAACTCCGGTGGGGCATGGGACAATGCGAAAAAATATATAGAATCAGGCGCATTTGGGGGTAAGGGTACGCAGGTGCACGCAAACGCCGTCATAGGCGACACCGTTGGCGACCCGTTCAAGGACACCTCTGGCCCCTCAATGAATATCCTCATCAACGTGATGTCATTGGTCTCCTTGACCTTCGCACCGATATTCATCTAAAGAGGATGACACAGCATGTACAAGCTAATCACCATAAACGATACGGTACGAGTTCCCCCCAAGGAATTCAACAAGGACCTTAAGCCCTCCATCTTGGGCATCCTTCGCAACAAGTACGAATGCAAGTGGGATGCCGATGTGGGCTATCTACTTGTGGTCACCGATGTCACCAATGTCGGGGTCGGCCGCGTTATACCCGGGGACGGGGCGGCATACCACGACATCAACTTCGAGATGCTGGTCTACATGCCGAAGATCTTCGAGGTCGTGCAGGGTGAGATTGTGGAAATATTGGAATTCGGCGCATTCATGCGCCTCGGCCCTATGGATGGGCTTGTCCACGTCTCCCAGATAACAAACGACTTCATCAACTTCGACAAGAAGAACCGGATTCTCTCAGGCAAGGAGTCTAAGAATATTCTCAAGGAAAAGGACCTTGCTAAGGCGCGCATCATCACGCTGAGCTCGAAGTCAGACGTGACCAAGATTGGATTGACCATGCGCCAGCCCGGCTTGGGGAAGCTCGAATGGATATCGGATGATAAAAAAGAGGAAATGGAGGGCGCTTAAGTGAAATACGCTTGCAAGGAGTGCAGAAGGGTCATGGCAGAGGAGAAATGCTTCTACTGTAAGAAGGCCACCGGTTCAACGGACTGGGGAAGCCTTCTTATCATCATCGACCCTGAAAACTCCATTATCGCAAAAAAGACAGGCTATACCTCTGTAGGCAAATATGCACTCAAAGTACGGTAATGCACATGAGGCTTACTCCTGAGGTGGAGCTGCTGGTGCGTCAGCCTCTGGGCATTCTCATACAGGGGGAAATCCCCCAACCATATGAGATCCTCGCCCTATCGCTTGGTGACGCACCCATAATCGCCGTTGGCGATGTGGTGACACAAAATCTTGAGAATCTTGGATTTACTGTTGTTCCTTTCGGGCAGGGCTTCAAGGAT
>CAYSZY010000072.1:0-7609 GCA_964435645.1 uncultured Thermococci archaeon | reverse complement strand
AAACATACAATATCCGTACTGTTCATATCATTTGCATTGTTATGCTCATTTTTTAGTGTCATATCTCCCGTGGCTGCAGACACCATCGAGGTGTCTACAACCCAGGAGCTTGAGGATGCCTTTGCAACCGCGCTTGACGGTGACACCATACTCATCGCCGCAGGAACGTATTATCCCACGGTAGTCCTCGACTTTGGCGACCGCTCCCTCGAGGTCCACGGTGCCGGCAGTGGCCTTACGATCATCGATGGTTCCAATGTGGCAGACCAGAATGGTGACTTTTTGTTGGGCCGTAACAATTATTCTATTACAACCATAGATAAGATGGTAATCACCGACCTGACTGTCCAGAATTACAATAATGAAGGCATCGAGGGAGGGAAATGCCTGCAAACAACTTTCACAAACTGCGTTGTGCGTGGCGTAGGTGACGGGTTTTATTATTCTACATATGTGGACGATGCTGTTGTCACCTTCACGAACTGTGTGGCAACTGGCAATAAGGATGAGGGGTTTGACATCAACCTGGAGGATGGTGGATTCACCGCTTCTGTCACCTTCACGAACTGTGATGCAACTGGCAATGAGGATGATGGGTTTGAAATCAATGTATATGAGGATGATGCTTCAGTCACCTTCACGAACTGTGTGGCAACTGGCAATGGGGATGAGGGGTTTGATATCGATGTACGTGAGGATGATGCTTCTGTCACCTTCACGAACTGTGTGGCAACTGGCAATGGGGATGAGGGGTTTGATATCGATGTACGTGAGGATGATGCTTCTGTCACCTTCACGAACTGTGAGGCAACTGGCAATGGGGATCAAGGATTTGATATCGATGTACGTGAGGATGATGCTTCTGTCACCTTCACGAACTGTGAGGCAACTGGCAATGGGGATCAAGGATTTGATATCGATGTACGTGAGGATGATGCTTCTGTCACCTTCACGAACTGTGAGGCAACTGGCAATGGGGATCAAGGATTTGATATCGATGTACGTGGTGAGGCCCAAGGGACGATTTCTTTTTCCAACTGCTCTTCGGCACATAACTTGGACGAGGGGTTTGATATCGATGTAGATGGGGGTACCGAATATCTCATTGTAGCCGATTCTTGCGTTGCATATGACAACGGAAACGCTGGATTCGACATCTACGGCGATAACGACGCAAACTGTTTTTTGACAAACTCCCTGTCATACGGCAACGAGTACGGGATATATCTCGATAATGACGGCAATGGGGTCGTATCCGCCTCGAACTGCTCCGTCTTTGGCAACGTGTACGGCCTCGGCATCTATAACGACGGCGATGCGGACGAGCCTATAGAATCTACCGAACTCTATGTCACAAATATCGCAAGCTCAGGAAATACGTTTTCATTCGAATTAATGGAAGATCCGTATGATGATGATGTGGGTGATTTCCCTGGTGTGTCGTACTGCGTGTTCAACGATGACCAGCTCGAAGCCTCGGGGTATGACATCCTGCCGCTCCTTGGTACAAATGTCATGTTTGAGGACCCGATGTTTGCATCCCCATTTTCAAATGACTTCCGCCCCATGGCTGTTTCGCCACTTATCGATGGAGGAAAGGATACGTCAACCCATATGTATGGGGAAGTGACCGATGACATACGGGGAACGGACCGTCCCCAGCTTGCCGCATACGATATCGGGGCATACGAGTACACCGATGTTGAAGCGGGGCTCAATCCTTCTGGGCCTGCTACCTTCAAGCCGCTCGTAGCCACAACGCTTGATGCTGCGCTTGTGCTTTGGGAGGATGTGCTTTCACAGCTTCCCGAGGAGTTGACCGAAGAACAGGAATCCCTTTTCGCATCCATTCAGGAAAAGGTCCAGATGGCCATGACACTAGGCAATCCCATCGCTGCAAACGGTGCGCTGCGCCAGGCGATGGAATTGATGGCTCAGCTTGGGGAATTGGCATAATCCCCTTTTTTCTTTTATTAATTCCTTTTTTCCATATGCACAAAATAATACCGAAATGTATTTAATTCCTCGTTTTTCGTTCTAACTGTGGTGTATCATCATGAGAATCATTCTATTGGGAAAGCCCGGTGGCGGCAAGGGAACGCAGGCCACCATGCTTAAGGACGAGCTTGGCGTGCCGCAGATCTCCACAGGGGACATACTCAGGAAGGCGGTCAAGAATCAGACGGCATTCGGTATCGAGGCAAAGAAGTTCATGGACGCAGGTCTGCTTGTGCCAGACTGCCTTATAAAGGACCTTATCGGGGAGCGCCTCAAAGAGGATGACACCAAGGATGGATTTATCTTCGACGGCTTTCCGCGTAACATAGCCCAGGCGGAGGCTCTCACGGAAATAGGCGCAGACCTGGGATTCGACATCGACGCCGTCGTCAACATCGATGTTTCCAGCGAGTCGATAGTCAAGCGGCTCTCGGGACGGAGGTCGTGCAAATGCGGCGCCGTCTACCACGTCGAGTCCAAGCACCCGAAAAAGGACGGCATATGCGACCTGTGCGGGGATTCTCTTTATCAGCGTACTGACGACAATAAGGAGGTAATCAGCAATCGCCTCGAGCAGTACGAGAAGCAGACACAGCCGCTCATCGACTACTATGAAAAACAGGGCAAGCTTGTCACCATCGACGGCAACAAGCAGATACCAGATGTATTTGCGGACATCATGGCGCGCCTACTGGCGTAGGAATTCCGCCTTGCGTATCTTCTTTGCCGCTTTGCGGCAGCTTTCTTCTGACGGGACCAGTGCAAATCGTATGTACTGGTCACCCGGATTATTTCCATCGACATTCTTTGATATCCATGCCCCCGGTGTTGTCACAATGCCAACGGAGGGATCAAGCAGCCGCTTTGCCACCTCGACGCCGCCCAGCTCCTCTGGGACACGCTGCCAGATATAGAAGGTCGCCTCAGGCACGCTTTCGGGATAACCGATGTCCTTAAGGGCACCGCACATTACGTCACGCTTTCTCCGGTACCCTTCCCGCATCGCCGCGACATGCGCCTCGTCGCGCAGCGCAGCGATAGCGGCATCCTGGACAAACGACGGCGTTCCGCTGTCGATGTTGGTCTTGACCTTCCTGAACAGCTCCACCGCGTCCTTGTCCCCCATGGCCCATCCCACGCGGTAGTTGGTCATGTTCGACCGCTTTGAAAGCGACTGGATGACCAGCACGTTCTCATACGCATACTCAAGCAGCGAGTGAGGCTTTGTGTCATAGTACATCTCACTGTAGCACTCGTCGGAAACGAGGAGCACATCGTTGTCAGCCGAAAAGTCGAGGGCTTCCCGCACAAGCCCCTTTGACATGAGCGCACCGGTGGGGTTCGACGGGTAGTTGAGCCACAGCACACGGGCCTTCTTTCGTACATCGTCGGGTATTGCCGAGAGGTCCAGCTGAAACGAGCGCTCCACGGAGAGCGGCAGGAAAAAGGTTAAACCGCCCGCAAACATCGTGCCACGCTCATACGGGGGATAATAGGGATTCGGTGCAATGGTATAGTCGCCCGGATTGACAAAGGCGAGCGGCAGGTGGAACACCGCCTCCTTGGCACCGATCGTGCTGGTAATCTCGGTCTGGGGGTCGATATCGATTCCGAATCGCCATGCCGACCACTCAGCAATGGCCTGCCGGTACTCCATGGCGCCGGTATAGCTGGGGTATCCTGCCCGCTTCCGGTCATCAACGCCTTTCTGGCACGCCGCGCGCACCACATCAGGTGTGGGGTCGGTGGGGTCGCCGACACCGAAATCTATCGGTTCGATGCCCTTTTCACGAAGGGCCGTGACCATGTTATCCACATCCGCAAACGCATAGCTTCCAATATCCTGTAATCGTATACTGCCATTCATATCTCAATCTCTCCTGTAAACACCGTCGTTGCCGGTGCCCTGATGCATATCTGCCCGTCGTCACGCCACGATATATCCATATCGCCACCCAAAAGCCGCATGGTGACAGCACGCTCCGTGAGGCCCATACGTACACACGCCGCAAGCGTCGCACTGGCGCCCGTGCCGCAGGCAAGTGTTTCCCCCGCCCCGCGCTCCCAAACGCGCATGGAGACGGTCCGAGGGTCAATAATCCTAACAAACTCCACGTTGGTACGCTGGGGAAATGCGCCATGCGCCTCGACGAGGGAGCCGGTGCCGTGGACAAGCTCATCGCTCAGCTCGTCTGCGATGATAACGCAATGGGGGTTGCCCATGGAAACGCACGTGACACGGTAGGTCGTTCCTGCAACATCGAGCGGCATGTCCACCGCCTCGGCGCCCGGGGCGCAAACGGGTATGTCCTCGGCGGAGAACACCGGTACGCCCATAAGCACCTCGACGACGGCCTGCCTGCCCGTGTGCAAGCAGATTTTGCATGCCTTGGTGCCGTCAAGAGTTTCTATGGCGACCGAGCCGCCGGTGTGGCGCCCCTTGTCGTACATGAGCTTTGCGATACAGCGCACGGCATTGCCGCACATCTCGCTTTCGGACCCGTCGCTGTTAAACATCCTCATCCTGCAGTGCGCCCCCCTCGCGGGCGATATGAGGACGAGGCCGTCGGACCCTATGCCGAAATGGCGGTCGGATACGGCCCGTGCAAGCTCGGCAAGATCTATATCGGGAAGCGCCTCTTCAAACAAATCGACATAGACGTAGTCGTTCCCAAGCCCTTCCATCTTCGTAAACTTCATATGTCAGCCCACACCAGGTCGCTTAGCTCCTGCCTTCGCCGCGTCAGCCGGGATGCGCCATCGTGCACCATTACCTCCGCGGGGAGAAGCCTGCTGTTGTACGTTGATGCCATACTGTACCCGTATGCGCCCACATCGCGTATGGCAAGGATATCCCCAATGCGCGGCGAGGGGATCCTGCGCTCGCTCAGCCCCTGCTCGTCACGGGTGAAGATGTCGCCCGACTCGCAGAGGTTGCCCCCGACAAGGTACATCCCCTCGACGGCGCTAGGGTTCGTCGCATTTTGGATATGGTGGTATGACCCATACAGCACCGGGCGCACGAGATGGTTGAATCCCGTGTCAACCCCAACAAATCGGTAGCGATTGGTCTTTTTCAGGTTTGTTACCTCTGTGAGAAGCGTCCCGGCCTCGGCCACCAGGAATCGCCCCGGTTCGATCTTGAGCGCAAGGTCCGCGCCGTACGTGGAACAAAACTGCGAAAAGGAGCCTGATATGGCCGCCCCCAGCTCCGCAAGGGGCACTGGGCTGTCATCGGGGTTGTAGGGGATGCCGATTCCGCCACCGATGTCGATAAACTCGAGCCCCCCGATGTGCTTGGCCGTGTCGAGTATGATGCCCATTGCCGTGAGAAACGATTCCGTCTCGAGGATTCCAGAACCGATATGCGAATGCACGCCCACAATGCCAAGACCATACCTGTCTGCAATTTCCTGCACTTCGTGGACCTTGCTGTGGTAGATACCGAATTTCGATGTTGGGCCCCCGGTAATCGTGTGGTCATGATGCCCCGCACCCACATCGGGATTTACCCGGACACTTACCTTTGTCCCCGGATACCGCTTCCCCCACAGCTCGAGGAGCGCAAGGGACCCTATGTTGACCTGCACGCCCTGCTCATGGCAGTACGCAAGGTCGGAGGCTGAAGAGTTGACACCGGTATAGATGATATCCTCCGGTGCGAATCCCGCCTTGAGCGAAAGGTAAATCTCCCCGGGGCTGGTGGCATCGATGCCCGATCCAAGCTCACGAAGCAGACTGAGTACCGCGGGGTTGTTGTTTGCCTTTGCCGCATAATGGATACGTGTGTTCGGATAGGCTATCGCGTTTTGGAGCTCGGTGTACCGCTGCCTGATGACGTCCTCCTCATAAACGTAAAGAGGGCTTTGGTACTCATCCACAAGCTTCGCTGCGCTGATGCCACCAAGATGCAATGGTGTCGACACCTTATCACCCGCCGTTGGCCTAGATTATCTGGTACGCGCTCAGGATGCGCTGGAGCTGGTCCGTATGCTCTGTTGTCATGGGGGAAAGGGGCAGCCGGTACTTTTCGGTAATGAGCCCCATCATGGCCATGGCCGCCTTTACCGGGGCGGGATTGGTCTCGATAAACATCGCCTTCATGAGATCCATGTAATGGTAGTGCGAACGCTGCGCCTCGGACACATTTCCCGCAAGGGCCGCCTTGATCATCTGGGATATCTCCTTTGGAAGGAAGTTGGACAGGACGGATATGACACCCTGCCCCCCCATGATGGTAAGCGGCACGGCAAGATTGTCATCGCCCGAAAGGACGGAAAATCCCTTAGGGGTGCTGCGCACGACGTCAAGCATCTGATTGAAGTTTCCCGATGCCTCCTTGACACCGACGATGTTGTCGTTGTCGGCAAGCGTGAGTAGGGTGGAGGTCTCGATGTTTACCCCGGTTCGTCCCTGTATGTTGTATACAATAACAGGAAGCCCACCCTCGTTCGCTATCGTGGTGAAGTGCTGCACCAGGGAATGCTGCATCGGCTTGTTGTAATAGGGGCATACCTGCAGCGTTGCGTCTGCTCCCGCGTCGGCCGCCTTCCTGGTCATGTATATGGCTTCCTGGGTGCTGTTGCTGCCCGTGCCCGCTATGACGGGCACGCGCCCGTTAGCCTGGTCTATGACCGTTTCCACGACATGTACGTGCTCGTCGTGGGAAAGCGTCGGGCTCTCACCGGTCGTTCCTGTGGGAAGCAGTCCCGATATGCCATTTTCTATCTGAAAGTCGACAAGGCGCCTCAGCGCCTCGTCGTCTATGTTCCCCTGTTCGTCAAACGGTGTGACAAGGGCTGTGTATACTCCTCTAAACATGTTATTCATCCTCCAATGATGCTGTTAATCAAGTCCTCAATCTCATAATAGCCATGCCTATCGCGGATAAACTCCGCGGCCATGACCGCGCCGAGGGCGAGCCCCGCGCGATTCCTGTTTTGGTGCGACACTTCCACCGTGTCGAACCCCGAGTCAAAAATGACTGTGTGAAGCCCGGGATTGCTCCCGCCGCGCACCGATGCATAGTGCAGCTCTTCCGGGCGCGGGGCCCTGTTGAGCATCTCATACACCGGTGTCGCCTTACGCTCGATGCCGTCCGTAAGCAGGCGCGCAATCTTTATTGCCGTGCCCGAGGGGGAGTCCGCCTTGCCGCCATGATGTATCTCGTATCCCATGACATCATAGTCATCCACCTTGTTAAATATGGCTGCGGCAGCCGATACAAGCCGGAAGTACAGATTGACACCGATGGAAAAGTTCGGGGACCAGATAAATCCGACACCCGATGACCGTACCATGCCCTTGACCGCCGGAAGCTCATCATACCACCCGGTAGTCCCAATGACCATCTGCTTTCCAAGCTCGGCCATTGCCCTGATGTTGTCCACGGCGCACGACGGATTGGTAAAGTCTATGCATACGTCGGCAGTCCCCACCGACTCCGCATCAATTGCCGGAAAGTCCGCATCGCCAGCACGGGGATCAACCGTAACGAAGGTATGCTCCCTTGCGCGGCAGACGTCGGCTATCTCTCTGCCCATCCTGCCATAGCCTACAATAGCGACATGCATAATACCACCTGATTTGGTGAAACTATAACGTTTTATTT
>CAYSZY010000071.1:0-7615 GCA_964435645.1 uncultured Thermococci archaeon | reverse complement strand
TTTTACCTTCGCGCTGAGCAGCGTCATCTCCAGTGTCGTGACGCTGAGCGCCACTTTCATGGATGCCAGAAGCTGGTCAACGGAACGCAGCGCTACGCTCGTATGCGTCCCACTTGCCGGCCTTGGCATTATCTTCACCACAGGCGCCGGCATCCACTGGATACAGATCCTTGATACCTTTGTCTTTGACTACGGTATCGCTGCCATTGCTTTCGTAGAGCTAGTCCTCATACGCTACGTCGTCGACGTGAAGGACTTCCAGCGCTGGATAAACTCTGTATCCTCGTGGAAGGTGGGCAGGTGGTGGCGCGCCTGCGTCCTCTATCTCACCCCCGCCATCATGGGCACGTCACTTGTTGCAGGCCTCTGGGGCCTCGTTGTGAAGGGAGGTATCCTGTCCATAGGTACGTTCCCCGCCTGGTCCACGGTAGGCACCTTTGCATTTATCATTATCGCGATACCAGTGCTAGCATGGGTGGTGCTTCCCCGCATTCGCACCGACAGGAATGTGCACGACTGCGGTAAATTTTCGCGCAATGAGGATGTACCTGATATCGAGCCGCCCCATATGGAGCACTGAATTCGAAGAGTAGGGATACGTTCGGCACGCACTGGCCCTTTTTCCACCCTTTTTTTTAATGTATAGCGCCAAGGTGGGTGCGGAGGCACTCATGAAGTCCATATCTGTCATGCTTGGCCTCGCCTTGGCAATCATCACCCCCCTTGAGAGGATAAGACACCTTGCCGCCGACGGCAAATAATGCACCGATGCGCTGGGCTGCCAGGCTACGACCGTGTCACGCGTGCCACCCAGGGGATCGGCGGGGAGCCGCACGACGCATGGATTTTCGATTTGTGTTACTGAGATGCCAACGGCCAAAGGCTAAAGCCAGCTGGATTGCGCTTCCAATCCCCCAGAACGATATGTGATGTCCACCTGCATGCAGGAATGGGCTGTCGTGCTCGCACTTGGTGTTGATGCGGACAAGCAGCTGCTGTTCGAATGTTCCATGTAGGATACTCATTTCCGGAAAACCATTTAAGGGCACATAACGAGGGAAGCCCTGGTGCACGCCATGGTGACAGAAAGAATCGCTGATATCCTCATACAGTATGGGATGGGTGCGGGCACGGCGGAGTCAGTATCGGCCATTATCCTCTTTAGCTCTGTCCTTGTCGTGGGATTTCTCATACGCCTCATCCTTTCACGCCTAGTCAACGGGACTTTGCGGGCCTACGCCACCCGCACACAAAACACATGGGACGACGCGCTTGTCGACAAGAGGGTCTTTGACCGCATCGCCAACTTCGTGCCCGCCATGCTGTTTGTGGCAACAGCTGGCGAATACGGCGCCGCAGCCGCGTCGGTGGAGCGCTTGGCGTCCACAGCCATTATCCTCAACTTCATCTACGTCATCGGCGCCGTCTTCGATGCGGGGGAGTGCATCTACCGCACCTACCCCGTCTCGCGCCAGCGCCCCATAAAGGGATATCTCCAAGTCATCAAAATCGTGCTCTGGATAATGGCCGCCGTGGTAGCCGTAGGGACGCTCCTTGACCGTTCGCCCTGGCTTCTGGTAAGCGGCATCGGCGCCATGAGCGCCGTCCTCATGCTCATTTTCAAGGACTCCCTCCTCGGCCTCGTGGCCGGTGTGCAGCTCACCACGAACAACATGGTGCGCATCGGTGACTGGATAGATATGCCCAAGTACAACGCCGACGGCGATGTCATCGAGATAACGCTTACCACGGTGAAGGTGCAGAATTGGGACCGTACCATTTCCATGATACCTGCCTACGCGCTCATCTCAGACTCGTTTCGCAACTGGCGCGGCATGCAGGAGGCGGGCGGGAGGCGCATCAAGCGGGCGGTCCACATCGACGTGACAAGCATCAGGTTCTGCACGGAGGAGATGCTTGACGCGTATGAGCGCATCGAGCTTGTGCAAGACTACGTGCGCTCCCTGCGCGCGGAGATTGCTGACTACAACGCCAAACTCAGCATCGACACGTCGCTGCCGGTAAACGGCCGCCGCATGACCAACGTAGGGACCTTTCGTGCCTACCTTAACGCCTACCTTTCGGCGCATCCGCATATCCACCATTGCATGACAACCATGGTGCGACAGCTCGAACCGGGAAAGACTGGCCTTCCATTGGAGATATACGCCTTCACAAACGACACGGCATGGGTTGCGTATGAAGGCATCCAATCCGATATATTCGACCACGTGCTTGCCGCCGCGTCGCTCTTTGGTCTGCGTATACACCAGGAACCATCAAGCCACGACTTGCGCGAGGCGTTGTCCGGGGTACAGTATGGAGCGGGCGGGGAAGAATAAGTCAGCGTTCCTTCATCTTCTTAAATATCGATGGTGCATAGGTATCTATGGGCGGCGAAGACACCCGGACGTACCGGCGCTGCCTGGCGCCCCTCTTTTTTATCATCGGCGCCTGCTACCCATTATTCTTTGTTAACCGCTTGCGGAATCGCCGGCCCGTCGAGTAGTCGGGGGCCTTGTCCGGAGATCCAATAAATCGCATGAAGCCCATACGATTGGAGGACCGGCACTCGAGCTCCAGTTCGGGCCGGCAAGGGAAATTGTTATATTCATTACCTGCTGATTCCATGTTACGCGTGATACTCATGAATCACTGTTTTATTCCCTTTGATGGACTCACGAAGCACAATATAAACACCATTGGGGGAAAGGCCATCAATCTTGTGAAATTGCTGCAGGCAGGCCTTCCCGTTCCCCTGGGGTACGTCGTACCGGTGCACGCATACGAGTCATTCTTTGAGCAGAACAATCTCAATTCCGCCATATCCGATTATTTGAGGCATACGGATTTTTCAGTTGAGGATAGCATCACGGAATGTGGTCAGTCCATCAAACAGGCCATCTATGATGCGCCCATCGGCCCTTCGCTTGAGGAAGAGGTAACCCGCGCGCTTACGCCTGACGGCAGGACGCTGTGGGCAGTACGGTCGTCGGCAGTCGCGGAAGACCTGCCTGAGGCATCATTTGCAGGGCAGCAGGACTCGTACCTTAACGTGCGAACTCCAGACGTCATAGGGCATATCAAGCGCTGCTGGGCGTCATACTGGAACGAGCGCGCCATCGCCTACCGGCACCATGCAGGTATGCCGCAGCTCGAAAGCGGCATCGCTGTCGTAGTACAGAAGATGGTGGACTCGAGGACGTCGGGTGTCATGTTTACCCGCGACCCGGTAAATGGCAGCACTGACACCATCATCATCGAGGCGAGCTGGGGCCTTGGGGAGTCCATCGTATCAGGCATCGTGAGTCCCGACCTTTTTACCTGCGACAGGGAGACGGGAGCTACGCTCACGAGGGCCATCAGCAAGAAGTCCAAGGGTATATTCCTCGTGGACGGAAAAACAACTGTAGTAAACATTTCTGTCGACAAGCAGACCCAGCCGGCACTCACCAGCGAAGAGATTCAAGCGCTCGTTGCGCTTGGGATGCGGATAGAGGGATACTTCGGGTCACCGCAGGACATCGAATGGGCCTTTGAGGGGGATACAGCATATATTCTCCAGTCACGCCCCATAACGACACTGTCCGATGAGTCGGAAATCCTGTGGACCCGCGCGTACGGAGACGAGTACTGGGCAGACGTCACAAGCCCCCTGTTCTTTTCTGTTTTGGGGGAATACCTTACAAAATATGTCAATCACGAGGGGTCGTCGATCATGGGATACCATGAGATATCCGACAAGCAGCTCCTCCGCCTTCACAAAGGGCACATCTACTTCAATTCAAAGGTGCTCGAGGAGGTCTTTACCTTCAATCCCAAATTCTCACGTACCAAGGAGCTGCTCAACTACTTCCCCGAAAAGGACCAGAAGCGTATCGCCAATGCAAAGACCAAGACCGCACGCAGGCTCTGGGCGGAGGTACGCATCATGGCATTGGATCCCGACGGGAGTATTTTCCGCACCGATGCGGCGTACAGGCGGTGGGCAAGGGAATTTCTGGGCTATGCTCGTGTGTTTGACGCCATGGACCTTTCAACATGCACGAATCACGAGCTGTATGCTACATTCCGCACCATGGAGACGCGGCATCTTAAGCACTACCGGCTCATACGCTACGGCATGGTGACCCACAGCATCGGGACCAATCTCATGGTCAAGAGGTGGCTTGTGGACTGGCTCGGGGACACGAGTGGAGAGCTCTACTCAAAGCTCATATCAGGGCTCAGCGACAACAAGACCATCAAGACGAACATCGCCATCGGGCGCGTGGCGGAAACATTCAAGCAGGACAGCGAACTGTGTGAGCTTCTCTTTAGCGGGGATGACGCAGCCGTGCTTGCTACATTAGGAGACCCTGCGCACGCTGATGCCGGCAGCCAATTTTACAATCTTATGGGAGAATACGGGCACCGTTCCCATACCCGCGAGATATACTACCCCAGGTGGAAGGACGACCCGACGCTGGTGCTTGACGTTCTGCGGGCCTTGGTAACGTCCCCCGCCATTGATTACGCGGCCATGGAAACACGAACACGTAAAGAGCGCCTAGATACGGAAACCGAAATATTTGGGCGCATAGCCAAGATGCACGGGGGAAGCATCAAAAAACCACTTTTTAAGGTCGTACTCTCCTTTGCGCAGACCTATCTCATATTCAGGGAGAATCAGCGATTTTACCTTGACCATATCCTCGCCCGGTGGAGGCGGCTCTTTATGGAGTACGGGCGCAGGTTTGCCCATGACGGTGTCATCGATGAGCAGAACGACATTTTCTTTCTCTCAAAGGAAGAGATATTCGAGCTCGCGAAAACCCCTCGTCAGATGCAGCATGCCGTATCGCTGAGAAAGGCGGAGTTCGAGGCTTACAAATCGGTCCTTCCACCGAAATTCCTTAGGGGGAAAGTGGAATTTGACGACACGGTCATACGCCAGGACCACATGCTAACGGTTACCGGAACGTCGGCAAGCCCCGGAATAGCCAACGGCACCGTACGGGTTATAGACTCGATAAAGAACCTATCAGATGTCCAGGATCACGAGATACTGGTCACATCGAACACTGACCCCGGGTGGACACCAGTCTTTGTGAAACTTTCAGGCCTTATTACCGAAACAGGCGGCATCCTCTCGCACGGGGCAGTTGTCTCACGAGAGTACGGGATCCCCGCCGTTACCGCCGTCAAGGGTGCCCGTGAACTGTTTAGGACCGGCCAGCATGTGACCATCGACGGCAATGAGGGAATCATATACATAACGGAGGAATCACCATGAACACAGACACGTTCCACGAACCCACCGACCAGGAAGACTGGAATGAAAGCTTTTACTTTAACGCATACGACAAGGAACAGGACATATGCCTGTTTATGCGCATCGGCCACAAGCCGAACAGGCAGGAGAAGATGATGTTTTGCTACATAATGCACCCCGACGGCACTTTCATGGGGCTTCGCGGCAAGGAACCGATTACTGTGCGCGACCTGCGAGTCATGGGGCTTTCATATGAAATCGAGGAACCCGAGCAGCAGTGGAAGCTGCTCTTCGACGGCCAGATGCAGCACATCACCAAAGATGGCCCACTCATGGCGGAAGTCTTTTTTGACCTCACTTTCTGCGGATTGCACGAAATATTCAACTACCGCAGATGCGTTACCGGCGAATTCAAGGAACGCATATCACAGGTCGCGGCATCGGAGCACCTCGAACAATTTGGTACCATACGGGGCACCATAGCCATCAACGGCAAGACATATAAGCTAGATGCGCTGGGGGAACGGGATCACTCATGGGGGGTCCGCGACTGGAACGCACCCAAGATGTGGGTATGGCTTACCGGCGAGTTTTCCCCACAGGTAGCGTTCAACGTAACGAAGCTCTATGTGGAACAGGGCATTGTTGACGCAGGATTTTTCCATGAGAACAAAAAAACAGCGCCACTCGACATGGTGGACATCGATATTTCATACGACGAGTCGGGGACGCCCGTATCGTTTACTCTGGACCTTGTCGACACCGAAGGTGTCAGCCGACCAGTGGTCGCACGCATCATGCGCCACGTCGCGCTCCCATTCGCCAGCCTTGGCGGCATGCAGAAGTCGGTTATGTACGAAACGCTTGCAGAATATACCTACAATGGCACCAAAGGATACGGCATCGCGGAGATTCTCATCCGAAAAGAGGAATGATTCAAATACCTTAACATAAAAGGGGTAACATGGAATCGATACAGATTGCATTGCTTGGGGCATTTATGGTGGTTCTGCTCTACATGTCCGGATGGTTCTCCCGGGCAGAGACAGCCATCAGCCTCACATCGGCATCCCAGATTGCTTCCATGCAGGAGGAGAGGGAAGACGTTACCTACCTCCTTTCCGTCAAGCGGGACCTCAATCGCACTATCGTCACTATCCTAATCGGCAACAATCTCGTCAACATCCTGCTCTCCACGATTGCAGCGCTCATAGCAAACTCGCTCTTCAAGGTGTGGGGCGTTACAATCATGGTAGGAATCCTGACTTTTGTAATCATCATTTTTGGGGAAATTACCCCCAAGTCACATGCGGTCATAGATAATCGTGCCGTTGCGCTACGAAACTCGAAGAAGCTGTATTACATGACCAAGATACTCAGCCCGGTCATCGACGCATTCCTCTGGATATCCCAGACAATCCTCAGGTTGAGCGGCACCAATGTGGACAAGCGCCAGATGCTTGTTTCTGATGCAAGCATCAAGAATCTTGCGACACTCGGTGAGCAGGAGGGAATAATCAAGCCGATTGAAAAGGAGATTATCCACAATGTCTTCTTGTTTGGCGACCTCAAGGTACGAGACATCATGCTGCCGAAAGACGGTGTGATAACGGTCCCATACGGGACCGATATTAAGGCTGCGCTGGGAATCCTGATTGAAAACGGGTATACGCGCGTGCCCGTGATGCAGTGTGAAAAGGTCATCGGCGTCCTGTACAGCAAGGACCTCCTCTCGGTATCCGGCGGCACCATCCTGGACAAGATGCGCCAACCCTACATAATTTTTGACGACATAGACATAACATCGGCATTCGACGGCATGCGAGCGGCCCGCGTCCATATGGGCATCGTGCACAACAAGGAGAACGTGTTCGTCGGCATCGTCACCCTCGAGGACATCATCGAGGAGCTCGTGGGAAACATCAGGGACGAGTACTACGAGCAGCACAAGAAAAAAAAAGTGTGAGCACGAGTGCTCACATGTTGTACGGGAAGACCTCTTCCACCTTGATATATACGGCAAAGTTCGTTGGAGGGAGTTCCGGCCGCATTTTCTTAAGTGCCTCTGCCACCGAATCGAATCGGGGCCCTTCGCTAACAAGCTCCACCTCGCCCTTTATCTGGGCGCCCTTGGCAGTCTCCTTTTCAAGCACGTATATCGCTATCTTCGGATTGACCTGCAGGTTCTTTATCGTGTGTGGCGATGCAATCTCTGCAAAGACCAGCCGCTTGTCATCGACAACGGCTATAGACCCCTTCGGGGAAACGTTCGGTATACCATCGGCGGACGCCGTGGCGGCATAGACCAAGTGCTCCTTTTGAAGAAGCTCCATTATATCTTTTGTTAATGCTGACATGATG
>CAYSZY010000070.1:0-7661 GCA_964435645.1 uncultured Thermococci archaeon | reverse complement strand
AAGCACAATATAAGGCAGTAGAGAATAGGAGGAACCATAATGGGGAAAATAATAGCTTCACGATTAAGAGACAGAATGATTGTAACGGAACAAGGCCATGAAATAGGCATCCTCTTTGATATCGTCGTCGATGAGGCGACAGGCAAGCTGACAGCCCTTATTGCCGAACCTGCAAACGAGACTATCAAGAACATTCTCGTTACAGATAAAGAAGGCATGTGCCTCATACCATTTTCCGCGGTGCATGCTCTCAAGGACTTCGTGGTCATAGACGCAAAGCGGCTTCCGCGAAAAACACAAAAAGTTGGTATGTTTGCAAAAGAGGAATAATCCAGTTCCGACACCAGACCCCTTTGGGTGAACAGAACATGAAGACAGCATTTCTATTTGGTACATTAACAGCCTTGCTTATGCTGGCGGGTGCCGCGTTCGGATGGTATATGGGCGGAAGCCCAGTGCCGTACCTTACCTTCGCGTTCCTCCTGGCAATGGCGATTAATCTCGTTGCATACTACAAGAGCGACACCATCGTCCTTTCCATGTACCGGGCGAAGGAAGCTGATGAGAATCAGTACCCTGAACTGTACAGCATGGTTCGCGACCTCACGTCGATGGCGGGAATGCCCATGCCAAAGATAGCCATCGTGCCGTCGAAAAATCCCAACGCATTTGCCACAGGGCGCAATGAGGACAAAGCCGTCGTGGCGGTGACACAGGGAGCAATAGACCTGCTGGAGTACGGGGAACTGCGGGGAGTGCTTGGCCACGAGCTGGCTCACATCCTCAACAAGGACCTGCTTATCAGCACCATGGCCGCAGTTATGGCGGGGGTCATCGGTTACCTCGGCCAGCTGGGCTGGTGGATGTCGTGGACAGGAGGGGGGCGCAACCGCAACAACGGCGGGCTTGGCGCCATTGGATTCGTCCTTATTCTAGTGTTTATCCCCCTTGCAGCCATGATTATACGCATGGCAATATCACGGGACAGGGAATTCGGCGCCGACCGCAGGGGTTCGGAGATATCGGGCCATCCGGACATGCTCGCACGGGCACTGCTCAAGCTTGAATATGCCTCAAACAGGCAACCGATGAAAAGGGGAAGCCAGGCTACGGCAAGCCTCTTTATCGTCAATCCCTTCAAGGGAAACTCCATCATGCGCCTGCTCTCGACCCACCCTGCGACAGCAAAGCGCGTAGAGCGGCTCAACGAACTATCACTGGACATGGGGCGCCCTACGGTCGGATATTGACGGGAAGCAGCATGTGCAGAAGCGGCGGCGTGATAAGCGTCGTTGCAAATGCCATAAGGATAATGGCGGTGTAGAGAGGAGGCCCGATGATACCGGTGACAAGCCCTGTGTTGGCGATAACAATGGCAACCTCCATGCGAGGCGTCATGCCGACCCCCACCGCCAACGCATCCCTCTTATTGAAACGGTGCACAAGGCAGGCGGAAAAGCTTGCCAGCAATTTTCCCGCTATTGCGACAATAACAAGGAGAATCCCGAACACCCCCACATCCCGAACTGCATTCAGGTCGACAAGCGTTCCCACCGTAGCAAAGAACATTGGGATAAAAAACGCATAGCCAATCACCTTGGTGTTGTTGACGACATGCCCCTTTTCAGGAGTCTGGGCGATAAGGATACCGGCGATAAAGCTGCCGGTGATTCCCGCCACGTACATCTCTTCCGCAAGGAGCGAGAGCACCAGAATAAAGATGAGCGCAACGGACTCCACGGCAGCCTCGGTCTTGAGCATATGGGTAAGCGGGGCTATGCGCCTGACAAGGGCGTAGCCTGCAACGATAGTGAATATGAAAAATCCCGCCATGACGACAAGTATCCTCCCCACACCGAGGAGTGAGAATCCATTTGCCGTTGCGACACCGGCAAGCACGGTGAGGATGATTACGGCAATTATGTCGTCTATGACCGCCGCGCCAAGGATCGTCAACCCCACGGGCGAGTTGAGCCGCCCCATGTCCAGGAGCACGCGTACGGTGATGCCAACGGAGGTGGCGGTAAGGGCGGCACCGATGAACAGCGACTCGAGGGTGCCGTACCCATATGCCGAGGAGATGCCGAATCCCAGGGCCATGGGTAGTGCCACCCCGCATAAGGCGACAAGCAAAGACGTCTTGCCCTCCTTGGCCATGTCCCTTACGTTGGTCTCTGCACCGGCAAGAAACATGAGCAGGAGGATTCCCATGTACGCGAATCGCTCGAGCACCCCGCCCGCGTCCACAAGATTGAGCAGGGAGGGGCCGAGGATTATGCCCCCTGCAAGCTCACCGATAATCGATGGGTATCCGACATGCTCTACAAGCTCTCCACCGATTTTTGCCCCGAGCAAAAGGAGAAGTACGCTGTAAAGGACGTCCAATGTATCACCGCAGCAAAATGTGCAACATGCGCACCACGGCTTCGGTGCCTATCATGCCGACCGGATCCTTGTGTGCGTTTACCACGATTACATGATGCGCATTGTACTTGCGCATGATTGAGGCCACTTCGCTGATTGGCTGTGATTCATAGACAAAAAGCGGGTGTGTCTGCATGATGCCGCCAACGGTGCCCGACACGCGGAAAAGCGCCTCTTTGTAGCCAAGGGGCCCGATACCGGTGGGGAGGCGGGGCTTCGAAACGAGCTTGAGGATGTCGCTTTCTGTTACCAGGCCCGCCACCTTGCCGTCGTTGCTGGTCACAATGAAATGATTGGCATCGCTGTCGCGCAATATGTCGAGAAACTGTGCTATCCCCATATCCTCATTGACCGAGACGGCTATGAACATGACGTCACGGGCGGTCATGCGCTCGGGAAATCGTATCTCCCTATGGTCGGAAGGGGGTTTGGTGCTGTGCTTTTTCACGATGCCGCCAATATCGGGATCAGGCTCGCCGCTCATTTCCGATTCCCCCTCCCCAATTTCCGTAAGGCCATTTCAGCGGCAAGGGTCAGCGGGTCGACGGTGGGGGAAAGGGGAGGTGTATACGCTGTTTCCATTGACGCCAGCGCATCGAGGCCCGCACCCAGCTGCATGGCGTACGAGAGCATGTTTATCCTTGCAAGCACGCCGAACGTGCCGATGACCTGGCCGCCGATAATACGCCCCTCTGCAGTGTGCAGCAGCCTGATAATCAGGTCTTTTCCGCCGGGGTAGTACTCCGGAAGTGTCGAACCCTTGAATCTGCTGGAACGGGTGGCAATTCCCGCACGGTCGGCCTGGGGGGCCGTGATACCAACGACACCGATGTCGATGCCACCCAGGTGCGTGATGGCCGTGTTGAATGTATGGGGCATAGACGCATGCACCCCCGCTACCGTTGCGGCAAGCACTTTTGCCTGGCGGACAGCCGTGGAGCCCAGCTGGTTGAGCACGTTCGCACCCGTGACGGCACATCGAGAGACAACACAGTCCCCGCATGCATACACATCCGGCACATTCGTCCGAAGGTGCTCATCAACAAGGATCCCGCCCTCAACGGCGATGCCGGCGCGTTCGGCAAGGCTGGTTTGGGCACGCACGCCACACGCGACCACGCATATGCCGTAATGCTCAGGCCCCGACCCCGCATCGACGATAATACCGTCCCCCGTTTCCTCGTAGGATTCCACTGGCGTTGTAAGCCGGAATTTTATTCCTTTCTCCGCGAGATGGCCCTCGACAATCTCCGCCATGTCCGGATCCAGCATCTGGGGCAAAATCGAAGAAAGCCCTTCCATGACCGTCACGTCAAGCCCCCGGTCATGCAGCGCAACAGCAGTCTCCATGCCGACAAGCCCTGCACCGATGACAAGCGCTGATTCGGCAGTGGCACATGCATCGCGGATTGCTGACGCATCGGAAATGGTTTTCATGAGGAAGGTCCTTTTCCCATACTCCACGGCCCGCAACCCGCAAATGGGCGGCACAAACGCGAAACTGCCTGTTGCAACAACGAGTGCATCATACCGAACGGGGCCCTTGTCCGTCTCCACGATGTGTAAGTCGGTACTGATGCCCGATGCATTCGTGTCGAGCATAAGGTCGATCTTTGCAATCGATGAGAAGAAGGACGGCTTGTGGATGATGATGTCCCCAAAGTCCCGTATGGTGCCGTCGACGACAAACGGAAGTGCGCACGACGAGTATTCCGAATACGGCTGCGCCTCGATAATGGTAATATGTGCATCACGGACGCGCTTTCGTATTTCCAGCGCTGCGGTGGTGCCGGCGGCGCCCCCGCCCACTACTACAACATGCATGTTCACTCATCCCTGATAATATTCAGGAGCCCCGTATATTTAACATATGCGATGAGGTACAGGCACCCCACCGCGCCATAGACCGCAAACGTTGCCGCCTTCCCCCCTACTGTGCCCACCAGATGCTCAAACACCAAAAGGGGGATCACCGAGAGGATAAGCGAAAGCCGCGGGTGCACCGCGGGGCGCATATAGCAGAATATCAGCACAAACGACAGAATCATGCTTGTGGATGTGGCAACTGCGGCACCCGTTATGCCATAGGGGGGGATAAGCAGGAAACACAGGACGACATCCACCACTGCGGCACATACGATGATATACATAGGCGGACGCGAATTGCCCATGCCCTGCAGCGATGACGAGACCAGGTAATAGAGCGCATAGCAGAGCATACCGACAGAGAGTATGCGCAGCGCCGCTGTGGCGTCCACTGCGTCAAAGAGCACGTAGAGGATCTCCGGTGCAAAGGAGAATATACAGATTGCAAATGGAAGTGAGGCCACCATACCGACCTCGATGGCACGGGATATGGTATCCGTGGCGGAGATGCCCTTGGCATGAAGCTCGGATACCTTGGGAAGCAGCATTGTTGCCAGCGCTATCGAAAGGGCAGGGATAAGCCTCGCAGTCGGCGTTACCAATCCGTAGAGCGAGGTTTCCACGGTGGAGTAATAGCGACCAAGTATGACGATATCTATTTGGAAGATGCTCACTATGGCAAGCGACGTAGCGAGGAGCGGAAGGGAAAATCGTACCATTGATGCCGCCCTTTTTCGGTCGAATTCCGGGCTCCGGGCAAATGAGCGGTAATGGTACGCGATAAAAAGTACACCAAGCAGGTACCCAACAAAAAATGAGCAGACCGCACCCATAATGCCACCTATAAGCCCCAGTGCATACGCCAGGCCCACGGTAGAGGCCTGGACGATAAAAAGCGCATAGGCGACGACACGTGCCTTTTGCTTGCCGAAGAATATGCCAGTAAAGACCGAAAAAAGAACGCCTACGGGTATAACGAAGAAAAGCGCCCGCAGCGGCCAGATTAATTCTTCCCCAAAGTCAGCGGAGAGAAAAGATATGATATATGGGCTTCCAACAAGCCCGAAAACACACAGTGCAAGCCCGACGAGAATAAAGGTAAACGGGTACGACCCCACGTCACGACCTGATGCCTCGTCCTCGGAAACGTACTTTGACACCGATGGGCTAACGGCATAGGACGTAACGGTAAGAATCAGATTCTGCACAGGGAGAATAACCGCCAGAATGCCGTAGTCTGTGAGCCCGAGGATTGCCCTGAGCATGATTCGCAACAGGAAGTTAAGCGACCTGTTGACCATGTTTACAACAAAGAGGTAGGCTGATTTCCTATACATATGCATCAAACAGGGGACAAGGGGGCATTACCCCCTGAATTTAGGCCGTTTTGACAGATAGTATGGCAATGGAAGCGGACGTGACGGAAGCACACCTGTCAGCTGCGCAAGCTCCCCCGAAAGCTCTGCGAGGGTGAGGTTCCGCTGAGAGCCCGCTGCCCGGTCCCGCACAGGAAATACGCCGGACTCGCGTTCCTTGTCGCCAACGACAAGGATATACGGCACCCACTCCTTCTCGGCCCCACGTATCTTTTTTCCCAGACTCTCGCTGCGGTCGTCGACATCTACACGGTATGCGCCGAGGGATTCGGCAAGCTCGTTGCAATAGGGGATATACCCCTCATTGATCGGCAGCAACCGGACCTGTGTCGGGGAGAGCCATACTGGCAGCATGGGTTTCTTGCCTTTTTGTGAGTCCATGTACGCCTGCTCCAAAAGTGCGAAGACGTTTCGGTCAACAGCACCCGATACACTGGCATGAAGCAAAAGCGGATACGCTTTTTCCCCCTCCTCATTGATGTAGGTTAGGTCGAATCGCTCGGTGTTCTCGATGTCGATTTGGACTGTTGAGAGCGCCGAAGCCTTGCCAATGGCGTCAACGAAGTTGAACTCGAACTTCATGACAAAGTAAAACGGCCGATCGTCCCACATCTCGATGAGAACGGGGCGCCCCAGCTGGCGCGCAAGCTCCACAGCGAAATCCTTGTTCTCCTCGTAGAAGGATCGTACGAATCTGATTCCCGCCTCGTACTTGACGCCCAGCTTGGCCATCCAGTCCATGCAAAGCTGGTACTGGGCGAGGAATTCGGCCTTTGCACTGTCCATGTCCTGCACCAGGGTATGCATGTCCGGCATGGTAAATGCACGAAGCCTGCGGAGGCCAGAAAGTTCGCCGCCCTGCTCCCGCCGGAAGCTGTAATGGGTAAGCTCATAGAGCCGGAGCGGCAGGTGCTTGTACGAGATAGTCATGTCATGCTGGATAAGGTACTGCCCAAAGCATGCGGCAAATCTGAGGAAGAACTTCTTGTCGCCGGAAAGCACAGTATACTGCCGGGCAGGGAATCGGTGCAGGTAGCGGGACAGCTTGGGGTGCTCGAAGTCGTACATTATGGGCGTCTCAACCTCCATGCCCCCGTATTTATGGATAACGGATGTTATCTGCTCCTCGAGCAGCCGCTTGACCATGGTCCCCTTGGGATACCATCTGAGATTCCCGGAATCGCTCCCGGGTTCGTAGTCGACAAGCTCCATCTTTTTCATGATTTCCACATGGGGCGGATCCCTGTCGGCAACACGTGACCCCTCGGTCTCATGGTGGACAAACGCCTTGAGATTATCGTGCCCTGCGTAGTTAAATCCCTTGGCATCCATCAGCTGCCCCTCTGGTGTGAGAATGTACCATGATGATGTTATCCTGCTTTCTGACGTGACCGCTTCGGAGACGACCTCATCCTCTTTTTTTCCCAGGTGGATCTCCCGGGAAAGCTCGGAGAGCGGATGGCCCTTGCAGGAAACGGTAAAAGCCTTATAATAACCGAATGGGGCCCTTTTTACCGTATGTTCCCCTGAAAGCTCTGCTTCGAGGAGCGGAAAAACCTGCTTGGCATAATCAGGTGGTGCGGGATTTGAAGTCAAGTGCACATACGGATAGAGAAAGACGTTTTTCGTATTCGTCTGGGCCGCGATATCCCTAATGGATGCAGCAGCCTCGGCAACGAGCCGCCCGATGTCGTCCACATCGTCATTTTCCACACTGGCAAAAACGGTCAGGCACTCTTCCATCTCATTTTTTTTCAGCTCATCACCGATATCTTCTGCGAACTTCGTTTTCTTCGTAACCTCAAATTTGATAAAATCCGAATGGAGCACCAATAGTCTCATAATATCCCTCAATTCACATCATGGCAGACGATATATAAATATTGTCTAGGGGAGGGCGGTGCGCATGCACTAATCAGCCACCGGGACGTATGCGTCGCACACCCCATTTGAGGAAAATAATAGTGATATATAGGAATATGATTCATATAATAT
>CAYSZY010000069.1:0-7673 GCA_964435645.1 uncultured Thermococci archaeon | reverse complement strand
AATAAAAAAATAATGTGATATTTTACATTTTTGGTATTGCCATGCTATTTTAGTCCCTGGTTTACAGAGTTTTTGAAAAAAGCTAGGAATCTGATGGATATTTCTCCAATGAATACCCGAAAAATAAAAAAGATATGGAAATAGCAGCCCCGAAAGGCTGCCTTTGTCCCACACTATACAAGCAGCGCCGCAAGCTGCTGCATGGCAGCCGCGGCCTTGGAAAGCTGGCCCGACGCGTAGATGGGATTTGTGAGCTGCGCGGCGTTTGCCATATGGCCCTGGATCTGCGCTATGAGCGCGGACGCATCATCCGTAGGCTCGTCCGGAAGCCTGCCTTGGATCTCTTCCCACATGGAGAGAACGGACTGGAGCTGAGTTCGCGCGAGAGGCTGGGTGACAACAGGAGCCCAAGCCATCCTGACCTCATACGCCCCCATATCGTATATTCCACGTTGCGGACGGGAAACACCGAGAATATCATGGGTGACACCACCGTAATCATTTCCACTCGTGTCGGTACCAGTATCGATACAGGGCGAAGCCGAACGAAGCGAGACGTCTTCCGGGGCGCTCACGAAAAGCGGGTCGGCGTCGATATTACCGGTGCCTGTGAATCCACCGCCGACATTGGAGTACTCGAAGGTAGACTCGTTGCCGTCTGTGTTCAGGACATCGTTGGGGAAGTTACCCCAGACGATGCAGTTGGTAAACGTCGCTGTCCCGCCGTCGTTCTTCACGCCGCCGCCGTTCTCACCGCCATGCTCGCCATAGGCGTCATGTTCGGGCACGGCGTTTTGTGTAAATGTGCAGTTGGTGACGATGGGCGATGATGTATTGGACCTTATTCTATTACCAACGAACATGCCTCCGCCGCCGGCGCTGACAAGCGGCGGTGCCTGGGTGTCTCCGGCAAGAACGCCACACCACAATATCATGCCAAGCACCTCGTTTTGCAAAAACACGCAGTTGGTAATGACTGGCGCGACTAAATACCTGTTCGAACTAGATATGCCCCCACCGGCCCACAGGGCGGTGTTTCCGGAAAAGACACAGTTATTTACAATGGGTGTCGACATATACGTAATCATCATGCCCCCGCCGTATCCGTACCTCATTATAGCACCATCGCCGTAGGGTGGCGCGGCGGGCACTTGAGTTCCTGCATGATTATCGAAAAACGTGCAGTTCTTCACAATAGGCGCCGATTCTTCGCCGCTGAACAATCCGCCACCGTTCCTTCCCGCAATATTGTCAATAAACGTGCAGCCTTTTATAACGGGATTGCTGGGATTGCACAAGTGCATACCGCCGCCATTTTCACCTGCAACATTCCTTACAAAGGTGCAGTCAGTAATGGTCGGCGAAGCGCCATTTAGACTTAAGCCGCCGCCATTTCCCGTACCGCCAATATTTGCATTAAAAGTGCAGTTATCGACGGTGACCGTGTTTCTACCGACAATAGTCATTCCACCGTCGCCCCTCCGTGCAATGTTGTTTTCGATTGTACAGTTGGAAATAGCCAATGAACAGTAAGAAGAGTATATGCCGGCAGTGTAATCGGAACTGCCGTTGGTGATGGTGAATCCGGAGAGCGTTACCTCATTATCTCCCATACGCCTTAATGAAAGTATCCTTCCATCGCCATCACCGTCACCGGTGATGTCACCGTCAAGGATGGTAACGCCCTGCCCGGCGCCCAGAAGCGAGAACGACCTGTCAAAGTTCAGGAAAGGGTTGGTCTGGTCGTTGGTATGATCAGAAAAATAAATGACCGAGAGATTCACATGATACGTCCCGGCCCCGAAATAGACGGTGCCGCCATCGTCCAAGCCAAGGATGGCGTCTATGAGTGCAGGGGTGTCGTCCCCTCCACTAGGGGCGAGGGCAATCGTATGATATGCCGAAACCGATGGTTGAATAAGTGTGAATAAAGATAAAAATAGAACTGCCAAGAGGAAAGTTGAGCTTATTGCAGCGCCAATACGAGCCATAAAGACAAATCACTTATCATTAATAAATAATTATCCTAAAAAGCCTTCAGTACCCCGGCTACGCCAAGAGCGCAGCTACCTTTTGGTACTGCTGACACTGTGACTGAAGAAACTGTAAGGGGATATATTGATAAACAAAAAAAACATTGGGCAATTCACCACCGCATTAGAGAATGCAATGCCCCCTTGCTTAAATAATATGAACTACTGAAATCCTGACAAGAAAATTGCCTTAGGGAGAATGTCGTCCCATACGGCTCAAAACATATATAAATTAACCCTCCACCCCTTACACACAGGGTGAATTCATGGTTCAGAGAATAGACAAAACCCGATGCGTATTTCTCGTCATAGACCTTCAGGAGCGGGCGTTGCCTATACAGCACGAATCAGACTTTGTCATCGGCAATGTCGCACGGTTTGCAAAGGGCGCCACACGATACGGTGTCCCCATCATGATAATGGAACAAAATTCCGCCAAGCTGTGGGGCACGCCCGAACTTATCAAGGACGCCGCGCCGGGACATGTCTTTGTCGAAAAGCGTACGCAGTCATGTTTTAGGGATCCGAATTTTAAGAGCTCGTTTGACGCCCTCGGGCGGGACCAGATACTCCTTTCGGGCAGTGAGACACAGATTTGTGTGCTGATGACCGCCCTTGATGCCGTAGAAGCGGGGTACGAGGTGTTTGTCCTTGGCGACGGCGTCACGTCACGGACCGCGCGCAATGTCGACCTCGGGCTCAAGCGCATGGAACAGGCAGGCGTAATCATAGAAAGTACCGAAAGCGCACTCTTCGAGCTTATCGAGCGGTCGGACGACGAGCACTTCAAGTTTATATTGGGTATAATCAAATAAGCAATATGTATCCCACCCGCAGCACTGAACTGGCAAGCGAGGTCCTATCCGAACTGGAAAACCAGGCATCACCGGCGTTCGCAGCTTCTCAGCGGCGTTCAGCCCGCCGCGGCGCGGGAACGTTTATGGGTGTTCCGGCAAAAGATGTAAAGGCAATTGCCAAATATGCTTTTGCCAAGCTTCCCGACCACTCCATCGACCCTGTACACAAACGATGCGAGGCATTTCTTTCCACAAACATCTATGAGCTCAAAGCTGTGGCGCTGTACTGGTGCTTCGAATGCAAGGCACAGGCAGGCCCGCACCACATCAACGTATATGGGCGCTGGCTAAAAACGTATATCGACGAATGGAGAGTTTGTGATGGCCTGTGCATCCATGCCATCGGTACGCTATTTTTGAAATATCCCGAAACGCTTCATGTGGCAAAGTCATGGGCGCGGGACAGTTTGTGGGTGATGCGACGCGCGGCAGCCGTTTCACTCCTTCCCGCGGCGCGGGAAGGCCGATACATCGACCACATCCTCGACATCGCAGAACTGCTGCAGAAGGAACGTGACCGATTGGTGCAATACGGCATCGGGCGTCTACTCCGGACTGCAGCAACAATCCATGAAAAAGAAATATTGGACTTTTTGGAAGACTATCGGAGAACGATGTCCCCCGCCATCATCAAGGAAGCGTCAAGGCAGTATAGCGAACAGCGGTCAGAGCAGCGGGGCATATAAGCCAGAAATTACGTCTTTGGCGGCATAGAATCCGCCATCGAGGTAGACTGCGCCGAAAAGTGCCTCCAGCGACTCGGCCAACACATATGCATTATCCGCCGCGCCCTGCATGCGTTCCCCCTTTCCGAGCAGGAGCAATGTGCCTATTCCCAGGCCACGTGCCAATTGGGAAAGGCGCTCCTCGTTTTCCAACGTGCTTTTCCCGAGCGATATGGATGCGCGGGAATCACGACCCACACCCATGAGCAGGTCTACCAGGACAACACGGAGCACGGCATCGCCAAGGATGCGCAGCACCTCCTGGTCATCCACGGGCACACCCTGTTGCGACTGCTCAAGGGCATGCGCCTTGCGGGTAAGCGCCCTCGCAAGCAGGCTGCCATCAGCGAATCGATACCCTATTCCAGCTTCTAGTGCTGCAACTCCATCTTCCATATGTGCCATAGGGGGCACCATATAAGAGGCCTTTGCCATCGCCGGGGGAAAACAATATAACACCAACCTGCCAGCAAAACTCATGCAATCCATTGCGCAAGCGCTCAAGGGCATGGAATCATGCTCCATCATGGCAGATGCACTGGACCGGGCAGACATACTTTCCATATTGGGGGGAATCGGCCCGTTTACCGTCTTTGTGCCGACTGACGATGCCTTCAAGACGCTCACGTCCCCGTCGTACGGGGAACTTCTGGATGATGAGGACGCCCTTGATGAGGTAATGATGTACCATATTATCAAGGGCTCGTACTCAACGAACGAGATCCGAGCCTTGGCACCGGCCAACGAGCCCATCGTTACGGCAAACACGGCTCAGGGCGACACGATACAGATCGCCTCAGGAGGCGCCCTCAAGGTAAACGGGATACCCTTCGGGACAGCGGACGTCATTTGTAAAAACGGCATCATGCACTGCATTGAGGGGGTCTTGTGGCCGCCGCTGCTTCTCCCTGAATCGGAATCGGACGGAACACCGCACATAGAGATATCCCAGGATCCGGGAGGGTCGTACCGCTATGTGGTAAGGGACTCCGACGGCACTGTTCTCGCCCTGGGGCAGGGGCACGTAACCAAGGGGGACTGCATGCTCGCCGTGGAACGGCTGCGCGAGATTGCACCGACCGCATCCCTTGTCGAGCGCTCACAGTAAGTCACCGCTTGTAACGGATTGTGATGCCCTGCTCATGAAGCGACATGAGGCGATTCTCATATTTAGCATGCTCCCCGTCGGTCATGAGCAGGATGTGGCGCCCGCCGGTCCTGCCATGCATCACGCGCCCGACACGCTGGAGCTCCTGGCGCCTGCTTCCCCCAAAAAAGTCGTATTCTATAACTGTCTCAAGCCCGGGAAGCGACAGCCCCTCATCCCCTACGCGTGAAACGATGACAACCTGATTCTCCTCAAGCACGTCCAGCCTATTTGCCGTTTCCCCATGGATAAACGGTATGCCCAGCTGCTCGGAAAGCTGGGTACCCTTTCGAATCGAGTCACAGAATATGATGGTGCGCCCGGTGCACTTGGAGAGGGCCGCTTCCAGCACCCGCCGTTTCTCATTAAGGTCCACACAAAGGTGCACCGTAACGTCTGGCTCCTCTATATCCCCTCCCTTTGTGAGGTCCTGCCAGCGCATGCCGACAGGATACCCGGTTAGCGCAAAAATATATTCGGTCCGGCCATCTTCCCGGTACGGGGATGCAGAAAGACCGATCCTGTATCGGGTGCGGATTGTAGAAAGCCGGCTAAACGTCGTTGCAGGGAGATGATGTGCCTCATCGAAGATTGTAAGGGCGAAGTTTCCGACCTCAAAAACCCACTTGTTCTTGCCGGTAAGGTACTGGTACGTGTGGACCTGCCACTCGGAAGGAAATCTGCACAGTTCCTCAATCTTCTGCACCCACTGCTCCTTAAGCGTTAACGAGGGCACGACGACAAGCTTGTTGCCATTGATGCGCTCCCCTGCATAGAGGGAAAGGTATGTTTTTCCCGCGCTGGGGGGCCAGTAAACGCCAACCATACCAGTTTCCACAAATCTGTGCCACGCATCCAGCTGGTAGGGGCGGAGCGATATCTTCCGTGATTCCGGCCGCACGTCTTCGTCCCGCACGGGGTGGGGAACAAACGGCAGGTTTCCGTCATCTATGATACTTGCGATAAGCTCGAACTCGCGCCCTTTCCGCACTTCAAAGGAGTCTTTCCCCGTAGACCGGACTAAATATTCGCGATACCGGACCCATGCTCTTTGGGCGTCCCCGGGCCCTACATGAAGCGTACCGCCATCCACAAGCGCCTTAGAGAATCGGGGATGTATGCCGACTTGTTCACGGAGGGCGGCTGGAAGGGGGGATATCCAGTCGACATACTTGTTAATTACAAAATAGTTGTAGGATTCGGTCTGGCGCTCCAAGTGCCCCAAGGTAAATGGCACGAATCGGGGAACGATAAGCCAGTACTCGCCCCGTGCCTTTGGCAGAAGGGCGTACGGAACGTCACAAAACGCGTGATATTCAGCTGAATTCGTTTCAAATGTATCGGGCGGGCCGTCTGCGGCGCCCCCTGAGGACATGCAGTCCCCTTGTTCATCATCGCAATGCGTCACGAACTGCCTCACCCCATTTCCGGGCAGCAAGCGGGCCGTCTGCTGTTATGATGTTGCCATCGGCATGCACCGGACCCTCGACGCAAGTGCACCCGCTTCCGGGAAGCACCCCAGGGGGTTGCCATACACATGCGCTCCGCCCCGAGAGGATGCCAGCCCTGGCGAGGATATTAGGAGAATAGCAAATTGCCCCGACAAGCGAACACGCCGTGCTTGCGGTACGTATTGCCGCGTGGAGCGTGGCATCGTCAAGGTACGGGATTGTCCCGGGGCCGCCCACAAGGAGAAACGCGTCGTAATCTGAAAATGATACTGACTGCATAGGCCTGACTGCAATCGTTGCCCCGGCCTTGCTGGAAGCCTTGCCAAGCTCGTGGGAAACAACATCAACTCTTATTCCTGCCTGTTGCAGCACGCCCATCGGTTCAAAAAGCTCCTCATCGCGAAATCCGCATTGTGCCACCCATATCAATACACGCTTCATACACCCAGCTCCTGCCCACGGCCATATATCCCCTACAGGGCATTGGCAATACACATTCCCATTAGCCATTACCCATTATATTGATTTCCCTTTATGATAGATGCCAATTCAGGGGTCACTTCTGACTGCGGCAGATGCAGCATACATCCCGCTCGTCCATCCATAATTCCAATGCCTCGATAATCTCGTTGTAGACAATGCCGTAGTCGGCAAGCATTTCCACGCAGATTGACGGGTACATTGATTTAATGAGTGGGATAAGCTCCTCCCACACAGGCATGTCAACCACGTGTTCAGACCGTTCCTTTCCGCACTCCATATGCATAGTCGGGGTGCGCACTTATATCATTGTTGCCAGATATAGCAAAGATTTATAAATAATAAAATAACAATATGTTATACTAACATAACGTTAGTATGGAGGTATGTATATGAGATGGTATGATCCATGGGACGAGCTGAGACGTATTCAGCATGAGATAGATAATCTTTTCGGGAACGTCGCACCCCAGAGGGCACGGAACCTGTTGGGAGGGGATGTTCAGAAAGGAGAGAAGGCACTCGGTGCGTTTACCCAACCTGCCGCAGACATCGTTGACAAGGGAGAGGAGTTCACGGTCATGGTCGACATACCGGGTATCGACAAGAAGGACCTTTTAGTGGTTGTAAAGGAACGCTCAGTCGAGATACGTGCCGAACGAAAGATGGAACGTGAGGAAGAGAAGGAAGGCTATTACTTCCAGGAACGCGGATATCAGGGATATGCGCGAACGCTTCCGTTGCCGGAGGATGTCATCCCGACGCAGACCGTTGCATCCTACAACAACGGCGTCCTTGAACTCACCATAAAAAAGGCGCATCCTGTCGAAAACAAGGACTTCAAAGTCACCTTTGACTGATAAGGCCCATTTTTTTTCTTTATTTTTGAATCCTTTTTGATATCTGACAACTAACAAGAATAATAATAGAGTTTTTTGATTAACCTCCTTTTCCCATTGGTTAATTTTATATATTTAGGT
>CAYSZY010000068.1:0-7799 GCA_964435645.1 uncultured Thermococci archaeon | reverse complement strand
TATCCCGCGTACCCCTCGCGTGGGCGCATCCCCTCACTGTCAGGAAACGAGCACCTGCCGCGTGGCGCGTGGCAAGCATCAAATGTGGCGTGGGTACGGGGCAATGCATGGCCCGAAAGGGCGTCTGCAGCGTGAATGCGTACTTTGTGTTCATAGTGTGAAACTTTATATTCGGATGGGGCTTTACGTGCGAAGCCCGCCTTTGCAAAACATTTATATGGCACAAGATTCATTATGTCTGTTATTCGGTTTTTTATTATTTGGTGAGATTATGGATTTTTGCCCGGAATGTAAATCATTGATACTGCCCACGAAGAAAGACGGCAAGACCGTCATCGCATGCAAGAAATGCGGATACTGCAGAGACTTTGACAGCGAAGACTCGAAAAAATTTACCATCCAAGAGACCGTGACACACTCCCCCAAGGGGAAGATTGTGGTCATCGAGGAAAATATCGACATCCTTCCCAAGACACGCGAGGAATGCCCTAAGTGCAAGAACATGGACGCCTACTGGTGGGAGATACAGACCCGCTCGTCCGACGAACCCTCCACCAAGTTCTTCAGGTGCACAAAGTGCAACCATACGTGGAGGGAATACTAGTGGCGGCCATGCGAAGGGTGCCTGCACATCTCGCCCGCACCGATGAGATCAATAATCATCTGCGGGTGGCCGTTGTCGGCGCCATTGTCTCGTGTGATGAGGGTGTGGCAGTCATCGCTGACAGCGCTGGCCAGGCCGAAGTCGTCCTCTCACAGGACGCCGTGTCACTCGGCGACGTCGTTCGTGTCATCGGAAGGGTATATGGTGGCACCATCGAGGCGGAGATTGTCCAGAATCTTTCTGGGCTTAATATCGATTTGTACAATAAATCATTGCCTGTACTGCAAAAATACCTTGAAATGTAATCGTATATATTCATGTTTCCCATATGCCTATTGGGGATTGCGAAAAATAATACAAAATATCCCGGTATTTTTTATACGTATTGAATCCATATGGTTGACAGTAACGCTAAAACAAAAAAGTTAAGTTTTTCTATCATCGCAGCGATGATTCAGGTTTTTTTATCATTTTTTGTATCGCACATGAAATTACATTTGATTTTTATAACAACCTTTTTATGTGCATCATGATATCTTCTTGTAGTGGTGGTAGCGTTGTTTGAAGCAAAAATAGAAGCCAAAAACTGGAAAAGTATTATCTCGATTATCGGAAGTATCATTGAAGAGGCGCCGCTCAAGCTTACCACCGATGGCATCACGCTCAGGGCCATGGATCCCTCCCACATCTCGCTTATCGACCTGGAGGTTCCGAAGGACCAGTTTATCGAGTATGCCGTCGAAGCAGAGCGCATCGTAGGTATAGACGTGGATGAGATGTCCCGCGTGATGGGCAGGGGAAAACCGACTGACATTCTCATACTCAAGGTCGACGCGGAGACAAACAAGCTCTTTATGACCTTTGTGGGCGAGTCGAGCAGGCGATTCGGCCTTCCTATTATCGACACGCCAGAGCAGTCAAACCTCAAGATGCCCGACTTTCCCACTAACGCTATTATCGGAATAGACGCCTCGGTCTTCAAGGATGGCATCAAGGACGCCTCAATCGTCGCTGACCATATATCATTTGAAACCACCGCCGATGCCCTCATCATGCGGGCAGAGGGGGACATAGGCGACATAGAGACTAAGATAGACAAGGACACGCTTGTTGAGTTCAAGGTACAGGAACCCTGCAAGTCCACGTTCAACCTCAGCTACCTGGCCGACGTGTCGGGCAGCATCAGCGGGCCCATCTCGCTCGAGCTCGGCAACGATGCCCCCCTCCTTATGAACTTCGAGATCGGCGGAGCCGTCATAAAGTTTGTCCTTGCACCTCGGATTGAGCGATGAAGGAGCTTGACACTGCCTTATGCTACGAATTGGGATCTCCCATTCTCGGGGACATCGACGAGAGCTTCTTTGAACGTATAGCACAGGCCATAGGGCGAATGAGCACCCGGGCCTTAGCGTCCGACGGCATCGAGAACGAATTACTCGTCGCCGAGGTGCACGATATCAAGGAAAAAGCACGCCTGCTTTTTGACGCGCGACTCAGAAAAATCACATGCCTTGACGATTCGCACCTCATTGCAGATGAGCAAAAGATTTTTAAACAAGTTTTCGCATTGAAACAACAATACCGTAAAGAGTTGCTCGAACCAATCTTAAAGGGCGAGTACTCTTTTGAGAGAGACGGGTTTATAAAGGCAAAGGTGAAAACCCCAATACCTTCATTCTTGGATGGAGAACTGAAAAAATATGGGCCCTACCGGCCTGGAGATGTTGATCATTTTCCCGAAAAAATCCATGCTCTGCTCAAGATGCACGGGTATGTGGAGTAAGAAGGTGAAGAGATGATAATGCCAAAGACAAGACGCACGTACTGTCCAACCTGCAAAAAGCACACTGTTCACAAGATAAAAGTTGTAAAAAAACATAAAAGGGGCGAGCTTTCTAGCGGTCAGAGGAGATTTAGGAGAAAAATGTCCGGTTACCGCGGTTACCCAAGACCAAAGCCGTCCGGAGAGAAGCCGACCCGTAAGCACGACCTGCGCTTTGAGTGCACCGTGTGCCACAAGTCCCAGACAAAGCCGGGATTCAGGGTCAAGAAGCTGGAATTTATGGAGGCTAAGTTATGAGCACCCCGTTATCAAAGTTTATTAAAGTCAAATGTGAGGACTGCGGCAACGAGCAGAATGCCTTCAACAAGCCTGCGTCAAGCGTTCGATGCCTTGTCTGTGGAAAGACGCTTATCGAGTGCACCGGCGGCCTTGGCGAAGTCAAGTCAACCGTTGTCTCGGAACTGGAGTGAACCTAATGTTCGAGCATGAAGAGGGATTCCCTACTGTGGGTGATTTTGTTATCTGCACGGTGGCAGAAATCTTTCCCTACGGTGCCATGGTACGGCTCGATGAGTACGGGCTTGAAGGCATGGTCCCCATCAGGGAGATATCCTCAAGTTGGGTCAAAAACATCAGGAACCACGTCAAAGAGAATCAGAAGATTGTCTGCAAGGTCCTTCGTGTCGACCCCGAAAAGCGCCATATCGACCTCTCGCTCAGAAAGGTCACCAATCAGCAGAAGAAGATGGCTGTGCAGCGCTACAAGGTCAAAAAGAAGGGCAACAAGCTTCTTGAGTACTTCGGCACGCAAAACGGCATGCCGCCCGAGCAGCTTATGGAGATCTATAACACGATCCTCGATAATTACGTCTCCATATATGAGTGCTTCGAGGCTGTCGTTGCCAAGGGAAAGCATGTGCTTGGGCCCGTGGTAGCAGCCCAGCACATTGATGCGCTCTATGATATCATCATGTCAAACATCGAGTCGCCCCTCGTGGAGATTACCGGGGAGCTGTCTGTCACCTGTCCAAGAGGGGACGGCGTCATGGCGATCAGGGATACCCTGTCGACCGTTCGCGACGAGAGCACGACAGAGGATGTTACAGTGGATATCCGGCTGCTTGGTTCCCCCCGATACAGCGTCAAGATAATCGCCCCCGACTATCGGTTGGCCGAGTCGGCCCTCGAGACCGTGGTGGCACGGGTGGAGTCCGCCATGAAGGTCGAATGTGGTACCACCGAATTCAAGCGAAGCAAGTAATCGTTATGAAGCTCATGAAATGTCCGTCATGCGGCGAATATGCAATTCGCAGCTCCTGCCCCTCCTGTGGGGTTGAAACGGTGGTCGCACGGCCACCGAGGTATTCGCCTAAGGACAAATATGCCCGATACCGGCGCATGTGGAAGCTGCAATGCAATGAGGAACCGTGATTTTTGTGAAAGAGACAGTTATCAATGAATTAGAACGTCCCGAAATGAAAAACGTTATTTTTGTAGAGGGATTGCCGGGTATCGGCCTTATCGGAAAGCTTGCTGCAGAACACCTCATACAGGCGTTTGACGCAAAGAAGTTTGCCGAGCTCTACTCGCCCCACTTCCCGCACCAGGCGCTGATTAAGGAGGACTCCTCCCTGTGCCTCATGAAGAATAAGTTCTACCACGGGAAGTACCAGGACATGGACTTTGTTATCCTTGTGGGCGACACGCAGCCCTCTCCGTCAAACTCGTTTGGCCATTATGAGATCGTGTCTAAGATCCTCGAGTACCTTAGCCCGTTCGGCGTATCCAAGATTTTCACCCTCGGCGGTTATTCGACCGGCGGCGAGGTCTTGGAAAAGCCCCGCGTTCTTGGCGCGGTGAGCGATGTCGGGCTTGTCGAGGAATACAAGGATGCTGGCATAACATTCCGTGACGACCCCGGGACCGCCATCGTGGGCGCGTCCGGATTGCTTCTTGCAATGGGGCACCAGATCGGCATGAATGGCATATGTCTCCTTGGGGAATCCCCCGGGTACATGTACATCGATGCCAAGGCGGCAAAGAGCGTGCTTGAAGTCATCTCAAAGGTGCTCGGCATCGAGATGGACATGACCGAGCTTGACGAGCGCGCTGAGGAAACTGAAAATCTTATCAAGAAGATACAGGACATGCAGCGAAAGTCTATGTCGCAGAATCTGCCTGATATGGGCAAAGACCTCGGTTACATCAGGTAGGCGTCAGCGTCTGCTTTTCTTTTCTTTGCATAAATCGCAGGACGATTTTTGCAGTTGTTTTTATCATTTTAACTAGCTATGTTTCCCCGTGCCCAGCGACGCTGGGTGTTATGGGGGTGTTGGGAAGCCGCTCAAGCGCAAGGAACTGCCGCCGACAGGCAAGCCCGCGTAGCCGCTACCCTTTCCATGATTTGAGTGAGTAGCCATGGGTATTGAGCACCGTGCCGAGGTTGAAGTACATCCCCTGGGCGTATACCAGTGTGTCCATGCGCTCGAGGTCTGGCTTTCCGTTTTTGATAATCCCCTCATCGATGGCAACGTTGGCGATGCTGCCCAAAAAAAGGTCGTGTGTCCCGAGATGCACGGTCTGCTCGAGGTAGCACTCGATGCTGATGGGACATTCGAGTATCCTTGGCGACATGACGCGAAGCGACCGTTCAGGCGTAAACCCGCACGCGGCGAACTTGTCATGCCCCATTCCCGAGATGCTGCCGCACAGGTCGACCTGCTCCACATGCGCCGCATGGGGGCTGTTAACGACAAAATCCTTGGACTCCTGGATGAGGTTATAGGAAAATCGTGACGGTGTCACCGCCATGGCGATCATGGGGGGTTCCCTGCATGCGGTTGACGCCCATGCGATTGTGATGATATTGGGGCTTTCCATCGGCCCGCAAGACACCAGCAGGGCAGGGGTGGGAAAGAGTGCCGGATATGGGGGTACGTCCTTTTTTGGCACTTACTCCCCTCACTGGTAGGCGTCAAGCCCTGATTTAAGGTCGTTGAGGAAATAGGCGCACACATGCCCCCATGCCTGCTCGTACCCCCGCTCGTCCTGATTCCTAAACGACTCCGCGGCGCGGAGCAAGCAGCGTTCGCGCTGCGCCTGCACCGACTCTTCGGAAAGCTCTTTGTGCAGGATCTTGTAGAGCAGCGAGTCCTTCTCGTTGTTCTCCATGCTTGAAAGCATGCCGCTTAGTGCAGTATGGTACCCTTTTTCAAACGCATTGTCCGGTTCCGGAAATGCGGCAATGTGCTCCTTGGCCTTGGTGACATCGTTTGTTTCCAAGGCGTGCAGGAACTGTATGACGTCGGATGTGGTTATCATAACATCTCACTCTCGTATGAGTTTATTATCATATTGGCCTCGCGCATGGCTATGGCCGCTATCGTATCCGAAAAAATGCCTTCATCGACCCGCTTGTTGAGATGCTCCTCGTCGATGATACGTGACTCCCCATCAGGAAACCTGACCACGTCGACCTCGAGGTCTATGTAGCGTATTTTCGTGGGAAATATCTCGATGGGGGTGCAGATGTTAAAGTACTCCCCCTTTTCCTCATTGTTCCTGTTGTAGTAGGTGTGCTTGAAGTGCCATGCCCCCTCCTCCATCTCGGTGATGCAGTAGTCCCCCTGGTCCTTCCGTATGTCGAGGCCGTCATAGTAACCCCTCGGCGCCATGTATCGCTTGAGCTTGATGTATGGCGGCGCATAGCGCTTTACCTTGGCTCCTTCCATAAAGACAGTGTGTGAAGACGGTTTGACATGCTCAAGGGTAAGGTCGTCGCCTACCTTCGGCCCCTTTACATGCCGAAATATCGAATGGAACAGCCCGTCGATGTCGTGGATTTCGCGCTCGGCCTTGATCTTTTCAATCACGTCCACGGCAAAGGAGATGTCCCTGCCCGCTGACTTGAGCATGTGATGCTGGCGTATGGTGGGGACGACGGTGTTACGAACCTCATCGAGGTGATGCTTTGCCTGGCTGCCAAAGATGATTTTCATGTGGCTTTTGCCCTCCTTGATGAGGCCGGGGCCATCAAGGTTATCGTACTTTTCCATGACGAAGTCCGCATTTTTGGAAAGGTCCCTTGCCTCTGCGACAAGGATGTCCTCGTCGACGTACTCAGACGACGTTCTCCACAGCACCCCGAACGACTGGGGCTTAACCTTCCGCCCGATGGCGGTGAGGCGCTCGCGCTCTGTGTCGTCCCTGATTTTGCGTGATATCTTGATGTCGTCCTCGGGAATTATGACGGAGTATTCCCCAGAAAAGGTGATTCTGGTTGTAAGAATGGGTTTTTCGTTCATCTCGAGCACCTGGACAAGCACCTCATCCTCGTTTGTGGGCTCGGGAAGTATGCCGATGTCGGTGCCCAGATTTACGATAGTCTCATTGTTGGTCTTGATTATCGACCCCTTGTAGATGCCGTAGAGGTCGATGGACGAGCGAAGGGTGAACACGTCCACAAAGCTCGATGTGAGGTCGGTGGATATCTGGTCAAGGGCCTCGCGGCTCCCCACGAGGGATATGCCCTGCAGGTCGCGGGTGTGCTTTATGTCGACAGTGGGCACATCATGCGTTTCGTTTTCTGGAAATCGCTCGCGCATAGTATCCGACATCTGATTAATCATATACCCCCTATCGATGAAGAACTTCGTGAGGGCAGTGGTATATATTCCCCTAATTCGTATTGAGGTCATCTTTATCACCATATTTGAATACTTTTGTTCCGCCGCGTACCTTGTATTGCAGGATGCCGTATTTGGTTAGCTCATCAAAGACCTGGATTATCCTGGTTCTTGATATTGGCAATTTCTTTTCCACGTATCTGGGCTCTACCCATGCAACGTTCTGGTCGTGAAGCTTCTTTATCTCATCGAGGATTGACGCCTCGTCGCTCTCGAGTATGTCTTGGGGATACTTCTGAATAACGAGCGCCAAGCGCTGCTCGCACACCTTGACGCGCTGGGTAAGCTCGGCATGCCGTTGCGCCAGTTCCTCGAGGTGCGCCCCGATGTCCTGCGCCTTTTTTTCTTGGATGTCCTTTTTGAAAAGGACCGCCGTAATCTCCGCGGTGAGCTCCCCGATAAACAGCGAGAGCACGTATTCTGCGCTTGACATGGTTCTGCGCAGCGATGAGAGGTATTTTGTGTACCCTGCCTTGTCCCGTGCGATAAACGCTTCCTTGAGGGACTCTACCTTGAGGCCTGTCTGGTGGAAGAACTTGGAAAGCTCGGCCGAGTCCTTGTAGAGTGTGCCGTTGGAAAACAGGGCGCTTGACCGCTTACCCACTTCCTCTACAGTAAAGACCGCGCGGGAAAATGTTGTCTGTATCCTGTTAAGCATGTCAATATCAGGATTTTTTTGGTCTAGTTGCTGTATTGACTCAGAAATGCGAAGGAATTCGTTTTTCAG
>CAYSZY010000067.1:0-8084 GCA_964435645.1 uncultured Thermococci archaeon | reverse complement strand
AAAGCTAGGAATCTGATGGATATTTCTCCAATGAATACCCGAAAAATAAAAAAGAAAATGGTAAGCGCCGAAGCGCTTAGTAGTCGAGCTGCTCTGCCATGTACCCTACCCCGTGGCGCTCAAGCGTCTCCTTTGTGGGGATACCGTTTGAGTCCCAGCCGCGGAGCTCGTAGTAGATGTCAAGCATCTTTTCAAGCTCGTCTTCAGGGCAGTACATGCCTTTAAGCGGCCCTTCTGGAATCGGTTCGTTCATGAATCTCCATGGGAGCCTGTCGTCCTTTCGCGAAATGCCTTCGCGGCAGTTGAACGCCCGCTCGGTGGTGTAGATACGGTCAGCGATAGAAGTAAGCTCCTCGAGCGTCAGATCCCATCCCGTGACATCGTTCATCCAGCGCACATAATTGTCCGAAAGCGCTATTCCCGTAGACTTTTCACACAAGTGGCAGATGACCGCAGCATCGCCGAACGACGTCCAGTTTGCGGTGTCGAACGCCATTGCCGGTTTGTCCATGATGTTTTCCCTAAACTCGCGGGGCTTGCCATATTCGTACGAGGGCCGTGCATCGTGGTGGCTTCCGCCCCTATTGGACACTGAATAGCCGATGGCCATTGACTTGAGCCCCCGTGCTGAGTGGCCCGCCGGTTCAAGTCCCTTGACGTTGATAGCGAACTTGTACGAGTCCTGGCCAAGCCTGTTTGCCATCTCACGGGTGCCGAGTGCTATGAATGCCCCGATGCCCTCGCCTTTTGCGGCCAGGTCAACACACTTGATGACCGTTTCCCTGTTCCCCCAGCTGAAGTCAAGCCCAGAGAGGTCCATGCCCTCGAGAAGGCCTTTTTCCTGTGCTTCCATCATAAAGGAGATTGAAAGGCCGTAGGTAATGGTGTCAAGGCCCATCTCATCGCATCGTGCGTCGGCGATGATGAGCGTGTCGAGGTCGTCGATGCCGCACATGCTGCCCATTGAATAAAGCGATTCGTATTCAGGCCCTTCCGTTACGGCGGGGGTAGACTTCGCCTTGTCTATCTTGGTGCATGCGACACGGCAGGCGAAGCAGGCGTCGTTTCTCTTCCAGTGCTCAGCCTTGAGCAGCTCACCAGAGATAGACTCAGCCTTGTCGTAGACCTCAGTCTTGTGATTGTATGAACCAAGAGAACCCTGCTTGTTGATAACGTTTACCAGAACGGGGGTCCCGAAGTCAGTAAGGCCTTTTGCAGTGGTCTCGTACACAGGGATAAGCTCGTCGTAGTGGGCAAAGAGCTTGTCAAGATGTGCAACTTCGACATCCTTGTTACCGCGCACGCAGATTGCCTTGAGCTTCTTTGCGCCAAAGACTGCGCCCATGCCGCCACGGCCGCATGCCCTGACATCATGGATGACGCAGGCGTACCTGTTCATAGCCTCCCCACCCGGCCCGATGCAAAGTGATGAGAAGTCGTGGGCTGTTAGCTCCTCGATCTTCTTCTGGACCTCCTTGGTGTCCATGCCCCAAAGGGCAGTCCCGTCACGAAGCTCCACCGTATCGTTGTCTATGTAGAGGTACTTTGGCGAGTCGGCCATACCTGTAATAATGATGCTGTCGTATCCGGCGTACTTGAGCTTTGCAGCGAAGTCCCCACCGAAGGCGCCACGCATGTACCCGCCAGTTAGCGGGGACTTTGTCACGACGGTCCCTCGGCCAGCACCGTGCAGGAATGTCCCTGAAAGTGGCCCGGCGCCAACAGCTATAATATTTTCTGGGCCCAGTGGGTCAGCACCCTTTGGAACGAGGTCAAAAAGGTATTTTGCACCGAATCCGACTCCACCGATGTATTTTCGTGCAAGGTCTTCCTCTGTCTTTTCTGTCTTAATCTCACCGGTGGTGAGGTTGGCAAACAGAATTTTTCCAGCATATCCCTTCATCTTAATCCTCCTCCAAATACAATGCATTAAACGGACAGTACTTGACACAGTTCATGGCACCTTGGCATAGGTCGCACTTAAGGATATACTCGAGGTCAGGGTGGGTAAAGATTGAACCGTATGGGCACGCGTCAACGCATACCATACACCCAATACACTCATCCTGAATGAACTTGACTTCCCCATCCTCTATAACAAGGGCTTCTGAAGGGCATACATCAACGCACTCGGCATTCTCGCAGTGCCTACATACATTGTACTTATATTTTCCGTAAAATTCGTCACGCCAGAGGCGAATACGTGATTTTGCAGGATTAAACACTCCCTCATGTGCAGCAGAGCAGACGAGCTCGCAGGTCTCGCAACCGGTGCACTTCTCGGGATCGAACCCTATTCTCTTCATAATAAGTCACCATATAGGGCTTAAAATACATTAATTTAAAGGTTTCGATATGTTTAATGAGAATAATCGAAGTATTATTGTAATCTTTCCATAAATTCCCGTTCTTTTCGGTCCTTCTGGGTCTTTTCGAGGAATCGGTAGACACCGGAATGCGGCTTTCCCCCGAGAAGCATCGCGATGGCACGCTTTGCGTCGTAGGCCTCTTCATAGGTGCCAAGTATTGAAACGGTCTTGCCGTAGATTGACACGCTCGCACCGGTCATCGTCTCAATTATCTGCCTCGTCTTCCCGTCTTTGCCGATGATGCGGCCCTTGAGACGTTGAAGGCTGTTTTTCGAATCGCCGACATACTCGGAAATATCGATAATCTCCACAATCGTACCGTCATCCCTGAGCCGAAGCGCCTTTTGCGGGTTGATTCCCCGCGCAACCGCCTTTATGATATCACGCGCCTTCCATACCGCCAGCGGGTCTTCGGTCGTGTCACGGTCGGTGATGTGGACAGACGAGTCATCGGTGTCCACATAGAGGTCAACGTCAAGTGTTTCCTCTATAAGCGCCTTGGTTTCGCCTTCCGTGCCGATGATGATTGCAAGCCGCTCGTGCGGCACTTTAACATGTTCTTTATTCACTTTTATCACCCCGTATCCTGCCCAAGACCTGCTCGGTCGTGGGAATCTCTATGTACTTCCGAAAGAATCTTAAAATGTTTTCCACATCCCTGACCAGAAATTCCTCCGCCATGGGATTTTCAAGTACCGTCCCTTGGGAAAAATCGATAAAGTATAGCTTTTCGTCACCAACGAGGATATTGTACTCGCTAAGGTCAGCGTGCACGATGCCCTGATGGTACATGCTCCGCATGTAGCGGACTATGTTCTCAAAATCCCGTTCCCCGTGTGGCGGGCCAACCTCCCTCAGCTGCGGGTACGCCACGCCATCTGTTCCGAGAAAGTCCATGACAATGACATTATTTTTTACCATGTACACCTTGGGGACTGGCACGACATCCGCTATGCGCATGAGGTTCTTGTACTCCCTGCGAGTCCAGGCGTATACGAGCCGGCGATGGTGGCGCCCAATCTGATTGAATCGGGGGTCCTGCACAAGGTATTGCCACATGTTTCGAAACGAGGTCGCTGCTATGCGGTATATCTTGATGGCCACACACGTCTTGTCAGGCAAATAGCCCCAGAACACGTTTGCCTCCTTTCCGGTGGAAACGATGCCCTCGACCGTATCTATCTTTTCTGCTTTGATAAGGTCGTAGAGCGTCATGAGCGTCGCCTTGTCAAAGACGCCGTCACGCACCTTAAATGCCTCTTCCTCGCGCCGGGCGCGCTTTGTCTTAAGCCCCTTCTTAAATTCCCGTTCGTTGAACGTTTCCTCGTCGATCATTGCTACCATTCCTCGAATCCATGGGACCCGACCATAAAATCCACTTCATCCCTGTTGTAACGGTACAGGATGTCAAATCGCTCATCGCTGCCCCGTATCAACTGCCTGACGAGCACATAGCTGTTAACGCGAAACAGCAATTGCCCCCGAAATTTTCCAGGTATCCGCACTATACGCTCCATGCCGCCTGAAAACGTGACGGCCAGCCGGTCACCCCCTAGGAGCTTTACTACCTTGCCTATCTTCTCGTCCCCTTCCGGAAGTATAATCGAGTCCCTGGCGACAAGTCCAACCTTTGAAGATAACTTGGATTTTTTCTTCGCCATACGATATTACTCGGTTTTCGATGCATAAAAATACTTTGTTGTTGGCGGCGGCGCATCAGACGCATCTTTATATATAAAAAGGATAAATATTCCCCATGGTTCAGCTAACTGGTTACCAACAAGACCTTATTAAAGTATTGATAGAGTCAAAAGCGCTGACATTCGGATCATTTACCCTTAAAAGCGGGCGCGTGTCCCCCTATTTTTTCAACATGGGGCAGGCAATCTCAAACGGCATGTACCTCTCGACGGTGACCAAGTGTTACTGCTGCAAGCTCATTGAGGAAGCCAAAGACAATTTCTCATTTGTGTTTGGCCCAGCGTACAAGGGGATTCCATTGGCATGCGCCATTACCTACGCCCTTTGGAAAGACTTCGACCTTGCATGCAGGTGGGGATACGACCGGAAGGAGGCCAAGGCATACGGCGACATCCGCGACAAGGTGCTCGTGGGCGACATCCGCGACAACGACCGGGTCGTCATGGTCGATGACGTGATTACAACCGGTAGCACGAAAATCGAGGCGTGGGAAAAAGTAAGCAATCTGCGCAGCGGGTTGAGCTGCGCCGGCATCCTCGTATCGGTCGACAGGGAAGAGACAGACGCATCAGGGCACCTCCCCCAGGAGATGCTTGCCGAATCGGGGCTCAACTTCACGGCGATACTCGGAGTTTCTGATATATTCGAGTATCTGCACAAAACAGAGATAAACGGCAGCTACGTGTTTGACGACCAAACGTACGAAAGCTACCGCGCGTACAAAGAGCAGTATGGCGGTTGAATCTATATCCTGAAGATATAGAAGACAGAGTACAGGAAGCTCACTACGTTTCTGGCACCGCCGTCTATGCGGTGCTGCACCGTTGCCATCTGTTGCCTAACGCCGGAAAGCGGTGTTGAGACTTTCCATTTCTGCGGTTCCTTGAACACCACAAGATATCCCGACATCCTGAAGTAGAAAACGAGCAGCCTGAAAAACGGCAGGATAAGCACGTACTGGAACGCCCGCTCAATCTCGCGTCGCGTGTCCTTATCGGATATCACAAATGCCGCCAGGGTCTGTGCCATGTCAAATATTATGTGGAACACAAAGAGCATCACGAAAAACATCGCGACAATCCGTGAGCTGTACCCAAAAAGCGGGAAGATGAGAAGGATAAACGTCCACACGACTCTCGGGAATGCCAGGGTGTGGTCGAGTACGAGCATCGACGGCAGGCCAATCTTTCCCAGAATGCCAAACTTCGATGAACCCACCATGTTCTTGTGCAGGCCCATGACCTCAAGCTGCCCGCGGCGCCACCTAAGGCGCTGTGCATAGAGTGCGCCGAGGTCGGTGGTCGGTTCCACCCATGCCTTTGCATCAGGGGCGAATCCAACATCCACGCCCTGCTGGTGAAGGTCGAGCGATATGTCGAAATCCTCCGCTACGGTGAGCTCAGAATAATGAAGATTCATTATGACGTTTCTCCTGAATGCGCTAAAGGCCCCGGAAAGCATGTATTCTGAGTTGATAAGCGACTGGTAGTGGCGCCCCAACCTGAATGAGTTGAGGTATTCAAGGAACTGGGTTTTTGCAAGCGCACTCTCATAGAGTGAGAGCTTGCGCTCGATGGGATTTCCGGCCTCGTCGACAATGATATGCCCATCCTCATCTAGCTCCGAGAGCAGGTGCTCGTTTATCTCGATGATACCACAGGCGGCCCCGATATTGGGATTGTCAAGCAGGTAGACGATCATGTTTCGTATGGCAAGGGGGTCGAGAACGGTGTCCGAGTCGATGGTGAAGATGATTTCACCATGCGCGTTCTCGATTCCGAGGTTGAGCGCATTGGACTTCCCCTTATTCATGCCGCTGGTAAACAGATTTATGGTGCCCTTGTACTCCCCGACGGAGAGGAACCTTCCGTTTATCTTTACTTTCTTGGACGTGTCCCCCTCGATGTTACGAAGGACAACTTGCCTTGTGGCATCGATGGACCCGTCGTCAACGACGATTATTTCCACCTTCTGCTGGGGGTAGTCCTGCAACTTGATGGAATCGATGCACCGCTCGATGATCTTTTCCTCGTTGTAGGCGGGAATGATGAGTGAAACAAGCGGGAGCTGCTCGTCTTCATACTTGTAGGGGTCGGTCCAGTGCCGCCGCGCAAGCACGACTGAGCTGACACGCAGTATTGCCCCGAAACCGTCTATGATGACTGGTATGAGCAGCCAGACGCCCCATATGAGCATCATATACATGAATGGCGACATCTTATGAACCTCCTTTTCTCATCGATGATGCGGCCTCTGTCTCCACAAGGTCCTTGCCAATCGAGATGATTGACGGCCGTGTGATTAAGTACCAGTAAATGAACAGTACCAGACCGAAGAATAACAGTCTTCCCACAACGGTGTGCGCCAAAAAGATGTATTCCTCCCCATACCGGTGGGTTATGGAGGAGATAATCACCAGCCTGAAGATGTTTGCGACATAGGTTGTCACAAGCCCGAACAAGACCGAAAATCCCTTTCGGAGCGGAGAGAATCGCAGGTAGAATACTATAAGCGAAAAGAGCACTGCAAGCTCGAAGAGCGCCGAGCACTCAAGCGCACAGACCAGTATGGCCCACCCTTCCATCGTCGGGATAAACAGCTGGTTGGAAACATGGGTTACGTCCATGCCGAGCCACCTGAGAACAGAAGACGTGTGCGACACCTCTATCTCGGATAGCCAGAGGTCCAATCCTGCGCCTTGGGAATAGATTACGATAAAGAAGGTAAGCCCGAATGCCGCCAGCAGGTAATACATGAGCCACTGGCGCCTGCTATAGAGTAACGCCACTGCGGATGCCCATAGTACGAGCAATATGGAGAGGGACACGTAGGCCATCATAGGTTGCTTTCACCTTCGGTATGTAACAATATACTAATTAATAATATTTAATAATACAGTTTGTTTATAAAGAGGACGAAACGCCTGTAAGGAACTGAGTACCTTTATAGGGCGTTAAAGATATCAAAAGCAGGATATGAAGAATTTTGTGGCAACTATTTTGCCTTTTTGGTCTCACGGGTCCAGCGCTGGATGTAATACGCCGCTATTATCATCATCGTTATGATGATGACCACGGTGCTGATATGGTCATACGCCGGGACCCGGTAGCAGCTGCTGAGCGTGTCGTCAATGACGGCACCCGAGCAGTTTGTGCCCTGTCGCCATACTACAGATACCTTGTAATCGGGTTTGCCGCTTATGGACACATTCGAGAAAGTGTGGATGTAGGGGCTCGCATCCGAAGCGTTATCTGGTGAAAGCTCGCTGATATCCTGGCACTGATTAAACACCTGCTTCCAGGTATTGTTCTCAAAGACGGATATGATCAGCTCAAGCGAGGAATTGGAGAACATGCCGCTCCGAACGACAAGCGATACGCTGACAGAGTCGCCGCCGTTGCAAAGATTCTCTGTTATTTCAAAAATGCGGCCCGAAGACGTGTCGTCTGTTATCGGAGGCTGTGTAACAGGAGGTTGCGTTGCCGGTGGTGTTGTCGGAGGCTGTGTAACAGGAGGTTGCGTTGCCGGTGGTGTTGTCGGAACCGGCGTCTGTGCCAGCACATCGGGGTCGACATACGAAAGCTCAAACACAACATCACTTACATACGTGTAGGTGTATCCCGTCTCGTCAGTCGCTTGGACCTTGATACGATTACGGTAGGTGTCTCTCTGCTTTTCTGGTGAAAATGGGATCACATAGCTCAGCTTGATAAACTCATCGGAATTCAGCGCCTGTGAATCCGATACTATCTGCTCGCTCAGTATCGATATCCATAGGGGTTCATGGCTGGACTGTATTGTCAATGTTATGCCCTGCACCGTTGTAGATGTATCCCCTTTATTAAATATGTAAAGGATGCCCCGCACGGCATACGAACCGTTTTCGAACACGCAACGTGTGTTCTGGTTCAATAGGATGGAAGGAGGATGTGCGCTATTGGATTCTGCATAAACGGCCAATGCTCCCCCACATATTGAAAAAAATACAATCATTGCCACTAGCAACATCGAGTA
>CAYSZY010000066.1:0-8222 GCA_964435645.1 uncultured Thermococci archaeon | reverse complement strand
CCTTTTGTCCCCCTAATGAGGCCCGCACGCTCGTAAATCGTTGCCAGGTCCGTATAGAGGTATCCTGGGTATCCCCTCCGCCCCGGCACCTCCTCACGGGCCGCACCGATTTCCAGCAGCGCCTCGCAGTAGTTGGTCATGTCGGTAAGGATGGTAAGCACATGGTACCCGTAGGTAAAGGCAAGGTACTCCGCGGTGGTAAGCGCCATGCGCGGGGTGATGATACGCTCGATGGAAGGGTCGCTTGCAAGGTTGAGGAATACGACGCCGCGCTCAAGCGCACCGGTCTGCTCGAATTCATTGATAAACTGTTTTGCCTCTTCCTGCATAATGCCGATGGCACAAAATACCACGGCAAATGACTCCTCTTCCCCCCGGACCGTGGCCTGCCGTGCAATCTGCAGCGCAAGCTCGTTGTGGGGAAGGCCCGAACCCGAGAATATGGGAAGCTTCTGTCCCCTGATTAGGGTATTCATCCCGTCGATTGTTGAGATGCCGGTCTGGATGAACTCGTCGGGCAGCTTCCTGGAACACGGATTGATGACCTCTCCTTGGATGTCACGCTTTTCCTCCGGAATGATGTCGCGGCCGCCGTCGAGCGGTGTCCCGATGCCGGAGAGCACCCTCCCGAACATGTCGCCGGAGACGGGCATCTGTATGATCTCCCCAGAAAAGTTCACATACGTGCGGCGGTCTATTCCCGTGGTGTCCTCAAACACCTGTACAATGACATGGTCACTAGATGTCTCGAGCACCTGGCCCCGCTTTGTGGTTCCGTCCGGGAGCTTGAGCGTCACGAATTCTTTGTACCCCACCGGTTCGGTCTTCTGCACGAAGAGGAGCGGTCCGGCAATCTTTTCTATCGTCTTGTACTCTTTCATCTATTCGCCCCCATCAATGCGCTAAAGTCCGTTTCAAGCTGCTGCATCGCCTTGTCGTAGTATTCCTTGTAGTTCGCTTCTAGCTTCATGCGGGCTATGAGCGCCTTGGAGGGAACGTTGATGATGTCCTGCACGCCCCTCTTGAGCCCTATGGACTGGTACGCCTTTGATGCGAATGCAAGGATGAGCTTAACCATAAGGTACTGCTTTTCAAGCTGGCAGAACGTATCCACCGGGTGGAAGGCGTCCTGCTGCAGGAAGTATTCCCGTATCATGCGCGCAAGCTCCAGCGTAAGCTGCTGGTCCTCCGGCAGCGCATCAGACCCCACGAGCTGCACAATCTCCGCAAGCTCATCCTCCTTTGAGAGGATATCCATTACTTTCTTCCTGTTTTCATCCCATCCTGCATATTCCATCTCCAGTGCCGGGGTGAGCAGGTCCTGATAGAGCGAGTAGGACTTAAGCCAGTTGATGGCCGGGAAGTGCCTCCTGTTTGCCAGTTTGTCGTCAAGGGCCCAAAATGTCTTGGTGACCCGAAGCGTATTCTGCGTTACCGGTTCGTTGAAGTCCCCCCCCTGTGGCGAGACCGCCCCGATTATGGTAACGGAACCCTCGTTGCCCCGAAGGGTTTTAACGCGCCCCGCCCGCTCGTAGAAGTCCGCAAGCCGTGAAGCGAGGTAGGCGGGATACCCCTCCTCGCCCGGAAGCTCCTCAAGGCGGGACGAGATCTCACGCATGGCCTCTGCCCACCGTGACGTGGAATCGGCCATGAGCGCGACATCGTACCCCATATCCCTGAAGTATTCCGCAATGGTGATGCCGGTGTAGACGGACGCCTCCCGCGCCGCCACGGGCATGTTAGACGTGTTGGCGATAAGCACGGTCATGTCCATGAGGGGGGACTGTGTCCTGGGGTCGACAAGCTCAGGGAACTCCACAAGCACATCCGTCATCTCATTGCCACGCTCCCCGCAGCCTATGTAAACGACGACGTCCGCATCAGCCCATTTTGCAAGCTGCTGCTGGGTGATGGTCTTCCCGCTGCCGAATGGCCCGGGTATGGCCGCCGTGCCCCCCTTTGCGAGGGGAAAGAGCGAATCGAGGATACGCTGGCCGGTGACGAGTATCTTGTCTGGCCACTGCTTTTCCCTCGATGGCCGCGCCTTTTTTACAGGCCACCGGTGCATAAGCTGCAGCGTGGCGCCGTCTTCGAGTGTGCAGACCGTCTCTGTCACGTTAAATGAACCAGAAAGTATCTCCTTGACCGTTCCCGACACAAGGGGCGGCACAAGGATCCAGTGCTTGAAATGCGGCGTTTCCTGCACATACCCTATGGCGTCGCCGCCGGATACCGCATCCCCTGCCGAAACGGTTGGGGTAAACTCCCACAGTCGGTCGCGCGGGAGCGCAGGCACGGAAATGCCGCGGTGAATAAATGGGCCGGACTCCGCTATCTGGGGGAGCGGCCGCTGGATGCCGTCGTAGATGGAGGTGAGGAGGCCGGGCCCGAGCTCGGCCGAGAGCGGTTCGCCGGTGGTCTCAACGGGGTCCTCTGGTTTGATAAGCTCAGTCTCCTCGTACACCTGCACGATGGACTTGTCGCCTTCGATTCCAATAACCTCGCCCATGAGCTTGTTATTGCCTACGAGCACGACATCATACATCCTGCATTCGAGGTTTTCCGTGATGACCACTGGCCCTGATATTTTGAAAATGCGTGGTGCCTTTTTTGGTTTGTACGATCCTACTTCCATATATCCACCCCTACAACTTTGATAATCCTGTTTTTGATGTCCGTGTTTTCCTGTCTGCCCATGGGGAACACCACGGGCCTAGTCGATTCTTCTGCAAGCCGCCTGAATACCGGTGATGCCTCAGACAGCATGGTGCTTGAAACGATAACGATGCCGATGTCCTGGTCCCCAATTAGAGTTGCCACGGCATCTTCAAATGATTTCGTGTCCTGCGCCTGTACGACATCCTTTATGCCTGCGAGCCTGAATCCAATGGTGAAGCTTTCTTCACCGACTACCGCAATCCTCATCTTAGACCACCAGCATCCGGTTCATGGTTTCGGGGGGGATACCAAGCTGCTTTCCCCTGACGATAAGCCGTAAATTAATTATTTCCTGGTACTTCCTCAGGATGTACCCCAATGCAACAAGCGGTGAAAACATATGGAGGTGCGATACCTTCTCGCCATACATGATGAGATGCTTGTCAATCGATTGCTCAAGAATCGTGATGTTGTCCTCCTTGGCAAGCATGAGCTCCGGAAATAGCGGGGAGAGCAGCGTCTTTGTCTCCTGTATGCCAAGCCCCTTGCAGCGTTCCACCGTTTTTTCGGTAATCTTTTTCCCGAGAAAAATCATCTCTGCCGCAATCTGGCCCAGCGGGGTCCCCTCCCCCACCATCCTGAGCAGGATCTTGAGATTCCGGTAGTCTATTTCCTTTTTGACGTACTGCACCACCTTTTCCTCCCCGTTTTGCGTGACAAGTTCCAGAAGCATATGGTAGTACCTGGCATCCATTTCACGCTCACGGTCTGCTATGCGCACAATGCCGGGGGGGATGAGCTTTCCTTCCTCGAGCTCGCGCACGATGTCATCATATGGCTTTCCGGCAAGTGAGAGAAGGTACGGGTATTTGATTTTTCCCACGGGAATCAGTGTTTCCACGATGTCCTGCTTCGGGATGCCCGAATGGGCGCCCCGGAGGATGGACTTGATGTTCTCGTTGTCCCACCGCTGCATATACGCGACGATAACGCGGTGGGTCGGTCCTTTGGATATGTCAATGAGTTTTTGGTACGTGCGTGCTAGATTGAGATTTAATGCGTATTCGATGAGGTCGATGCCCTTAAAGCTTTTTGAAAGCTCAGTTACGTCCTCCTTGTATGCACCCTCGCTTATGGATCGTGTTATCTCCGCCAGGTCCATGAGAAGCATCTTTTGGTACGATATTACTGGGAGCAGCGATGACTTCATGGCCGAAATGCGGGCATTGATGTACGCATTGTTTTCATCCATCTTCCGCTTCACCCATCAAGAGTCCATGAATCTTTCTGACCGAACGTTCGTAGAATTCCTCGAGGAGGACATCGTACGTAAGATTGATTCTCCAGCTGTGGTCCTCGGCTTCGGCGATGATGCCACCGAGGCAGTCTATGGTGTCTGCCACTTCGAGGTTTGAGAGTTCCATGACCAGCGTGCGGTCGCGTTTATTGCAATAGAGGTAGAATGGCAGTTCGCGGGATATGTCGGTATCCTCGTCCTTGGAAACGATGGACTGTATGGAAAATGCCGGTGAGGCACGTGCTATGTTGAGAAGCTTTTTGAGCAGTGCCCTGTTTTTTTCTTGATCGAATGAGCGAACCCGTTCCTCAAACGCTTTCCTGAATTCGCCCATGAGGCGCTTTTCATCAACAAGGTGCTTGCGCTTTCCTTCCATTCTCCTTTTGGAGAGGCGGACGTCCATCAGGTAGGCCACCCGTTCGGCAAGCTCATCTTCCATGCGCATCTTCTTTTCATCTGCCTTTGCCTGCGCGTTCTGCAGAATGCGCTGGGCCTCGTCTTCGCCCTCCTTTCGTATGATGGCTGCCTTCTGCTCTCCGTCTTGGCGTATCTGGTCAAGAACCTTCTCAAGTGACATTTACATCACAAACCGGGGATAATTACGAAGAGCAAGATCAATGCTACTGCCAGCCCGAAGATAACTATCGTCTCTGGAATGACGGTGAGCAGGAGCGCCTTGCCAAACAGTTCCTCTTTCTCGGTCATTGCGCCTACGGCGGCCGAACCTATTTCCTTTTCTGCAATACTAGCTGCGATTCCGGTGAGGCCAACAGCGATGGCTGCTGCCATCGCGATAAGGCCTATCGTTAAGTCTGCCATTATATTATACCTCCTCTTTCTTTATTCCAAGGGGCATGAACCTGACTCCCCCCCCTTGGTAGAACTTATTGAAGAACTCCACATACTGCAAACGTATCGAGTGGAGGAATGATGCTAAGATGCCTAATGCAAGATTGAGCGTGTGCCCGCATATCAGGAGCGGTATGCCCACCACCCCGTACACCGTGCCCATCGGCATGATGACATCGAATACTACCTTGTTTAATGCGAGCGCAATACCGACTGAAGACAGGCCAATCGCAAGTAATCGGGTATATGAGACGAGATTCGATATGAGAGAAAAAATTTCTATTATGCCTTGCAGCCCTTCGCCGAGGTACAACAGTGCGAGGCAGAGTACCAGGACTGCAGCAAATGCGTATAGGTATGCTGGGAAGACCAGTATGCCGATAAGGCAGTACATTATGCCTATCCAGGAACCCTTTTCAAATATCGCATGCTTGAGGCCGGTGTTCCGGTATACGTTTATGAATCCGAGAACATAGCCCATGGTAAGGTGTACAACGCCAATCCCCACGCTGGCCACAAGGAGGGGTATTATCTCGTCAAGGCGGTGCGCCAGGGGCATATGCAGGCCCGCTATCGTGTGTATGCCAAGTATATTGAATAGCTCAAATCCGAAAAATTCCCCGTATACGACGCCAAAGGCCATGGTGTAATAGCTGGAATACTGCAGCACGTTGAGCAGTGATTTCCAGCCCGGGGTCGTGAACCGGGTCTTGAGAAATAATACAAGCCCCAGAAGCGATATTCCGTATCCAAGGTCGCCTAGCATTATTCCATAGAAGAGCGGGAAGGTAAACGCTATGAGCAGCGTAGGGGAAATCTCATCGTGGCGTGGCGTGGCGTACATGTCGACTATGGCGTCAAACGGCTTGAACGGCTTTGGTGTATCGGCGCATGTCGGCATCTCACCGTCCACGCTCTCGAGCTCGATTAAGAATGTGTTGTCGTCTGTTTCCCTCTTGAGGGTATCCTGGGCGCATTCCACCTTTTCGGCTGGCACCCATCCTTCAATAAGGAACGTGTTGTCCGTTGTCGCGAGCCGCAGCGGCGTTTCCGCCTTTTCTATCTCTCTTGCGAGAAAGTCCTCTGCCGTCAGGATAAAGCTGCGGTATTCGTTGTGTATGGAATGGAGCTCCTGCTCAAGCTCATCCTTCTCTTGGATAAGATTGGGCTTTGAGGCAATGAGGTCCATCATGATATGATGTACGTCTTCTGACAGGCCGAGCTTTGAGAGTTCGTCGACATCGTCTATCTTCTCGATGTCAGTAAGGAGGATCTGGATGTCATCGAGCTTTTTCCGCCGCACCATCACGTTGTTTTCCAGCTGTTCCAACCGTTGCTTGAAATCGTTTGAAAACTCGAAGCTCCCGATATCGTGGTCGGCGCCCTTTCCGGGGAGGTTGAGCACGTCCTTGAGCGCGCGGAGCGAGAGGATGTATTCACTAAATATGGAGGAGTGCTTAGATGGTTTTCCCATCTCGAACCCCTCTTCCTGCCCCATGTAGTCTATGATATGGATTATCTTGAGGTCATATAATGTGTTGATGGTCTTTTCAAGGACGTCCTTGCTGCCTACAATAAGGACCTTACTCATCTTCTTCGGCTTTATCATCAATATACCTCACAAAATCAGCAATCATCACATCAACAGCCTTAATTATATTATTCTGTCCTTTTTTATACTGCAGAACGAGCATTTTTTCCATGTCTTCCACCAAGGCTTGCTCATCTGGCGGGACAGACGCCGACAATGCGTTAATCTCTTCTTTGTAACGGTGAGAAAATGATTCAGCCAGGGAGCCATGCAAGGAGGCGGCACCTATGCGCGCCGCTTCAATACGCTGGTCCCTCTCACGCTCCGTTGCAAGGAGCAATTCCCTCGAACGCCCCTCCTCGTGGCGTATCTTAATGAGAACATCTTTTTTATCCAATGTGTGACCCCCGCCATGGCGCCTGGCACATATTGTATATTTGTGTGGGAAATGTGCTATGGGCGATAATTTCTAAAAAATAACAGTATAAATAATTATTGTGCTGAATAACAACAATAACGATGAAGGGGAATCAATCGACTCCCCATAATTCTAGCGCTTTGCGAAGCTCTTGATGGCTTTTGGCGTATTTTGGGGTGGGGATTCCTTCCATTGCAGCGTCCACCGCCTGCCGAAGCGCCCGTGCCCCTGCAATGGTGCCATCGGGGTGCCCGTGTATGCCGCCACCCGCCTGTATAACGATATCTTTGCCGATGATGTCCACAAGCGTTGCAACGTGGCCGGGGTGAAGCCCACCCGAGCAGACTGAAAACGATTCCGCATGCCCGGCAAGGGGGCGATCAAGCTGCTCCTTGTTGTCAAGCACCTCTTCCGTATCCCCCTCCATCTTGCCGATGGCAGTCCCGATGTGCAGCTGGTCTATGCCCGCCATGCGGGATAGGAGTGCAAGCACGCCCATGGATACCCCGTGCCTGGGATTTCGTGTAATGGCCGCATGCATGGCCCTATGGCCGTGGAGAAAGAGCCCGAGGTCTGCATCGCGAAGCTGCTGAAGCGCATAGTAACCTGCCGCAATGATGTCTATCATGGCACAGTTGCCGCCATGGTCCTTGACAAACTGTGCCTGCTCGATCATCTTCGGTCCAGTCACGTTTGCCGCATACGCCTTCTTCTCGCCAGTCTCCTCTTGTGCCTTGTCAAGTGCATCGAGTACCCTGACAACCCGTTCCTCAAAGGGGCAGAATCTCTGGTCTGTAAGGTTTTCGTCATCCTTGACAAAGTCGCACCCGCCATAATATGCCTCGTAAGCCACCTTGGCGGTCTCTTTCGGGTCAAGGCCGATTTTTGGCTTTACAATGGTCCCGACATGCGGCCTGCCAGACGTATCCGTCCCAATGAGCTTGCGGACGCCTTTCATGCCGTATGCCGGCCCCTTAAACGTCTTGAGATACGCGTCCGGAAAATCAATTCGATTGAGCCTGAGATTGTCTACCTCTTTCATGCCCAGAATATTACCCGCCACATCGGAGAGTATCTGCGGCACGCTGTTGTCAACAAACATCTCGAGAGGATAAGCTATTGTAATGTTGTTTCCAGAAATGTTGGTGACCTTTGCTGCCAGGGCCTCGATACGGCGTTTCATCGTATGGATCTGTGTCCACGTGCCCACGGATGATTCCCCTGCCGCAATATTGGCGGCACGCCGCACATCCTCTGCCTCAAGATAGAAATGGCACATAACATATGAATCCGGATCCACTGGAGATTCCAAATCAATGAATTTGTCCTGGTACTGTATGGTAGTCACAATATCACCGAAATGAGTATGCATCAGGGGCTATTTATTGGTTTGCACTGTGTAATATTGGCTGTGTGGCGGGCAAAAGAGGGGAAAAGATGGTGCCCGCCACGAATTGAATATAGGAGGA
>CAYSZY010000065.1:0-8378 GCA_964435645.1 uncultured Thermococci archaeon | reverse complement strand
CATTGATGCCCTTTTCGGATCCTTCTCGTACGCAAAGACAACATCCTCAGCAATGTCGTCCTTGACGACGTACCGCTCCTTCTCCTTCGCTTCTGCATAGAGGTCGATGCCGACACGCTTGCTTCTTGGATACGGAAGCCCGCGCACAAGGTATGGATTCACCACGTACTTGTGGCACGGCCCTTCTATCGATTCCTGCACAGGGAGCTCCACGGGGATAAACGTCGCGACAGTCTGCGCCCATGCAGAAAGCGCCTGGTCGGCATTTTCCGCTAGCGTGCCGTATTCCGGAACGGACGCGCCCATTCCTGCGGCGATGTCCTGCATCACGGCCACGGCACCCTCCGAATCGCCGCCAAGCGAAAGCCGGCGGGCGCAGACGTTGAGCAGAGAACCCTTTCGCTCAAAGAAGAGCGGCACGGGGATCACAATAGCGTTTTTCGGGTACGACCTGCTCATCCGCGACTGCAGCACGACGAGTGCGCCTAGCTGCTCGCACGCGGCGAAGAATCGCTCGTTGTCAAGGTACGAGTCGAAAAGCGGGCTCTCAAGGAGCACCAGTGACGTTACCTCGCCGGACTCCATCTTCACGATAAGGTCCTCCACGCCGTAGTCGAGCTCCTCAAGGCCAAGTGCAAGCCCCCCGCGGGCGTTGGCATAGTCCGTGAGGAACAGCGCGCGCGACGTTGTCGCGGCACAGACGTTGCTCACCTGCGCAAGGAGCGCGGCGTCAGCGTAGATACCGCATGACGCAAGGTAGAGCGCGTGCGGCATTGAGTTATCAACAAATGCACGAAGCGCGTCAACGGTGCGCGACGGGTGGCAGGGGTAGACCTTGTCACAAAGGAACGAGAGATGCGCCTTTTCCGGACCGATGCTCTCCACAAGCGTCCCCTTGGCGCGCACCTCCATGATGCGCCGCGCGATAAGCGGGTACTGGTAGGCGGGATCAATGTCCACCAGCGCAATCATCTGCGCGTGGTCGAGCACCAGCGGGTCGATGACGGTCTTTCGGAACGCGCCGGCGCCAATTGCGTCGACGATGTGCCCGAGGCCGAGGGACGTCTGCATCCCCGCGCCGTGTGCCAGCGCCGAAAGCGCCAGCAGCTCCTCGTTGGTGGCGTCGCCCGTGCAGAGCGCAACGCCCCCCCTGGCGGCGGCCAGCGACGTTGCTGCCGCAGCGACAGCACGTTCATACGTGGCCTCCTCCCCCGCGACCATCGCGGACTCGAGGCGCGCCGCGTAGAACACGGGCAGGTCGATGCCGAACTTGCAGAGCTTGCCGTTGTTTATCTCGCAGTACTTCATGAACTCGGTGTCAAGCGCGCCGTCGCGCTCGACGATGTGCACGCCGCAGAGCAGTGAGCAGCCGGGGCAGTGCGAATCAGTAACCTTCAGGGAAATCACCTCGTGTCAGGGGCGGCACGTCCTGTGCCGACATGCCGGGCTTGTACCCGGTCTTGTCCTCGTACGCCTTTGCAAACAACTGGTGCAGGTGGGCAAGCGGTATGTCCATGGGGCACGCGTCGGAGCACTGCCCGCAGCCTACGCACGACTCCATGAGGTGGAGCAGGCGCACGGAGTGGAACATGGATATGGGCAGCGCGTCGTCGGGGTCTGCCTGGTAGCACTTGCAGTCATCGCCACACTTGCACACCGGGCACGCCTTTCGGCACGCATAGCAGCCGATGCACGGCGCAAGCGTTTTCTGGATATATGCCAGGCGCTCGGTCTTGTCCATCGCCATGACGGGGCCGATAAGCTTCTTGCGCCACTTCTTTCCCATCTTGACCATGATGGTGTTGATCTTTGCGCGCACCTCGGCAAGCTTTTCGCTGGGCGCCTTGGTCTCGAGGTACCCGCCGGACACGGCCGCCTCAAGCGCCTCCTTGCCCTTTTCGGAAAAGACCTCGATAAAGGTGATGTTCTTTTTGGCAGGCGTCCCCCAGTTCCCGAAGGCGATGTCGCACATGGACGGGATCTTGACGTCGCAGTACCGGCAGCTCTCGCGCCGCCCATACCCGGACTCCTCGAGCTCGTCGATGGACCGCTCCACCTCCTCGCCGTCGGTCTTGAAGAAGATGAGATTGCCCTTTGCAATCTCTTCCTTGGTGACGTCTTCCGGCGCAAGGCCAAACTGCGTCTGGAGCAACTCCTTGGTCTTGGCCGGCGGAAGCGTCCCGCCGCAGTTGAGGCCGATGAGAAGCACGTCCTCGCGCCTGACGTGATTGCGCTTGATGTTCTCGATAACGGCCCGCGCGTCGCACGGCTTGAGCACGATGGCGGTCTTTTTGCCAAGCGTTATGTAGTGGGAAAGCTCGATGCTCACGGCATGAAGCGCGCCCTGGAGGCGCCCGACCTCCGCCTTGTCCGCAACGGAGTGGACGATGCCCTCAAAGATCGTCCCGGTCTTCTTGATGACGATGACCTCGTCGTACGAGTCGACAACGCTTGCCACAAGGCCGGTCACGGCACCGCCGGACTCGCCGCCCTCGCGAAGCGCCGCTTCGCCAGCCCATCCCCAGTATTGCTCGGGCTCCATCACTCACCACGCTCCTTAAAGGGGCTTGGCCCAAGCGCACGGATGTGCTCGGTAAAGTCGGTCACGGTCTGGGCGAACTTGTTGCCCTCGGCGGCGGAGCACCACGCGAGCGTAAGGCGCTCGGAACCGATTCCCATGGTGTCGAGGTACTCCTGGAGGAACTCGTACCGGTGCACGGTCTTGTAGTTGCCGTCGATGTAGTGGCAGTCACCGATGTGGCAGCCGGTCATCATGACCCCGTCGGCGCCCCGGAGGAACGCCTCGATGACGAAGTTGGGGTCGATGCGCCCGCTGCACATGAATCTGATGATGCGCACGTTGGGCGGGTACTGCATGCGGGAGGTCCCCGCCATGTCAGCCGCGCCGTATGAGCACCAGTTGCATAAGAAAGCTATTATCTTTGGTTCAAAGGTCATTCCATCGCCCCCTCGAGAGCAGCCTTGAGCTTCTCCTTTTCCTGCCGGTAGGTAAATCCGGACACGCTGATGGCGTTAGACGGGCAGAACGCCGCGCACGTCCCGCACCCCTTGCACGAGACGGTGACGACCTCCATGTGGGTCCCGTCCTCGGACATGTGGAGCGCCTTGTACGGGCAGAGCTTCTCGCACAGCCCGCATGCCGCGCACTTTGTGGCGTCGATCGACGCGCTTATCGGCTGCACGCCGTAGGCGCCGGAGCCCATGATGATAGACGCCCGCCCGGCGGCGGAGATGCCCTGCGTTATCGCTTCGGGCATGCTCTTGGGGTACTGGCACCCGCCGGCGATATAAACGCCGTCAAGCGCCGTGTCCAGCGGCGCGAGCTTGAGGTGCGCCTCGGCGTAGAAGCCGGACGGCGCCGCGGATATCTTAAAGAGCTGCCGCAGTGCGGTCGTGCCCTCGGGCGGCACCGCGCCGCGCTCGAGGATTACGATGTCCGCCGGCACCTCGACGTCCGCGCCCGATGTTGCGTCCCGCACGGATACGGTGCCCCGGTCGGTGATGACTGTCGGCATGTTCTCCGGCACGTAACGGATGAATCGGGCCCCCAGCTCTGAGACCTGCTGGTAAAGGTCCTCGTAGTAGCCGTATGAGCGGATGTCGCGGTAGAGCACCGTTACCTTCGCGTCAGGCTTTGCCTCGAGGACGCGGCGCACGTGATTGAGCGACGAGATGCAGCAGAATCGCGAGCAGTAGGGATTCGCCTCGTTTCGCACGCCCATGCAGAGCATGAAGACAAAGGACGACACGTCAAGCGTTCCCGCGTCAAGGCGCTCGAGCAGCTCGGTCTCGGTGATGACGGCGCCGGCAGGCTCGTAGCCGCTGGTCGCCGGGTCGGCGTAGTCGAACCCGGTGGCGATGACCACGGTCCCGCAGGGGACGTCAGACATGCCGTCGGGTGTGGTGACGGTAAGCGTGAAGTCGCCGACAAATCCGTCGACGCCGGTCACCTCGCTTCCGGTAAGGACGGTGATGCGCTCGTTTTCGCGCACCATCGCCTCCATCTGTTCCGCAAGCTTTGAGGGGTCGGGCCCGTTGGGGATCTTTGAGGCAAGCGGGGCCTTTCCGCCGAGCGCGTCTGCACGCTCGACGAGGGTGACGCCAAAGCCGTTTCTCACAAGCTCAAGGGCGCTTGCCATGCCGGCGACGCCGCCGCCGATGACGACGGTCTGCTGGCGCACCGGCACCTGGCGCTCAAAGAGCGGCGTGAGCAGGCGTGCCTTTGCCACCGACATCCGGACGAGGTCCTTGGTCTTTTGCGTCGCGGCGGGCATGTCCTTTGAGTGCACCCACGAGCACTGGTTCCTGACGTTGGCCATCTCGAGGAGGTAGGGGTTGAGCCCCGCCTCGGTGAGCGCCTCCTGGAAGGTGTTCTCGTGCGTCTTTGGGGAGCAGGCGGCAACGACGATCCTGTTGAGGCCACGCTCGCGTATCTTCTCCTTTATGGATGACTGCCCCTGTTCGGAGCAGGTAAACAGCGACTCCTCGGCGTATTCGACGCCGGGAAGGGTCTTGGCGTACGCCACCACGTCGGGGACGTCCACGTAGCGGCCGATGTTCTTTCCGCAGTGGCAGACAAAAACGCCGACCTTCGGCGGTGCGCCGTCGGAGTCAGGGAGCTCCCGGGCCTCCTTCTTCTGGATGTCCCCGGGCATCTCGTATGCCTTGGCGACGGAGCCGATGGACTGTGACACGCTGTCGGTGATGTCGTTTGGCCCCTGGCACGCGCCCACGACGTAGACGCCGCGGCAGCCGGTCGAGATGGGATCAAGGTACTCGTTTTCTGCCTTGAAGAATCCGTACTCGTTGACGGGGATGCCGAAGACCTCGGCAAGCTTTCCCGCGCCCGCGGCTGGCACCAGCGCCGAGTTGAGCACCACGAGGTCGTAGCGCTCCTCGCGGACCTCCTGGCCCTCGGTGTCCTCGAATCGGAGCAGGAGGTCGTTGTTGTCGCACTCGATAATCTCGCCGGGCCTGCCCCGGACGAATCGGAGCGACGACTTCGCGCTTTGGAAGAACTCCTCGTAGCCCTTTCCGCTGGCGCGGATGTCGATGTAGAATATCGTGACGTCCGCCTCGGCGTCGTGGTCCTTGACAAGGAGCGCCTCCTTGATGCCGTACATGCAGCAGACCTTGGAGCAGTAGCCCCTGCCGGCCTTGTGGTCACGGGACCCGACGCAGTTGATAAACGCGATCTTCTTCGGCTCCTTCTTGTCGGACGCGCGAAGCACGGTGCCGCCCGTGGGGCCAGAGGCCGAAAGCAGGCGCTCAAGCTCCATGGCGGTAATCACGTTCTTGTAGCGGCCGTACCCGTACTCGGGCCGGTCATACGGCTGGTACGGCTCGGAACCGGTGGCGATAACGACGCTTCCCACGGTAAGCTCGGTCTCGGTCTCCACCTGCTCGAAGTCAATGGCGCCCTTCTCGCAGAACTTGGCGCAGTTGCCGCACTTGCCCTTGGTAAGCATGAGGCATGCGTCTGCGTCTATTCTCGGAACGGCGGGGATCGCCTGGTCGAAGTCGAAGTGGATGGCCTTGACGACGCCGTAGGACTCCTCGTACGGAAGAGTGATCTTTTTCGGGCACTTTGCAAGGCAGTCGCGACAGCCCGTGCACTTTTCCACGTCCACGTAGCGCGGCTGGCTGCGGACGGTAATGGTGTGCCCCCCCGCATCCTGCTTTGAGGCAACGACCTCGGAAAGCGTAAGCACCTCGATCATGGGATTTCGCGCCACGGCGAGCATGAACGGGGAAAGGATGCATATCGAGCAGTCCAGCGTCGGCATGGTCTTGTCAAGCCGCGCCATGATGCCGCCGATGCTGGCGGTCTTTTCGATAAGGTAGACCTTGATGCCCCGTTCAGCGAGGCTGAGTGCCGCCTGCATCCCTGAGATGCCGGCGCCGATTACTGCGGCTGACTTGTTCATAGCGCCATCTCCACGCCGATTGCTTTCGGGTCAACACCCAGCGATATGGCCAGAAGCTGCGCGTAGTGGAGCACCGGGATGTCCGCGGCCTGCGCCAGCTGCATGTGGCAGAAGGGGCAGGGGGTCACGATGCAGTCCGCGCCGTGGATTGACGCGACTTTCTTTTTCGCGATGTCAAGCGACATGTCCTTGAGGCCGGAGCGGAGGCCGCCGCCCGCGCCGCAGCACGATGACTTCTCGGCGTACGGGATACTCTTTGCGCCGGTGGCCTCGACAAGCTCGTCGAAGAATGCCGGCGTCTCGAAGTTCTTCTCCTTCCGGTACTTGACCGGCTTGAGGAGGTGGCAGCCGTAGTGCACGGCGACGTTGCAGGAAAGCGTGTGCTCGACGCGCTCAGTGATGGCGTCGATGCCGTAATCGTAATAGAGGTACTCGACGAAGTGGTAGACGTCGGGCACGGCGTTAAGCGGATAGCCCTTGGGCTCAAGCGACTCACGGACGGAGGCAAGGAGCGCCTCGTCCTCGCGAAGCTCCATGGACGTGTCCTTGAGCGTCCCGTAGCAGCCGTTGCACAGCGTGACGATGTCGTCGCCCATGGTATCGGCAATCGAGAGATTGCGCGCGGCGAGCCTGAGCCAGAGCGCATGGTCAAACGACTTCATGACGCCCGGTGCGGGGCAGCACGACGCGCCGTGCATGTCGCGCAGGGTGATGCCGAGCTTTTCGGACGCGAGACGCGCCGCAAGCTCGACTTCAGGCATCCTGTTGGGGATAATGCAGCCGAGGAAGAATGCAAGCTCACTCATTGGTCACACCCGCCTCTGCAAGGATCGCCCGGACGGCCGCAAGGGCAGCCTCGGACTGGTAGGTCGTCGGGGGAAGCTCGGGCAGGTCCAGCGCCTTCCGCTTCGCCTTGACCTTGTCGTTGATAGGGACGGCATGGCCGGTGTCGTACAAAAAGGTCAGGACGGCCCGGTGCGGCTCGAGCACCTTGCCGAGCCGGTATGCCTCCTCCCGTATGCGAAGGATCTCGTCTGTTATGTCAATGGAGCGTGGGCAGCGCTCCATGCAGTTATAGCAGGTCGTGCAGTACCAGATGGAGACATCGTCGTAGTCGATGTCGCCGGTGCTCCGCGCCTCGACAAGCTGCCGGGTGCGGAATGCGACCACGCGCCCCGATGGGCAGGAGCCGCTGCAGGTGCCGCATTTCATGCAAGAAAAAACACTGTTTGCCATTATATCACCATGCATCGAGATTACCTGTTGCCGATTAGGCAGTGGTAAAAAGACTTTTAATATTAAAACGGGGGACTTTTGAGTATATATATATCTTTTGTTTTCAAAACTGACATAATTCCAGACGCCCGTGCAACGGATTTCGCGGGCGGTGCCCGCATGCATTATAATGCACTATCTACGCGACCGTATCTGCCATGATACGGGGCATTGTGCGCATGTTGCGAGCGGAACCCTGATAAGTGATGTATGAGAAGGGAATGTCATGGATTTGGCCGGAGACCCGCCAGCAAGAAAAGGAATTACCATAGATGCCGTCGAGGTGGTGCTTATCGCCGTTATGGTATGCGGGATACTGTGTTCCATAGCCCGGCCGGACGGATTTTCGCTTATTTCAGTGCACGTGGGGCGCTATGACCTGCTTTTCTTTTCCGCGACCGCGCTAGTGGCGTACAGGGCAGTGATGAGAATAACGCGATAGGTACACAGCGGGGGATGATGCCCTTGCCGCAGGGATTGCATACCCCGCCACGCCTTCTTTTTTCATTCAAAGCCTTTTCCTTGTTTGGCCGTGAGTCATCGGCCAAGAACGAAGCCCAGGGCGCATCCAGCGAATCGATATTCTCTTGCCAGTACAATAATCGGTTGTGATAATGCTTGATTTTATCGGCCACCGCCGCATCGCATTGGTCCAGCCCCGCCGCAAGGACGATTGCGGTCAGCTCATAACATACTAATCCCACAGCGTGTGTCTCCACATGTACGGTCGCACATGCGTGGCCGATTGCGTGGGCCACTGCCCCATATTCCCGGTCGTCAATTCCCTTTGCCACCGCATGGGCACCCATGATGGCCCTTTTGGCCTCAGGCATCTTACACGTTCCTCGTGCCCAGGATGTGCTCAATTCCACTGCTTTTCGCGGCCTGGGCTCATGGGGGTACTTGGCCTCAAATGTTGAGAGTGATTTTTGGGCGCATTCAAATGCCCACATTACAAGCGTCCGGTGCCGTTGCTGTTCTATTAATCGTATCAGGCCAAAAAGACAATCGCTGTCCCTGGAAAAAAACAGGCGATTTCCCCTCTTATATTTTAGTTCAACTGACGATTTTATATTCATGGGTACACCTCATCGTGAAAAAATAAATATATGTTGCCAGGATATGAATAATTTAATAATATTTTATTATCTTCTA
>CAYSZY010000064.1:0-8549 GCA_964435645.1 uncultured Thermococci archaeon | reverse complement strand
TAACATATCTGGAGCGAATCATAAAATTAGAAGAAATTATGGATTATATATTATTATCTGTCAATGCCCTGCTATTGGAGAAATCCACATACAAAAGACATCGGGAAAGATTCATATATTCATAAATAAATCAATAAGAGGTGAACATATGAAAGTCGTAGCATTCAACGCGAGCCCCCGCTGGGAGGGCAATACTGACAGGCTCATTCGAACGGTTCTTGGAGTACTGGAAGACGAGGGCATCGACACGCACATCGTGCACATCGGCGGCAGGAGCATTCACGGCTGCACGGCGTGTATGCGCTGCAGGGAACAACAGAACGAGCGGTGCACAATAGAAACAGACCAGATTAACGAATATATCCAGCTGATGAAGGGTGCGGACGGCATCATCATTGGGTCGCCGACATACTTTGCCGACATCACCCCTGAGGCAAAGGCGCTTATAGACCGCGCAGGCTACGTAATGCGCGGCAACGGCAACATGCTCAAAAGAAAGGTCGGAGCGGCCGTCATTGCCATGCGCAGGGCAGGCGGGATCCACGCCTACGACACCATCAATCATTTCTTCGGAATCAACGAGATGATTACGGTCGGCTCGTCATATTGGAACATGGGCATAGGGCTTAATCCAGATGATGTCGAAGACGATGCAGAGGGCATACAGACCATGGAAACGCTTGGTAAGAACATGGCATGGGCACTCAAGCGCTTGCACGGCGAATAATGGCATAACACCCTGCCTCATGAGATACTTCTTGGTGAAATGGTGCATAGGGGCAGGTTGCCAACGACCATGCACGTGCACACCATTAAGGTGTATGCGGTGTCATCCTCCAAATGACGGCACTGCACCTTCCTTTTTATAATGTTATTCGACCAAGCGCTGTTGCTAGCGCAGCTCTGCATACAGATTTGCCATCTCTATTGCAGTGAGCGCAGCAGAAAATCCCTTGTTGCCCGATTTCGTGCCGGCGCGCTCGATGGCTTGCTCGATGCTGTCTGTGGTAAGAACACCGAATACTATTGGGACCCCCGTCTGCATGCCTGCCTGGGCGATACCCTTTGAGACTTCCGAGGCCACATAGTCAAAATGCGGCGTCTCTCCCCGTATCACGGCACCAAGGCAGATTACCGCGTCATACGAGGGGGTGCCAGATGCGATTGCCAGTGCCACGGAAGGTATCTCAAATGCACCAGGGACGAGTACAATGCTAATGTCGCTGTCTGAAGCGCCATGGCGGAGCAAACAGTCTACTGCACCTTCCTGAAGCTTTGAGGTAAAAAGCTCGTTGAACCTACTGACAACAAGCGCAAATCGCTTGCCCTTGGCGGAGAGCCCCCCTTCTATTATCTGCATTGCCGGCACTCCCCGACAGGCGCAACCTGTGTGAGTAGGTGCCCGAATCGCTCCTTTTTCGTGACAAGATACGAGCAATTATCCTTTGATGCGGTAATTTCAAGTGGCACGCGCTCGACAACAGGCATACCATGGGAAACAAGGCCATTTATCTTGTCGGGATTGTTAGTGATAAGCCGCACGCCCGTGACACCCAATGAGCGAAGGATGTCAGCGGCAATATAATATTCGCGCATATCCGGTGGGAATCCCAAGGAAACATTGGCCTCATACGTGTCCTGGCCCTCGTCCTGGAGCTCATATGCGCACAGCTTGTTGTGCAATCCGATGCCCCGCCCCTCCTGGCGCAGGTAAATGAGCACTCCGGCGTCGGAACACCCTATCATGGCCATGGATTTTCGGAGCTGGTCCCCACAGTCGCACCGCAGCGACCCGAGGGCATCGCCAGTAAGGCATTCCGAATGAACCCGTACCAGAATGTCGCCGCCTGTAACATCTCCCCGTACCAGCGCAACATGCGACTCTCCTGAAACGGAGTCGACAAAGCTCATGCCCGTGAAATGGCCGTATTTCGTAGGTGCGTCAAAGGTGGCGCCTTGTACCGTGATACGTTCTGTCGTCCTGCGGTACCGGACAAGGTCCGCAATGGTCACGATACGCAGGCCGTGCTTCGCAGCAAACTTCTCGAGCTGTGGCATCCGTGCCATGGTGCCGTCTTCCTGTACGATTTCGCATATAGCGCCCATGGGCGCGAGACCCGCCAGGGTTGCAAGGTCCACGGATGCCTCCGTGTGCCCCTGGCGCACGAGCACGCCGCCCTCTTTTGCCTGGAGGGGAAAAACGTGCCCTGGCCGCCTAAACGACTCGCTGGTCGAACAAGGGGTGGAAAGTGCTTTTATCGTTTCGCTCCGCTCATGTGCAGAGATACCGGTCGATGCGCCCGATATATCTATTGAAACGCCAAAGGCGGTTCCATGGGGGTCCGTGTTATTGGTAACCATAAGTGGTATGCCAAGCGCTTCCATCCGCGCCTTTTTCATGGGGGCGCATACAAGGCCCCGCCCGTGTGTTATCATGAAGTTTATCGCTTCAGGGGTCACGAATTCCGCGGCCATGACGAGGTCGCCCTCGTTCTCCCTGTCCTCATCGTCGACAACGATGATCATTTTTCCTTCGCGCAGGTCTGATATAGCCTGCCCAATTGTGTCTACTGCCATATGATTACCTCAAAATCCACTATCTCTAAGCTGGTCCATGCCAAGATGTGGTGTACGAGACGGCTGTGCGGCATAGGATGCCATGATATCATGCTCGATGTTGCACCGGTCACCGATCCTCTTTTGCCCCAGTGTTGTCGCATCGCGGGTATGCGGTATCAGCGAAACCCAGATCAACCCCCTGCTGATACGGGAGATGGTAAGGCTGACACCATCGATTGCGATAGAACCTTTCTGTACAACAGGGGCGCCCATCGTGCTTGACAGGCCGAGCCATACAGCGGTGCCTTCCCTGTAGCGCCGCCGTATCGCAGCCACCCCGCTGACATGCCCTGTGACGACATGGCCGCCGAATCTGTCAGTTGCTGCCATGGCACGCTCGAGATTTACTCGGCTTCCGGCACGGAGGCTTTCCGTCGTCGTGCATCGTATTGTCTCCGGCATCACGTCGACAAAAATGCTGTCAGCAGCTATGGCGGTAACGGTGAGGCATGCGCCGTTTACGGCTATGCTATCACCTATTTTCGTTTCCTCAGTGACAAGATGTGCGCCGATACGCAGCGACCCGCCAGCCTTGGTAACCGTTATCTCCTTGATAATTCCTACTTCCTCTATGATGCCGGTGAACATGATACTCCCCGTATACCACTGCACCGAATCTATCTTATTATAAAATTATGGGTAATTAATCAATAATGAGTATTAATAACGATAAAAAAATAAAGTAGTATCGTGTGCGATTTATCACGGTTAGTGGCGAATCGGTACGCCAAGCATCCTTTGGCGAAGGACACGGGCGGCAAGGGCAAGCACCGCTGCATCGCAGGCGATAAGCACGATAAGCTTCCACCATAAGTCACCGATACCTGCGCCGTACTGGGTAATCGACATGATGGGGTCGATAAAGTAGTAGGTGGGAAAGAACATGCCCGCCCATTGGGGTATCTGCGGGAACAGGATAACCAGTGCAGGAAGCAGAAGGAAGATGTTAAGGAGCTTCATGCGCGCCACAAGGTCGGTGATATTGTCCATGACAACACCGGCGATAAGCCCGATGCCCACGGTAAAAAGCACGCCGAAGAGTAGGAAGACGACGACAAGCGCATCGGTGAGCGCGTTGTTGAGCAGGAGAATGAGCATTCCCATCACCATACCCAAAAATAAGCCAAAAAGCGCCTTGGCAGATATTATCTCAAGCGGTGTGGCAGGGGAGACGAACATGGCACTCATGGTGCCCTGCTCGCGCTCCTCGATAAGCGAAGAGGAGATGATAATGCTTCCGATGACCGCGGCGATAATGACAAGAAACGGAATGAACCTGACCTGAAGCGACATGCCTTCCTCCGGCAGTATCGTCTGCCCTATGCGGGCGGCTGATGGCATGCCGTCAAAGTCTGCAAGCACCGATGCCGTAACGGCGTATAGCGATGCACGTATATTGGGAATGCTGGAGCCACCAAAGAGCAGGGATGGGGCGTCGCCTGCGACGAGCCCTGCATCATAGGCGCCGGATACGAGCTTGGCGTTCAGTTCTTCAATTTCGTATACTCTGCTGACATCGATGCCCTGCAGCGCGTCAAACGCCAAATAGACGTCGTCATCCCCCAATATGGCCAGTGAAGGCTGTGTACCCCCGATCGACCCAAGGGAGATATTGAGTATAAGCGCCATGATAAGAGGATACACGATGAAAAAGATGAAGAATGGTTCCCGCACCGTTTGGGCCATATCCTTTTTTGCCACGCGGGCAATCATTCCGTAATTCATTGGTACCGCCTCTTTAGTGATATGATTCCCGCTACAAAGAACAAAATGTTGATAGCCGCCACCACAAGGTACTGCCTCCAGACATCGGCAAGGGATGCGCCCCGATTAAGCACGCCTTCTAACGCGTCCACGAGATAATACGTCGGTATGGCGCGTATGGCATCATGCGAAAGCCCCGGTACGAGCAGGATGAGCGCCGGCAGGATAAGGACGAGCATCGGCACCGACACATAAATGTATGACCCGGTGATCGTTTTTGACAGGCTTCCGAGAAGAAGACCGAGGCTGACGGCAAGCATGGTGCCCAACATGATGCCCACAGCCAGTGCCACGGGGTCACCCCTGAGGCTTCGGGTAATAATCAGGATAACGCACACGACACCAAGTGTGTACATTCCGCCCACAATGGTTTTGGCCGTGATGACGTCAGACGGGCGCGCAGGCGTGACGAGAACGGCCCGCATGGTGCCGGCGGCGGTCTCCTCAATAATCAGCGTTGCAATGGTCCACATCTCCATCATGAGCGCCACGATGAGATAAAACGGTACAGACTTCTCACGCAAGGGGGCCTGTATGCCGGATGTGTCTTCGCCCACCACCTGCGTTGGGAGGATGACCGGCACCGACCCGTATGCATGGTAATCGGCAAGCGACCGCGCAAGATACGAGACCGTATCGGTAATCGCAGCGTCGGTATCTGCCTTGAATACGAGCTCAAGTACGGGCATATCACCAGCGACGGCAGCCGCATCAAATCCTGCGGGTATGACGATGCCGGCGAGATATTCGCCACTGTTGACGGATTCAAGAAGCGCCGTTCTCGATGCGGTGGATTCAAACGCCAATCCAACGGACGCAAAGGGGGGAAGCGTGCCAAAGAGTGATGAATCGCCCCCGTCGAAATAGGCGATATGGTAAGTGTCGTCCACCTCGGCGGGGAGCGCATAGTAGATTAGTGAAAAAAGGATGCCCCCGAACAGGGCGAGGAGAAGCAGCTTATTTCGCCGGACCATGATGGCGTCCTTTTTGGCGATGGCGCTGATGCACGACCACTTCATTGTGCAAGCTTCCTCCCCGTAAGCGTGATAAACACCTCTTCAAGGGTCGCCTCCTGCGTGTGGATGGTGGCAACATTTCCTGACGAAAGCAGCTCCTGCATACGCCCCGGCGTTGAGGCATCATCGAGAGACAGTGTCTGCTCCTCAAAATCAGCCCCGACACGTGTCCGGACCTTAAGCAGCCGCTTTCCGAGGCGAAGCTTGAGGTTTTCCGGCGTGTCGAGCGCCACGATGCGGCCTTCGTTGATAAATGCAACGCGATCTGAGAGCATGTCTGCCTCCATCATGTTGTGCGTTGTGAGAAATATGGTCTTGCCCTTCTTCTTTTCCTCAAGAATCATGGCACGGATCTGTTCGGCGGATATGGGGTCAAGCCCTGACGTCGGCTCGTCAAGAAACAGCACATCGGGGTCATTGATGAGCGAGCGCGCCACCATGACCCGCTGCTGCATGCCTTTTGACAGCGACTCGGCACGCTCGCCAGCCCATTTTTCCAGGTCTATTTTTTTTATAATAGCGTCGACATCGACGCTTTTGTCGAAGAGGGATGCAAAAAACGACAGGTTCTCCCGTACCGACATGCGTGGATACAGATTCTTTTCCTCAAAACAGACGCCTATGCGCTCGTGGACCGCCTTAGGGTCTGCGGCAACATCGATGCCCAGTACGGTAGCCGTTCCGCCAAGCGGGGATATCTGCCCGGTAAGCTTCTTTACCGTGGTACTCTTTCCCGCGCCGTTGGGCCCCAAAAACCCCATAATCTCCCCTTTTTCAACAGAAAATGATATACGGTCCACCGCAAGGAAATCATCGTACTTGTATGATATGTCTTCAGCCCCGATTATCCCCATATACAATCCACCATACCCTACTAGTGTGAAGACATATTAATAATTATATTTGCGAATGTGCCAGATACCTATAATAATCGCACCAACCATAACGGATTATGGCCCATCACCATCCCCGGGTGCAGCTGTGGATGCCATCACCCACGGCCAACGACAGCTGTCGCCGTTAACGGCATGGTGATTCGTATCCGCGGGCTTATCGAGCTGCTTATGCCGATTGCCGAGGCGGCAACTCCGCCTGATGGCACGGACTATGACACCATTCTCTCCGAAATGCGCTGTTCAATCCCGATGCGGGGATATCCGATGATCAGCCACGAGATACAATCACAACAGGATAAGCCAGTATGTTGCCTGGCGAGAGCAGATAATCGAACCCTTTTTTGATGGCGTTATGAAGCGACCCCCCTAAGTGGGCATGGTGGCACTTGCTGGCACCGGATACGGGAACTAAAAGGAAATATGCGTCAGAATCCGCCTCGCAGGGGGGAAACGATTGGCCGCAGCTCAAACGACGACAAGGCATCGACAATGCTTTGCACCTGTGCGGGGCGTGCGAGCGTGAAGAGGCTTTCACCAAGCATTACCATTGATGCAGGCACATCGTGGACGGCCGTCACTGCATCGACGGCTTCGGACAATCGTGATGTCATAAGGCCGCAACGGTATGAGAATGCATTGCACAACGACATGATTTCCCGTATTCCTGACGCAGTGGATACGGTCCCCATACATGCGCTGCCAGCTTCGTTTATCCGGGCGGTGGCGGCATCGTCGGAAAGGATGTCCTTTGTCGAAAGCGGCCCGAACGTCCCCGAAACGACGATTCTCCCCCTTGGGGGAATATGCGCCACAGCACCGTGCAGTCCCGGTACACTGCGCAGCGATATGCCGCCATGGGCCTGTGTGACGATGTCGCCGTACCCGCCCCCCGTTGATACATCTGCATCATATGCCCACTGCACAGGATCCCCCTTGCAGGGGGCAAGATGCGAAAGGCAGAGCGCCGCCCCCAGCGCCGTTGCACCGCTTACCCCGAATCCTGCCCCGATTGGAAGGTTCGTGCCGATGGAAAGTGAAATTCCATACCTGTTACATATATGCGAATATGCGCCACGGGCAAGGTGGGCCAGCACAGGGATTTCAGCTGGCACGCCATTGGATGTAACATCGAGCAAGCCGGATGTCGAAGAGCACGCGTTCATGCGCACCGTCACACCCTCGTCGATGCATATGCCTATGCCGGTAGTTCCCGCAATACCGCCCCCTGGCGCGCGGATGATACAAAACAAGCCGGTGATGGCACCAGGTATGCATACCTCAGCACACAGCGCATCCCCAGTTCCCGTACGAACGGAAACAGGCGCATGGCGTGCAAGCGCATTCAAAAGGGGCGTGTCGTCCGTATCGTGCTGCCTGTTCATGCAATCCCTGCTAAAAACGCATTATAATGCTTGAATAATGCCTGTTACAAACGCCTCAAGGTCGTCGTCACCCACTAGGGCGGTCAGTTCGCCATCAGGCACGTCGATGCCGTCCTTGCGAATTCCCTTGAGGATTGAACCGATTATCTTCCTATCTATAAATCCCACCTTATGCGCGCCGGAGAGGTCAAAGACGGGGCCGAACGCCGCCACGGCGGCAGGTTGAGCATCGGATTCGCTAAGCTTGGGTGCTATGTACTTTTCTACGGCTTCCCCCGCACCGAGCTTGTACGCGTCAAAGCACGACACGAAAACACCGTACGGGATGGTCCGTGCCTGTTGCACCTCAGTCAGTGCGTCTTCTGCCTCAGGGCTCCACTTCCCTATCTTGATGCCGGTACCGATGACCACGCCGCCATACTTGCCAAAATCCAGCCACAATTTGGGTGGATGGGACTTCAGGTCAAGCAGTTGGGGCATGACATCACGCGCTTTCACCATATCGGCGATTCGTTCGGCCAGATGTTCAGATCCGCCATATCTGCTTGCATATGCGATAAGTACCGTCTTCATATCGTCACCCTTTACTATGTTTTAGCGTACCTAGTATAAATGATATATGCCGCCCCATGCGTGCCGAAAGGCACGTAGCGGAGTAGGGCACCTCCAGTATCGTTTGCCCAAAAAACGACTGGATTCGGGATTTCGGCACGGCGGGCACGGTTGCTTGCCATATTTGTAGTTGGCATCCCGGCAATTCCCGGGTGCCTCATGAGCACGGAAGGCCATACGTACGTAGACGAGCATGGTGATGCGGCAACCATACTCGAAAGAATGTGCGCCAAAGGCGATATGGCAAAGATGGATATGGC
>CAYSZY010000063.1:0-8575 GCA_964435645.1 uncultured Thermococci archaeon | reverse complement strand
AAGGTATATGGGAGAATCGAAATGCATCCACTTATCTTAAAAGCCTTGGAGGAAGGGCGCCCGCTTGTAGAGTCTGAAGCAAAAGACGTATTGCGCTCATATGATGTTGAAGTGCTGCCCTACTGGCTGGCAACGACTGAGGAAGATGCAGTGTTGCATGCAAAGGAAATGGGGTATCCTGTTGCCATGAAGATAGTGTCGCCAGACATTCTTCACAAGAGCGATGCGCATGGTGTTGTGCTCAAGATAAAAAACGCTGCCGAAGTCCGCTCCGCGTACTGCAAGATAATCGAAAACGCCAAGGCGTACCGTGCAGACGCGCGCATTAGCGGTGTCCTCGTTTCGCCAATGGCTAAGCGCGGCGTTGAGGTCATCATCGGCATGAGCCGTGATCCCCAATTCGGGCCGGTAATCATGTTCGGCCTCGGCGGAATCTTTGTGGAGGTCTTCAAGGATGTTTCATTCCGTATCACGCCCGTGTCGAAGGGTGAGGCGAAAAAGATGATAGAAGAGATTAAGGCGTACCCGATATTAAAGGGCATACGGGGTGAAAAACCCAAGGACATCGCGGGGCTCGTGGATCTGATAGAGGTGATATCCCGGCTTTCCGATGAGCATCCTGACCTTAAGGAACTCGACCTCAATCCTGTATTTGTCTATGAGGACGGCATCTCTGTCGTCGATGCGCGGATGATCGTCTAGTCTTCCCTGACTGACACGGACTCGTGGATGAAGTGCCACACCATCAGCTTGAGCTGTTCATCCCCTTCTAATTTCGAGGCCATCATGACCTTGATTTTGGTCGGCGTTTCCGTATATGCCGCAGAGAGCTTGCCAACAGGAATGCCTTCAAACCGGAAGTACCCGTGTTCCCCGTTCTCTTTTTCTATCGTGTGTCCGTCAACCGTTTTGAGCGTAACTCCCGGTTGTGAGGAGATCATGAGCATAAGTGCCTTATTCATATTGTCCTGGTCAAAGATGAATCCCATGTTGTTGATAGCATCAAATTGCTTTTTTGAAAGGTCATGCATACTCCCTCATGCCCCCAGTTCACATAAATATGTTATGAATTGTCTAGGCAGCCGGCACTTGCAATGATTTATAAAGCTTTCTTTCCAAGACGCATGGGGTATCATGCCCACTGACGTATTGCCGAGGGGAACACCGTATGCTGAAAATAGATATACAGGACGTAGTATCGCGTGCTGCTGCCCATGGTGCCCGCACCGTGGGCATTCAGCTTCCTGCGGGGTTGCGCAGGCGGAGCACGGAAATTATTTCCGCCCTTGAGGCACGGGGATGCACTGTTATCGTTTCCGGGGACCCCAGCTATGGCGCCTGCGACATTGCTGACGAGGACATGGCACAAGCGGGTGCCGAGCTTCTTCTTCATTTTGGCCATTCCCCCATGCTTGGGGAAACGAAGATACCTGTGGAGTATATCGAGGTACGGGATGACATTTCCCTCACTTCCTGTGTTGAGGACAATATCTCGCTTATCGCATCGTTCGGCACCACAATAGGCCTCGTCACCACCGTCCAGCATGTACACAATCTCACCGATGCCGCCGATGTCCTTACAGCACACGGCCTTACCCCCCGTATCGGCAAACCCGGGACGCGGGTCAGTTATCCTGGCCAGGTATTGGGGTGCTCATTTGAGGCGGCCCATGCAATAGATGCCGATGCATACCTGTTTATCGGTACGGGGTATTTTCACCCTGTCGGCATATCCCTTGTAACGTCGTCCCCCGTGCTTGCCTGCAATCCGTATACCGGGGCGTGCGAGGATATCAGCCCCATACGTGACAAGATCGTGCGAAAGCGGTACGGCGTGCTCATGGCGGCGGAGGAATGCGAGCGGTTCGGCATACTCGTATCAACAAAACGGGGCCAGTACCGCCACCGGGAAGCGGAGGGCATACAAACCCTTATAAGGAATAATAATAAGAAATGCCAACTTATATATTCGAGGGAAATAAATATGTCACTGGTCAGCGACTTTGACTTTCAAGCTTATATCGTTGTCGCATGCCCTCGCATAGCAATCGATGATGCGGCAACCTTTGACAAACCTGTATTGACTGCAAGTGAGGCACGGCTCCTCTTCCACGATGGGCCATATGCCTTCGATGAAATACATGAACTGCCCCGCTGACAACCAGCGTCGTTGGTGAAATGGGGTAAGACCATGCCGGACGTCCGGCATGAATCCAGCATGATCAGTGCCTACGTATCATGCTGCAGACAAGAACACATGGAGATGAAAACAAATGAGTGAAGAAGGCATTAAGTCAGGGGACTTTGTAATCCCCGGAGATGTGTTGGGAGTTGCTGAGGAATTCATGCCCGGAGAGGGCGCATACGAAGAGCACGGAGACATCCGTGCAGCTGTCGCAGGAACAGTCGACCTCGATATGAACAAGAGGATGGCATCGGTTACCGCTAATACAAGTGTGCCCCCCTCCCCGAATGAAGGGGACCAGGTCGTGTGCGAGGTTGTAGACATACGTCCGCAGATGCTCTTGGTGGAGCTCCTTGCGATGAGTGGCCAAGAGGATCGTGCCATAGCTGTACCTTCGACCAAGGGAAGAGTATACATATCACAGTCAAGCAAGAAATACGTTACGAACCTGCAGAGCGAATTCGCCATCGGTGACTTTATCCGTGCCCGTGTACGCGATGCTCGGAAGTTCCCCTTGGAACTGTCGACTGTCGGGGACGATCTCGGCGTTATTTTTGGATTCTGCACCAAGTGCCGTACCCCCATGAGGCGCGCCGACGGAAAGCTCGAATGTCCGGAATGTGGCAGCGTGGAGACCCGCAATCTCGCTGAGGACTATGGGAAAGGAAAGATCTAGAAACGGCAGGTGATCAACGTGGAACTTGAAATTCTATCAGAAACCGATACCACCATGGAAATCATTATTTCCGGGGAGAACCATACGTTTGCCAATCTTGTGCGAAGCTATCTGGAAAAAGACCCTGCCGTAATGTTTTCGGCTTACAAGATTTCCCATCCGCTTCTGGACTACTCAAAGCCGTTCATGCTAATCAAGACCGATGGTTCCAAAACGCCACGCCAAGCGCTATCTGACGCCAACGAGCGTCTCAAGGCAGATGTCAAGGAACTCAACGAGCTGATTTGAGCATATGTCTGGAATTTCCAAGTTCGGCGACGTGCTTGTAAATTTTGTAATGTCGGCGGCAATATACCGGGCCTCAAAAGGGTATGATGGCATCAAGGTGTCGAATCATGTCCTTATGCAGGCCCTACTGCAATCTTCTGTAAAGTCGCCGCCACGGACTGACAAGCACCAAAAAGGGGATTTTGTCGAAGCGTACGTAGCAGCGGCATGGAACAATCCTTTTACTACAGATGACATGATAGCAATCCTTGCCGAAAGCCTCGAAGGGAGGGACCTCTCGTCCCGGCAGGAAAGCATCGATGCCCAGATAGCTGCGGTGGCGGCACTCATCAACGCCATCAACGGCGTGTGAACGCAAGCACTGCTGCCACGAACGCCACGACAAGTATCATGCATACTGCCACAGTATGCCCCGATTCCTCATTTTCCGGTTCAACGATTACGGCTTCCGGCGGGAACGCTTCCCTATATGCCATGCAAAGCAGTGTCGCATATGTGGAGGCGTATGAATCGAGCTGCACAATGGCGTATGACTCAACATCGCCCCACTCGTCGTTCCTGCATGCCTGGACCATCGGTGCGTAGTACGTATGCGCTGCCCGAGATGCCTCCCTCACCGCTGTTTCAACATCGGCATAGTTTTGCCCGGTCTCTGGAGAATAGGCAAAGCGTGCGACATGGCCGTTTACGTACTGTTCTATCACGGGGTGCTCAGGTACATACGCATCGGTGTGCAGGGCGCAGAGGGCGTCTCCAACGTAATGGCTCAGCACCCCCGCATCGAGTGCCCATTCCTCATAGTTCCCGCTGGACAGGTCATCAACAAGCTTTTCGTACCACTGTGCCGCAGCTTGCGGCCCCATGCCGTATCCAGTGGGATAACTCAAATGGAAAAGTATGTCTCCCCGGGGGTCGCCCTGCGCCCGCCATATGTCCGGTATCGTCGAGTATGAGATAATCTCGTCGGCATAGGTAAAATAGAAATCCCGCTCTTCATCGGGCAAGGCATCCAATGCCCTTGCCGTCGTGTCCCTGTGCGTTTCATGCCCCCATGCCGCGCAAGGCGGAAGGGCAAGGAAGATTACAAGCACTGCCACAACAATCGCCATCTTTCGCATACAGTGATGATGAAAGAACAAAATATAACATTTATCCAGATAGTATTGTATATGATTGAAAAAGTCAAATGTTATAGTACTCCACCGGGGTATTGTATATTTTCCTAACGTCTAGCTTCCCTGTATGCGTGCAACGGCGTATATGGTGGTCTTCATTGCTATCGTGGCACTTGCCCCTTCCGTGGCGGGGTGCCCCGAAGAGGTGCCGTGCCCCATAGTCATCAACGAGCTTATGATTAATCCGCATGCGGTGACCGATGCACGGGGCGAATGGATAGAGCTCCATAACAGTGGCGGTGAACCGGTTGATCTTCGCAACTGGTCCCTGCGAGACGGAAAGCGGGATTCGATTACCATCGGGACAGGCCTTATCGTCGAACCGGGGGGGTATGTCGTACTCGCACGAAATGGAGACACATCCCAAAATGGGGGGGTCCATGCAGATTACGTGTACCGGGGCATGAGGTTGGCTAATACCTCGGACAGCATTTTCCTGCAAGATCCATCGGGGGGCTCCATGGATTCGGTGATATATTCCAAGGACACATTTGCCCTGCCCATCGGATGCTCAATCGAGTTGAGGCATCCCGGCCTGGAAAACGCAGACGGGTGCAGCTGGGGAATCAGCAGACAGGAGTTTGGCGATGGGGACCGCGGAACGCCTGGCATGCGCAACAGTGTATACGCCGACCCTTCAGTGGCGCCGCTCATGGCGTATCCGCCGCAGCTGCTCGTTTTTGGCAAGAACAACGATGCGATGGTGCAATCGTACTGTGCGGAGCTCAATGAGCTTTCGAAGTCTGTCCTGGACCTTTCCGCCGACGATCGCTGTGATGCGCTTGTACACCTTGCGGAGGCATCGGTCATGCTTCAGCGCATATCCTCTCTTGCACATGGATTGACCGCACTTAGGGCGCGGTCTCTCCTCCCGGAACTGGATGCATGCATTTTGGAATGCAGGGCTATTCTCGATTCAGGCCAGCCTGCCCCTCCCGAGGATACCAGGCCAACAGCGTTGTTCTGCGATACAAAGGGCCAGTATTACCATCATGGAAGGGCGGGCCTTCTGCGTACGCTGATTGGGGAGCTTGGCATGGACATGAAGGTGCAGAACACAGGTGACATCACCCCCGAATCGCTCCGTGGGCATATGCTTGTCATTGTGACTAATCCCCAGGAACGATTCGATCAGGGCGAGGTACGGGCAATCCAGGGATATCTTGCCGCCGGTGGCAATCTTCTCATCACGGGACAATACTTCAAATATATCATGGCGGATGAGCTTAACTGTATCACAGCCGAGCATGGCATCATGTTTACCGAAACAGAGATCGTCGACATGCAGAGCAATACGGGAAAATACTATTATCCCCTTATTTCCGGGCTGGACCCTTCCATATTTCCCCCCGGTGTGAAAGCGGTACACTACGCCAACGGATGTGTGCTGGAGCTGTATGGGGCCATACCCCTCCTGTACGCCGATGAGACTGCGGAGGTACTGGATGGGGAAGGCCAGTCCATTCCGGGTACAGGGAGGCCGATTTTGGCGGCGCTGTCTGCAGACGGCACCGTTTTGGCAATCTCATCGTCAACGATGATTACCACCTCACTCTTCCGTGGCGATAACTATGGTGCACTACGTGAGATGTTGAGCATGCTTATCGGGAACCCGGTGCAACACACCTAGGGCATAGTCCACGCAGAAATAAAAAATCGGCTTTGCACACAAAGTACCCTATCTTTATGTATAAAGCCTATAAAACCGAAACATTTATATACCGTGTTTGGGGAGTTGTATTAGCTGTTTTTTGGCAACTTAAAGAACGATTCCTCTCGAAAAAGAGATACATCGTGTAATACATGAATAAGAACAATATTGTGATTTCATCATAGTGGGATTACATACTATGCATCTGCGCTCTTTTGGGTGCCATGCTACAGCTTGATTATTATGGTTATCTAAATAAAAATGTGATAGGCAGATAAGCACACATTTTTGATAACACTTATTTGGACAAATAAGGTGATTATTTTGTCATCTGAAGATATCCTAAAAAATATCGAAAGTATGGTCAGGGAAATCATACCATCAGGCGCCGTCATAACTAATATTGACTTTGAGGGACCGGAAGTAGTGATATACACAAGGAATCCCTCCTTGCTGGTAAGTGATGCTGACCTTATCAAGGAAATAGCAAAGAAGCTGAGAAAACGCGTGGTAATACGCCCAGACGCTTCAATAATTATGCCTGAGGACCAGGCTGTTGAAATTATCAAGCGCATTGTGCCAGCCGAGGCCGAAATAACTGATATCAATTTTGATCCCGGGATCTCAGAGGTCATCATCGAGGCAAAGAAGCCCGGTCTTGCCATAGGCAAGTCCGGATGCACACTGCGGGAAATTACCAAAAACGTTCGATGGGCCCCCCGTATCATACGTACGCCCCCGATGACGTCTACGACGGTACAGGGAATACGTGCAACACTCTGGCGCGAGGGTGACGAACGAAAGCGCATCATGCGCGCCGTAGGTCATCGCATCTACCGTGATGAGAATATCCGGTCTGAATGGATTCGTATCACCTCACTTGGGGGATTCCGTGAAGTGGGGCGGTCATGCCTTCTTTTGCAGACAAACGTTAGCAACGTTCTGCTCGACTGTGGCGTAAACGTTGCTTCAGACGACCCCTCAAAGGCCTATCCGTATCTCAACTGCCCGGAATTCAAGTATATCCTTTCTGCAAATGAGCTTGACGCCATTATCGTGACACACGCCCACCTAGACCATTCGGGGTTTGTGCCGTATTTGTACAAATCGCTGTACGATGGCCCTGTCTACTGTACCCCTGCTACAAGGGACCTTATGATGCTTCTTCAGAAGGACTTTGTCGAAATTGCAAAACGGGAAGGGAAACCGTGCCCATACAGCCTTAAGGAAATTAAGGAAACGATAACGCATACCATCCCGCTCGACTACAAGGAGGTACGTGACATTGCACCGGATGTGCGGTTGACACTCCACAACGCGGGCCATATCCTCGGATCGTCAATTGCGCACCTGCATGTGGGTAACGGCCTTCACAATATCGCCTATACTGGCGATTTCAAATTTTCTAAGACGCGGCTTCTCGAACCGGCGAACGTGCGATTCCCCCGACTGGAGACGCTTATTATAGAAAGTACGTACGGCGGGTCCAGGGACATGCAACCATCCCGGGAGGATTCCGAGCGGGACACGCTGCGAATCATCAAGAACACCATCGCGCGCAAGGGAAAAGTGCTCATACCCGTCCTTGCCGTGGGCCGTGCGCAGGAGCTTATGATAGTTTTGGAAGAGGCTGTACGAACGGGCATCTTGCCTGATGTGCCTATTTACCTTGACGGTATGATATGGGAAGCGACGGCAATCCATACTGCCTACCCTGAGTACCTCTCAAAGACGGTGCGTGACCAGATTTTCCACCAAGAGCTCAATCCGTTCCTTTCCAAGGCATTCGACAACGTCAGGAACTCCGCAAAGCGAAAGGACATCATCGAAGGTGACCCCTGTATCATCATGGCGACATCCGGCATGCTTATTGGCGGGTCTTCAGTGGAGTACTTCAAGGCACTCGCGCCTGACGAGAGGAATACGCTGATTTTCGTGAGCTACCAAGCAGAGGGTTCCATGGGGTCCCGTGTCCAGAAAGGGTGGAAGGAAATACCCATCAAGAACGGCACCGGCCGCACGCAGGTCATAAATGTTAATATGGAAATAAAGACTATCGAAGGATTTTCCGGCCATTCTGACCGAAACCAGCTCATGAATTTTGTAAAAAAGGTATACAACGGCACCGAGAAGGTTTTTACCAACCACGGGGAGGCGGGGAAGTGCATCGACCTCGCGTCGTCTATTTACAAGAACTTCAAGGTTGAAACACGGTCTCCGCTCAACTTGGAGACCGTACGGGTATATTAGCCCCAATGCACCCCACTGTGCCCCCGTGGGGGCTTCTCTTTTTATTTTAGCTCGGATATGTCTACTGCCTTGCCGCAGTTTGTGCATTTGGCAGACTTTTCCCCGAGGAGATAGTCACCGAATCCGCATTCGCAGGTCGGGCCGTCCCTTAGGTAGGCTTTTATCTTTTCATCAAGCTCCACTTTTTTCCCGCAATCGCAGGTTGCGACACTGTCGCCTACAAACCAGTCCATCATCCCGCAGGAACAGCGGGGGCCATTCTTGAGGGCCGGCCGTTCTATCTTCACTATCGTACCCACCACTTTCGGTAGTTTCGCCCGAAAATTCGGCATATTCCCAATCCTCTCCAA
>CAYSZY010000062.1:0-8649 GCA_964435645.1 uncultured Thermococci archaeon | reverse complement strand
GTATATGTTTATTAACTTTTGTATATTATACACATATAGGGCATACCTTTATTATCTTGATATTAAAGGTAGCACCAAACCCCGGGCGGTGAGCATATGGTATCCCAGGAAACACTTGACTCAATGATTGCGTACCACCAACAGGGCATGCATGTCCAGGAGATTGCGGCACGGCTCCTCCTCGATATAGCGACCGTCAGGGGCGCGCTGGAGGCGCATATCCTACAGGAGCGGTCGAAAAAGGCATCTGATGAGCATTTTGGCTTTCTGCTCGACCAGCTTCGGGAGGGGTCGGCCCAGCTTCGTGGGCACCTTGAGTCCCTCCTTGCTGACCGGCAGTTCGAGGCATACAACACGGCGTACGCCAACTGGCTTGACACCATGCGGCTGTATGCGGAGGTCATGCGCGAGTACAACGGGTCGCAGGAACCCGAACCGGACGAACAATAAAAGGCGATAATCATGGAATGGGAAATATTCGGGCTCGTTTTCACGGGTCTTGCTGCGCTTCTGATTGGGGTAGTGGTATTTTTTATAATCCAAGCGGTATTCTTGTGGATAGGCGCCAAGTTGGCGCGAATAAAAAAGGCTTCTTTTGGAAGGGCATTTACGGCAGCCATAGCGCTGACCATAGCGACGTTTGTGCTTAACATAGTGCTTATCTGGGCATCTGTCGCGACTGGGGGCACCATTGGGGCGGTCCTGAGCATCATCGTTGCGATATGGATTATCAAGTCCGTCTTTGACACGGGTTGGGCCCAGGCGGCAGTGGCGTGGATCCTTTCAATCATAGGTGCCGTTGTTGCCGTGGCGCTTATCGGGGCACTCGTTATCGGCGCCTCGTTCCTCTAATTTTTTTTATTTTCCTTTAGGTTCCAGTATGCCACAGATTGTGCCATGGCGGTGCGCCGGCTTGATTAGGGTGAGGGCCTGCCATTAACACGTAAATTACTTATCTTTGCTGGGTTACTAAATTACAATGAACGGACCTGAAGACCACAATCGCTTGTTGCGCCTCCTCTATGTAGATGACGAGGAGGGGCTTAGGGAGGTTACCAAGCTGTACCTTGAGCGAGCGGGTGACATTCTGGTAGATACTGCCGAATCGGCAGCCGAAGCCTTTGCCATGATGCGCAAGCAACCGTACGATGCCATCATCTCCGATTACCAGATGCCAGTAATGGACGGGGTGAAGTTTCTTAAGGCCGTTCGTGCGTCAGGCATGATCGTACCGTTTTTGCTTTTCACGGGAAAGGGGCGCGAGGACGTGGTCATCGAGGCGTATGAGTGCGGCGCGAACTTTTACATCCAAAAAGGCGGCGAATCGAAATCACAGTATGCCGAGCTGCTCCATAAGGTGCGCCAGGCCGTTGAATTGCACGAGGTCCAGCTGGCATTGGGGCAGAGCGAGGAGTTTTACCAGAGGCTGTACAATGAGACGCCCTTGGGTATCTTATATTACGACGCGCATGGCGTCATACTCGACTGCAATGAGAAGTTTGTCGAGATAATCGGCTCTTCGAAATGCAGACTGATTGGCCTTGACATGCTACAAGAACTGGATGACATGGTGCTTATTCGTGAGGTAACGTCTTCGCTTACCTCTGGCAAGGGGGACTACAAAGGGCCATATGCGTCTGTAACCGCAGATAAAACAACACATGTAAAAATCTTGTTCAAGGGATTGCGCTCCCCATCTGGTGATATCTACGGGGGAATTGGGCTAATCGAGGACGCCACTGAGCAGATGCATGCGGAGGAACGGCTGACATCCCTCGCGGAAGAGTATGAAATGATGTTTATGGGCACACAGGACGCCATGTTCCTGATTGGCGTAGGAACCGGCGAATTCCGGTATATACGGAACAACAGGTCCCACCATGAGCTTACCGGTTTCTCACTTGATGCTATCAAAGGAAAAACGCCTCATGAACTGCTCGGCAGGGAGCTTGGCGACACCGTAGCCGCCAACTACCAGCGGTGCGTCGATGCCCGTAGCCCGGTAACGTATGAGGAAACGCTTGCGCTGCCAATAGGGAAAAAGATGTGGAAGACGACGCTGACGCCAGTGTTCGAGCAGGGAACTGTACGGTATATCATAGGTTCGGCCCATGATATCACCGACTACTGGCAGGCGATGGCGCAGGCAAGGGAAAGTGATGAGTCATACCAGGCTATTGTGGAAAATCTCAATGAGGTGCTCTACACGCTTGACTGCAGTGCCAACGTCAAGTACGTTTCGCCCAACATCGAGCCCCTCAGCGGGTATTCGCCTTCGGAGGTCCTTGGCCGGTGCTTTGTCGAGTTTGTCCATCCCGATGATAGGGGCGGCCAGTCGGAACGGTTTACCAAGACGCTTTCTGGCGATATGGATTCGGCAGAATACCGGATGGTGACAAAGGACGGGCGCACCGTATGGGTGCGGTCATCAGCGCGCCCTATCGTCCGGGAAGGCGTTGTTTCGGGCGTCCGGGGCGTGCTGGACGACATCAGCAAGCGAAAGGAGGCCGAGATGGCGCTTCGCGAAAGCGAACTCAATTTCAGGACCCTCTTTGAGGAGTCCCGCGATGCCATATGGGTCACCGCCTCCAACGGATTTGTCATCGAGGCAAACTCCGCCTCGTTTTCGCTCCTCGGGTACGCACGAACCGAGTTTATCGGCATTGAGGCCAGCAACCTTTATGCCGATCCAGCAGACCGCGAAAGATTCATACAGCGCATTCACGAGCACGGATTTGTCAAGGACTACGAGGTTCTGCTTCGCCGAAAGAACGGAAGCACGGTGCTGTGCTCTTTTACGTCCCACCTGTGGCAGAACGGGGATGGTGACATCATAGGATACCGGGGCATTGTGCGTGACATCTCAAATCAGAAGTGCCTTGAGCGCTCGCTTCGGGAACAGTCCCGTCTCCAACAGTTGCTTATCGACATATCGTCCCGCTTCCTTGGCCTGCCATCGGAACGGATCGACTCTGAAATTGGACTATCGCTCGCCCAGCTAGGAATGGCCGTCAGCGCCGACCGGGCGTATGTCTATGCATATGACTTTGCCAATCGGATTTCCTTTTGCACGCATGAGTGGTACACGAATGACATCGAGCAGCAGGAGGGGGCGCTGGGCGACATGCCGTTTTCCCATTTCGGAGACTCGTGGATAGAGACACATAAGATGGGGGAAATAATCAATATTCTTGACATATTATCTCTTCCTTCCAACAACATGGCCCGCCGGAAGCTTGAGGCGCAGGGCATTAGGGGCCTTATTGCCGTACCCATCATGGACGGTAGCAGGTGTCGGGGATTCATAGGGGTCGGTAACGTCCGCGAGCACCATGTGTATACGCCCCCTGAACAGCAGCTGATCAGGATTTTTGCAAATATGCTCATACCAGTCCAGAATCGGAAAAAAATGGAACAAGACCTCATGAGGAGCGAGCATAAGTTCCGGACATATATAGAGTCAGCCCCGGAAGGAATATTTGTAATTGACAGCACGGGACATTACGTTGAGGCGAATGCGGCAGCGAGTGCTATGACCGGCTACTCACAATCTGAGCTGCAAGGGATGCACGTATCAGATTTGGCTTCCCCTAATGCCCCCTCTTTGACAATAGAGCCGTTTTCCCAGCTTCGTGAAGTCGGAACGGTCCAGGCTGAAGTGCTGTTGCGCAGGAAAGACGGGACAGACTTCCCTGCCGCGCTTAGTGCCGCTTCCCTCTTCGAGTCTGGGTACATAGGATTTTGTACCGACATAACCAAGCGAAAGCATGCAGAATGGGCACTAGGGGAAAGTGAGGAAAAATACCGCCTCATCACCGAGAACATGGGCGACAACGTAACGGTGATGGATCTCTCTCTCAATATCGTCTATACGAGCCCGTCGGTTGAAACGATGAGGGGATATTCCGTAGAGGAGGTCATGCAACAGACCCCTGCCGACATCTTGACACCTAAATCATTGAAAGCCGTGATGGGCACCTATGCCGAGCAGATGAAGATGGAGGCAACAGGCTCTATAGGTCCGAGGGATTCCATAAATATAGAAGTGGAGGAATACCACAAAAACGGTTCGATTATCACTATGGAAGCCACGGTTTCGCTTCTGCGCGACCATGGGGGAGATCCCACCCATATCATCATAATCTCCCGGGACATCTCGGAGCGCATACGCTCCGAGCAGGCCCTTCGCCTGGCGACGCGCAAGCTTGGGATTCTTTCCGAGATCACCCGCCACGACGTCAACAACAAGCTTACCGCGCTTTTGGGGTATGTGGATCTGGCTCGCATCTCTGCTTCGGATGGCAACGGGGAATCCTATCTGGACAAGATACATTCCAACGCCGCAATGATCCGTGAACAGCTCGCATTTGCCAAGGCATACGAGTCGCTGGGGAACCAGGAACCGCAGTGGCAGAACCTTGGGGAACTGCTAGGTTCCATTCATTTTCCGGATGGGGCGGACATTGCGGCTTCATGCCAGGCCACCGCCGTCTATGCCGACACCATGCTGTACCAGGTCTTTGTGACGCTCCTTGACAACTCGCTTCGCCATGGCGCACCTGCTGCACATATTACCATTGCCTGTTCGGAGTCGCCGGACGGGTTGCTGATCTCATGGGAAGACGACGGCGTCGGAGTGGCATATGAGGAAAAGGAGATGATATTCCAACGGGGCTATGGGAAGAACACGGGGCTTGGACTCTTTTTGGCCCGTGAGATTCTTGCGATAACGGGCATAACAATATCTGAGGCAGGAGTTCCCGGCGAGGGCGCCACATTCGAGCTTCTCGTCCCATCTGAGTTTTACCGCATCGGCACGTGATGTGCCGCATCGCACTGATTTTCTGGTACAATGCTTATTAGGCAGCAGGTGAAAGGTGTACCATGCAACGTATCAGGATGGTGTGTATGCTGCTTCTTGCCGTATCGTGTCTTGCGGTATTCCCTGCTGTATCGTCAGACGTATCGCTTTCCAGCACCCATATTGTGGAAACCGTTTATGCCAGCGCCGATTGTCCCTACATAATCGAGGGGCTGGCCGTCGCATCCGACGGACACGGCATCGTGGTGCGCAATTGCGAGCATGTCGTTATCCGGAACTGCACGGTGCACCACTGCGCCTATGATGCTGACGACGTGAGCGGCGACATCAATGCACCCGGGACCGGCATCCTGGTGGAGAACTGCTCCGACATTTCCATCGAGGGGTGCGAGGTGGCATATAATCATATCGGCATCCATGTACGGGAAAGTACCCGTGTTACCATATCCGGGGTCGAATCGCACAACAATTTAGTACACGGCGGCATACTGCTCCAGGGCTGCACCGACTGCCTCGTGGAGGGAAACAGCGTCCACGACAACGGGCGTGAGGAATTGTTCTACGGCGGCGACTCATCACGCCGCGCCATTGGGATATACGTTGTTGGGGGAAGCGACATCGAGATAGCGGGAAACTCGTCTGTGGGCAACTCCAGCGACGGCATATCTGTGGTGGGCCAGGACTATTACGTTGAAGACCAGGCGGATGTCTGGAAGACCACCGTGTCGCGCGTCTTGGTCCATGACAACTACATAGCCGGCAACCTCGAGCAGGGGATCTGGAGCTGCCGTTCCCGTGACTGCCTCTTTTTTGGCAATGAGATACATATGAGCTGCTCGGACATCGGCATCGGGGTTGGCATCGCGTTTGAGTTTGATGTCGACGGGGCAGAGGTGTACGGCAACACGATATACCCCTGCAAGGTCCCCCACGGTGCTGGCGCAACGGTTTCGCACGACAATTATTTCCACGACAACACGCTCTATACGTATGAGGACGTCGAGTTCTTTCTCGACGACTCGATGATATCAGGGTATGATTATGCGGATGCGGCCGAAAAGTCTCTCCGTGCTGGCATGCCGCTTTCCCCGTCATCGGGCAACGTGTCGGCCCGCAATACCGTCATCGTCTTGGGTGAAGGCGCCCCGGTGGTGGACCCCCCTCCAGAACAGCCATCGTGCGCTCTGCTTCTCGAGGGCATCCACGCATCCCCCAAAGACCCGTATGTCGTTGAAGGCCGGGCCATAACATCCGATGGCGACGGCCTGGTCATCCGGGACTGTGAAAACATCGTTGTCCGCAACTGTACCATAACGGGCTGCGCCTACACTGAGGAAAACATCGAGCCTGATTGCATGGACCCGGGAATGGCCGTGCGTATCGACGGATGCGACGGCATCACCTTGGAGGGCTGCGACATATCGTACAATCTCATGGGCATGTGGGCGCGTGACTCTTCAGGCATTACGGTGTCAGGGTGCACCGTGAGCAACAGCGTCTACTTTACCGCCATCCGCCTTGACAACTGTACCGATTGCCTCATTACGGGAAATACCGTCGAGGACAACGGATTCCCCGAGCGGTTCCACGAGTACGGCGGCGGCAAGCGAATCATCGGCCTGAACATCATACGTGGAAGCGATATCGAGATATCCCACAACACGATAGCACGGAACACGAGCGACGGCATCCTTATCGGCGGACAGGACTACATGGTAGAAAATCCGGATGATGTCTGGAAGACCATTATCGAGCGCGTCACCGTCCACGACAACTACCTAGCCGACAACCACGAGCAGGGCATATGGGTGGCCCGGGCGTATGACTGCCAGTTTTACAACAACGAGATCCACGTCGACTGCTCGGACATCGGTATTGGATGCGGATTTTGCTTTGAGATCGATGTTCTCCGTGCTGAGGTGTGGGGCAACGTGGTCTATGCCTGCAAGGTGCCCGCAGCAATTGAGATTGCCATGTCGCATGACAACAATATCTATGACAACATCCTCTACACGTTCGAGGAAATCGAGTTTTGCAGTGCAATTGAGCTGGCGCCCGGCTACGACACCACCGACGACAGGCACAAGTCGAAGCTTGCCGGCTTGGCATATGCCCCCTCTTCGGGAAATGTATCTGAAAACAATACCGTCATCGTGGCGGGTCCCGCGGATACCGCATGCCCCGCGGATACCGCCGATGCGTCGCGCTGGCCGTATTATGCTGCCGTGGCGGGGCTCTTGCTCGCCCTGCTCGCTGTCACCCTTGTGCGTAGAAGGTAGGCGTACACGCCCTACACGACGGCGGTCAGCTTTTCAAGCGGCACGTAGAACTTTTCGTAACGCCCCCCGCACGACGGGTCTATGATGACTGTTGCCCTCTTTGTTACCCGCCTGAGCGTACCGGTATATGTTCGCCCTCCGTGTGAGAATCTGACCTTCGAGCCAAGCGGGAGCAGGGTCGCTTCCCTCCTCCGCCTTTCCGAGACGCCCAGGCTGTGCTTTGTGCCGGTGTGGCCGAAGATGTTGCCTGCCAGCACCCTGAATCTGCGCCTGCTACATGACGACTTCCCGTAGAGCTCGAACTCGAGCAGATGCACCAGCTCGTGCTCAAGGACACACATCATTGCATCTAGGGAACTGGCACACATTATCCCGTTCACGTCATATTCCTGTTCCCCTTGCGCATACGAACGAACGATGAGAGGGTACGAGAGCGAGAGGACATAGGCCTTTTTTCCCCGGTCGTACGCAACCTTGCCGCCGACTTTGGTCATCCGTGTGGAAAATCGGTACGTAATGCGCCCATCAATGCGGCTGCAGAGTGCATTGCCAAAAAAGTGCGTGTCGTAGAGCCGCACCATACATGCGATATCGTCATCGAATACGGCATCGGGGCACCGCCTGCCATAGGCGACGTTGTGGATTACCATGCCCCTTCGTATACGTTCCCGGTTCGCATCGGTGGCATGCGCATCTATGCGCATCGTAGTACAGTCAGCAAGATTCACGGTATCAACGCTAGTCGTTTCAAGGGCATATAAGTATTGTGAGGCTGCTGCACTGTACTATTATCGCATCCCTCGCGCCCGGTCCCATACGTATTTATTGGCGCGGTGTCGTATGGTGGCACGCATTGAACGGGGGGACACGCGAAAGCCGCTCCGGCGTGTCGCCGTGTGCTCGCGTGCAGTCGCTGTGGCCGTTAATGCAGCCAGGCCCGTACGAAGGCGGCGAAGCGATTGGCAGTGTGCATATTCTGCGTGCCCGGGCTTCCCAAAGCCGCGACACAAGCATTTATTAACGCCATGCAGAACGTTTTCTTATGGACGAGCGGGCAAAGCACAGAAAAAACATTCATCCGGGCCTTCGTGTCACCATCTGCCTCAACGAGGACCGGTCCAAGTTCGTGGACGGTACCGTAAAGCAGCTTCTAACGAAAAGCGCGTTCCACCCCCATGGCCTGAAGGTCAGGCTTACCACGGGCAGCGTGGGGCGTGTCAAGGAGATATTGTCTGCAGATTCCGAGTAGTGCCCGGGATTAGTCGTAGTCGATGACAATGCCGCACGGATCTACATCATATTCATTCGATCTGCATTTGGGGCAGCGTGGGGGCGCATCCAAGCGGAACGTGCCGCCGCAGCGGCATATCCCTTTCGGGCCCCCAATGTAACGGTCTTCAAAGCGTACGCCTGCAAGGTCCCCCCTTCCAACAGACTTTTCTTTTCCGCACCGGTCGCAGTGCAGCAGCTCGAAGAGCATTCCGGGGCCGAAGCTCGCCGTGTAGCGTGTCCCGCACCTCTTGCAGATAACTTCGTAGCTTGTACCCA
>CAYSZY010000061.1:0-8811 GCA_964435645.1 uncultured Thermococci archaeon | reverse complement strand
ACTACACCAGCACCAACTACACCAGCACCAACTACACCAGCACCAACTACACCAGAAAAAGTCATAGAAATATACCATTTCCATGGGATTCATCAATGCACTTCTTGCATTCTTGTGGACGAATATACACGATACACGTTAGAAGAATATTACACGGATGAGTGTTCCCTTGGCGTGATCATGTATGCCAGCTATAACTATGAGGACATGAAAAATTCAGAGATTGTCTCTTGGCTGAATATTTATGGGTCATCGATATATGTAGTCGAGCGCTGGAATGATGGCGATACCGATATCCACAATTTAACATATAAGCTATGGGGATTGTCTGCAAATAAAGATGGATACGTATCGTACTTTTCGAAGTATCTGGGGGAATTGCTATAACCCTCGGTATCGTGGACCAATTGGCATTCGAATCCTCCATATCTCTAATATCCGCGTTATTTATTGGTATAGCGACGGCCATAGCACCATGTACGTTCGCTACGAATGTGGCAGCCATAAGTTATATTGCACACTATGTTGACAATCCAAAAAAAGCATTTATGACTGCAGTATCGTTTACTCTTGGCAGGATGGCCACGTATGTTGCGTTAGGTGCCATAATGATTTCCGCAGGCAGGGTGGTAGGTTCCATAGCCCGTGATACCCAATCATATGGAAATCTGATAATCGGTCCGGTTCTTATCGTGATAGGCTTCGCCTTTACCGGAGCGTTCTCGTTAAATTTTTCATGGGGAAATGGTGTGATTGCAGATAGGATGCCATCACTTGCTAAAAAAGGGGTACTGGGAGCATTCGTTCTTGGGGCAATGTTTGCGGTAGCATTTTGCCCGTACTCTGGAATGCTGTTTTTTGGCATGCTTATCCCTCTCTCAATATCATCATCGTATGGCGTGGTGCTCCCAGGAATTTTTGGCATCGGTGTAAGCTTGCCAGTGATCCTCTTTTCCATTCTGATATACTTCAGCGCATCTAGGGCGCGATCGTTTGGCAAGGCGATCACGGCATCTTGGAAATATATCGGGCGCTCGTTAGGTCTCATTATCATTGTTGTCGGGTGTTACAGTGTAGCGCCATATTTGGCAGAATGGTATGGTATATCCTATGCGTTCGAGCTAATCACACTGCTCTTTTGCAGTGCGGCAGTCTATCGTATGCTTGGTTCGATGGCTACGCTTGGTGAGCGCCCCCTGACAAAGCCTGTTGCATCTGCGCCCCGAATGGGCGCATCAGTGCGGCCGAATAATGCGCAACATGCAAAAAGAGATGACTCGGGTGGACAAAGCCACCCACCTTCTGGGGGAATACCCCGAAAAATGTGAGTTATTCTACCATTTTTCGTAGTTTTTCCATTTTTTCCACAGCAACTTCAAGCTCGTCGGATACGAGTGAAATCCTGAAATGGGAGTCGTACGGTCCGAACGGTGCCCCTGGGAGGACAGAAACTCCTTCATCGAGAAGCTTCATGGCAAACGTGGACGCATCAGCCTTTAGGCGCGGGAACAGGTAGAACGTACCGTCTGATGGGAGAACCTCAAATCCTGCATCTTGTAGCAGATCCACTGCGCGCACCATGCGCTTTTTGTAGAACGCGCTTATGTGTGCTGACGTCTCATCTACGATGTCCATTGCGGCAAGGGCAGCATACTGTGCAAACTCTGGTGGGCTTGTAACAGTCAGCTGTTGGAACTTCTGTATCTCCTTGATGACAGGGAGGGAAGCTATGGCGTAGCCCACGCGGTACCCTGTCATAGAGAATGTCTTCGAAAACGAGTTAATTGCGATGTAGTCACAGTCGTAATCCACAATGGAGGGTGACTCCTTGAATGACATCTTCGTATATACCTCATCCGAAAGAACAGTAAAGTCCTCTTCCCTGGCTTTCTCTGCCAGCGTCGCGAAGCCCTCTTTTCCCAGCCCGAGGCCAGTGGGGTTGTTGGGGTAGTTGATGACCGCCATGGACGTGTCCTTGAGCAAGTTCAGGTCAGGTTGGAATCCCGACTCAAATGTTGTTTCTATGGTGTCGTATTTTTTGCCCAGTGTCTTGAGCATAAGGGGGTACGCACCCCAACAGGGGCGGATAAGGGTGGCTTTGCCATTCATCTGCATGAATGCAGCGTAGATTGGGAATTTTCCTCCTGTTGTAATTATGACGTTTTCTGCGGGTACTCCGTTTATGGACGCGACCTTCTCGCGAAGTGCTGGTATGCCAAGCGAGTGCGTGTAACCTGTCTTGTTCCCCTCTACCGCCTGTATGGTGGCATCCTTTACTAATCGTGGCACAGGGAGGTCGGGTTGACCAATATCAAGCCTGATAAGGTCTTTGCCATCAGACTGCATTTTTGAGATCTTATCAATAAGTTCATACACTGACATGTTCATTCACCTTACGTACGAAATCATTACCATTTTTTAATGATTGTCGTTGATGATAAATCAATAAGTTAAATTATCTTATTGTGATTATATACTTATCATTTATTGGCAATTTGATTATACTAATAAATCATATAGATCTGCAACACTTGGCACAATCCTATCCGCATCTGCAAGGTCTTTTCTGCTTCCTGTTCCCGTAAGCACTCCGATGGTATGGCATCCTAGCGCCTTTCCCGCTTCAATTTCAAAGGTGAAGTCGCCTATTACGACTGTTTCAGCAGCAGTCACACCAAATCTTGACAGCACCGCCTCAAACTGTTCAGGGTCCGGCTTCATGATTTTCACGTCCTCACGCGCCACAAGCAGGTCCACAAACGGCCGCAATCCCGTGTTGTTCATGGAGCATGTGGCGGCATCTCTGTTGTTCCGTGTCACGACTGCTATGTGGTATCCCTTCTCCTTGAGGGACCCAAGAAGCCCCAGTGCCCCGGGTATCGGGGTTGCCAGGGGCGCTTGTCGCACCTCATACTCGTATATGGTCGACCTGACCGCATCCAGTGCCCCGTCCCCATCAAACCCGGACTCGTTCATCTCTTTTCTGAATCGCTTAATGGAATCGATAGTGGCGCGTGTCCATCGTATGCTCTCTGGAGGGTATCCGTATGATGCATAGATTATTTCCAGCTGCTTTCGCAGGGATGCAAAATCCATCTCCATGGTCACGAGCGTTCCGTCAAGGTCAAATATTGCTGCTTTGTACATCGTCACACCTCTTCATGGTATCTTGTATGGTCATCATTAAAATAACGGTTGCTACCAATGTTCCAATTGCTGTAAGGAGGAATGACAGCTCTGCGCCCTGTATGTCGTACAGTATCCCTCCTACCAGTGGCCCCATCATCCACCCAAGCCCCGTCGAAAGCTGATAGAGCCCAAATATTTTTCCCCTATTGTGCTCTGAGCACGTATCGGTAAGCAGTGCGAGCGTGGCAGGGTCAGCAAGTGCCCACCCTACGGCGCGCGCACCGAGGACGTATATCATCTGCGCGGGCGTTGTTATGATGGTCAAGGGAAGCATCATAAGCCCGGAATACAGAGACCCGAAGATAATCGGTTTTTTTCTCCCGATGCTGTCTGCTAACGACCCTGCAATCGGGCGGACTATGACACCGACCGTCCCCGCAAACGTGAATGCCAGCCCTACCTGTGTCGCGCTTGCGTTTAACGACTCTTCCGCAAAGATTGGCAGGAGCGGCTCTATGAGCGCATACGCGAAGTTGAATATGAATCCCGCCACCATCACTCCGAACAGCGTTTTGGCATATACATTTCGCCGTATTTCCCGATAGTCTTGGGCTATCCACCCGACCGTCCTGTAGAGCAGCGCCCCGTCATGCGGCTTTTGTGCGTCATAATCACACGTCACGGTCTCATTGAGCATGAACTTAATGAACACTGCCATGGATCCTGTAAGCACCCCACATATGATAAACGGCAGCTGTACGCCGTACAGGTCCTTGAGGAATCCCCCAATGGCGGGGCCGAACATGATGCCGACGCTCGTGGCCATGCCCATGTATCCCATTGCTTTTCCCCGCTCAGACGCACCGACGCTGTCCGCGATGTATGCCGATGCCGCTGGCCATACGGCAGCCGATGAGATGCCTTGGGCGGCCCGAAGGATGTACATCCAATAGATATTGGTGGCGAAGGCAAAAAGTGACATGAAGATACCGTATCCCACAAAGCCCCAAATTAGCATCGGCTTGCGGCCCACCCTATCCGAAAATGCCCCGAAGGGCCTGACAAGCAGTGTCCTGGTAAGGGCGAACAGGGTAGCGACAATGCCGATCTCCGTTTTCGACGCGTCAAAGGATGCCGCCATGGTGGGCAAGAGGGGAAATATCATCCCAAAACCTATCATACTCAGAAAAATGGCGATGCATATGAGGAGGATGTTCCTGTTTGAAAACAGGAATGTTATATAGCTTGGAACTCCCCTCGCCATGGCGGAATGTGCATTTCTTATATTATAAAGGTTTGTTTATTCCTAGGTACCGTTATGGCGCCCGCGCCATCGTATGGAATAATAGTATTTTTATTCAAAAAGCAAACTATAAATATATATTTTTGCAGACACTGGGCATGGATTACCATCTGGCGCCCCTGGCTGCATTTCTCATAACAGCAGTACTCGTTCCGATACATATCAGTTTGTTCCTGAAATGGGGAAAATGGGGGGAGGACCGCCATAAATTGGATAAACCTCGTGTTCCCGAGATGGGGGGGATAGCTGTTTTTGTGGGTATAGCAGCAGGATATGCCCTTTTGCATGCTGACGAGGCAGTTTCACATGCGAGCATCGTATTCGCCTCGATTCTGATTGTATTTATAATTGGCGTGGCAGACGACCTCGTTGCCTTGCGGCAGCGGACTAAGCTTGCACTTCTCACCGCATCGGGTATCCCCTTTCTTTTTATGGACGGGCTTTCAATCTCTCTTGCAGGTGTTACCTTGCCTTCGGGTATCGTGACAGGCGTACTTGTTGTCATCGGCATGGCAGCGGCATCCAATCTGACCAATATTCTTGAAGGATTCAATGGCGAGTCCACGGGTCTTGGAATCATAGCCGCCTGTTCACTTGCTGTCTGCGGATATGTCACCGGCCGAGAAGATCTTGCAATATACATGCTCCCGATGGTGGGTGCGCTGCTGGCTTTTTTGATATATAACAAATACCCTGCAAAGGTCTTTCCTGGCGATACGGGAACGCTGCTAATCGGTGGATTGGTGGCTGCTGCCACCATAGTGACCGACACTGCGGTGCTTGGCGCCATCGTCCTTGCCCCGCAGATTGCCGAGTTTTTCCTTAAGGCCATGGTACGATTTGGTGGTGTTTCCTACGGTCCGACAAAGGTCGATAAAACTGGTGTACTCACACCACCGCCGTACCGCTCCATAGCAAACACCCTCACACGCAGGTACCGGTTGACCGAACCCAAATTGGTCATAATGATATGGTTTATTGGCGCACTATGCGGCGGTTTGGCAATCGGTGTTGCTGTTGTGCTGTACTGAGCATCAATAGCGCATAACCTTAAATAAGCCTGTAATTAACATAGCGTAAGGTGTAAATATGTGTGGCATCGTGGGAAAAATATCGTCTTCGCCCTTTACAATACATGATGTAATAAGCTCTTTGAAGCGATTGGAATACCGTGGATACGACTCTGTGGGCATCGCAACAGGAGATGGCACGTTTCTTAAGGAAATAGGTTATATAGACGCATTCATGTCCACATTACCACATGTGGAAACGACACGCGCCATATCCCACACCCGATGGGCGACACACGGAAAGGTCACACGGGAAAATGCCCATCCGCATGTTTCCCCCTCAGGTATGGTCACTATCGTACATAATGGCATAATAGAAAATTATATGGAGATACGCACTAAATTGAAGGGGCAGGGATATAGATTCATCTCAGATACAGACTCAGAAGTAATAGCCGTGTTCTTTGAGGATGCCCTCGCCGGAGGCAAGGATGTCCACGCTGCCATTCATGCCTTTATTGCTGAGGCTGAAGGCACATTTGCAGTGCTTATGTTCGTCAAGGGGGATTCCACGATCTACGCAATAAAGCGTGACTCTCCGCTTGTTGTGGGCATTATGGATGACGGGTATGTCGTTGCCTCCGATATCTACTCCTTTTCTGACGTATCCTCACAGGCCGTCTTTTTCGAGGACGACGAATATGCTGTCATAACCGAGCGGGACTGCACGTTCTTTGATGTAACCGGGCCAATACGCAAGGACATCGTAACTGTTTCATGGTCTGAGCCCCCTCTGCTTGAGGGCACATTCGATCATTATATGATTCGAGAGATACATGAGCAACCGTATGTTGCTAAACGGCTTATCACTTCAATGGAAACCATTCAGCAGAACAAAATGGATCAGTTCGTATCGCTTGCGAAGTCAGCCTCACGGATACTGTTCGTTGCGGCCGGCACGTCCTATCACTCCTCACTTGTCGGTGTGTATCTGCTCAATGCCATCGGAATCGAAGCCCATACGCTCATAGCGTCCGAGTTCCACAACTACGTGCTTGCCGACAAGGACACGCTTGTTGTCGCCATATCCCAAAGTGGGGAGACGATGGATGTTGTCAAGGCTGTAAAGTATGCAAAGTCCAAGGGTGCGACGGTGGTTTCAATCGTTAATGTTCCCCACTCCTCGATTCAGCGGCTTTCCGAGCTGTCAATAGAGATTATGGCCGGACCTGAAATATGTGTTGCATCGACTAAGACCTATACCAATCAGGTGTTGGTGCTCTTGCAACTTGCTAAGCTCATGGGGCTTGGAACAGACCTCCTCACAATCCCTGATGCCATTGAAGAGACGATCCAGTGCTCTGAATCAAAGGTCATGGCGATGGCACCTGAGCTAAAAGCGTCTCGTGATATCTATGTCATCGGCCGCGGCGTCTCATACCCGATTTCACGTGAAGTTGCACTCAAGCTCAAGGAAATTGCCTACATCCATGCTGAGGGCATGATGGGGGGCGAGCTCAAGCACGGCACCATCGCGCTTATTGAGGAAGGGACTATTGTCATGTCGTTTATACAGGACCATGACCAGGACATGTTCTCAAACACCCAGGAAGTGGTATCCCGCGGTGCCAGGGCGGTAATCACTTCTGATGACGAGACCTTCAATCCGACATTTCTTATACCGGTTGGCCCTCGTGGTTCCTTTTCAATTTTGGCAAATATAATCGGGCAGCTTTTTGCGTATTATATCGCAAAGGAAAAAGGCCTGCCTATCGACAAACCCCGTAATCTCGCCAAGAGCGTTACGGTCAAGTAACGTGAAGACTAGATGAAGAGAGGTATGTACTGATGAAAGGTAAAGTAGCAATCCACCACAACATATACCCGTACGAGCTTTTTAACACCATTGCAATCGAGGTTCAGCAAGGTGATGTGAATGTCATCAAGGCGTTTCTCGATACACAGAAAGAGGATGTCTACCATATGGAGTTTTTTGACGCCGAAGAGGCCAAGCTGTGTAAGATAACCCATGATGATGCGTTGCGATTCATGGAGGACGTCAAGGAGGCGTGGGCCTGCGATGCGTATGTAAGCTCGGAAGTTGCCTCTATGTTCCAGCTGCTCAATGATGTGCTTAGTGCCTGCAAGAGCGTAGGCCGCGTAGGGTGCATCGAGTTGGTGGAGTACCTTTAGCGGTGGCGCACGCAGGGCTTAGGAAAAGTGATCGAATCCTCGCTTAAGCTGGGATTTTATCCCGTTTTTGTTTAGCATTATCCCTTCTTGCTCCGCTAGCACCATGCCCACTACAGTAAAGTCTTTGAACTCTGTTCGAAGGGCATCAATCCGCGATGAAGATATTGTGAACACAAGCTCGAAGTCTTCTCCCCCATAGAGCGCATAGTCCTGCGGTGATGTTGACAGAGATTCAGCCACTTTGCGTGCCACATCGGAAATCGGTATCGCCTCATGGTATATCTCTGCCCCAACGTGGCTTTCATCGCAGATGTGGGCCACTTCGCTGCCGAGGCCATCGCTTACGTCAATCATGGCATGTGCGTATTTGGCCATTATCTTCCCTTCTTCCACCGTGCGTGAACGTGGTTCTAAAAATCGCGTAGTATTTCCACAAAGCCCATGTGTGAGTATCATAAGTCCTGCTGCGCTTCCACCAAGCTGGCCCGTCACGCATATTGCATCGCCTTCTTGCGCCATGGCGCGGGTCCGAAGGAATTCTTTTTCTACGTGCCCCAGCATCGTCATATTGAACACCAGCTCCGTACCGTGTGTGGTGTCACCACCGATTATCCTCAGGCCGTGCCGGGAGCATGCTGCATATATCCCGTCATAGAACGCATCCATAAATTCCAGGTCGGTATCAGGGGGCAATGACATCGAAATGATTCCATACGCAGGGGTTCCACCCATTGAAGTGATATCCGACACGTTGCATTCGACAAGTTTACTGCCAATCTGTTCCGGTGAAAACCATTTGAGGTCAAAGTGGTCGTTTTCCACCATCATATCTGCTGTTACCACCTGATACATACTGGTGCCGGCATCAAGGACCGCACAATCATCGCCGACGCCTTTGATTATTGTGGGGTCGGTGGTTTGCTGCCGGTCCGTTAACCTCTTTATAAGGGCAATTTCTCCTCCAATATCCGAAATTTTCATGCAATGCTTCTATCATCGTGCGTATTTAGCCTTTTGGTAACCCGTGCTGGCTGTGGATACTCGTATGATATGGTATCGTATGGGAATATGGATGATATCTGCAACGGTGTGAGCATTCTCTCTGTGTGTTTGTTTAGTTTAGTGGAATAACATCAAACCTTTCTGCGGCGGCTTCCGGCCTGCAACCATAAAAAA
>CAYSZY010000060.1:0-8955 GCA_964435645.1 uncultured Thermococci archaeon | reverse complement strand
CCACTTTGGGGACCCTCCACGCGCGCCATGAATTTCCCATGTGGCGTTAGGAACGAGATAGTAATCCCAAGTTTGGAGCAAAGTGCCATGGACGCTGGGCTCGCCCCCGGGTACCCGAACTGCACAATTCCTTCCAGATTATGTGCTGGAATTTTAATTCCAGGGTTGTCCTCTATGCGTATCTTGAGACATTCCCCCTCGCAGGCGATATACGCATTGGGGGATGTTATGTACAGTACATTTTTTATTTTACGCATCACAATCATCATTGTTTTTTAGTGCATGTTCCCAATAGCTATGTACTTTTTTTGTGATTGCATCCGGTTGGCAGAGGTCTACCATTGAACAGCTTTTGCAAGAACTCGTAGGGATAGGGGCAGGTGTTATCTTTTTACTGAACATCGTATGCATCTCTTTGCTCATATTCAGCGTCTTTGTTTTCAAATCCATATCTATCAGCACAGGTTCACGCCGTCTGGGACTACCATAATAAATTGCACCCAGAGGAATAGAAACACCATGCATTTGCTCCAAACACATTGCCTGGGCGCATAGCTGGAGTCTATCACAATCACACGCTTTTGATCTTCCCCTCTTATACTCAACTGGATAGGGAACGTATTTCCCTTCAAAATGGGGGATTGTAACCCCATTTTTTGCAGGATGATATTCAACGACATCTGCAACCCCATATAACCTCAATCTGTCGGAACACAAGGCCAATCCGCGCATGCTGATAACAGAATCCCGCACGTACACAATATCCGCATCATGAACGCGGGAGTGCATCACTCTCCCACTGGCAGTTAGATAACTTTCAATCCACTGCTGTTCTATGTATATCAATGCAAACTGACGGGGACAAAATGCATAATGCTGTATGGAAGAAATGGGTAAATAATCCATTTCATCGTTATCCATGTCACATTCCTTCGATGATTTCCGGGTTAAGCCCATCCAACGGAGTGATGTGTATGTCAACATCTTCGATGCGTCTGACGTTGCTATTTGTCGGGGTAATCGAAAGGGACCTATGTACCTTTGCGGAGGAGTACTGCCCAAGTTTACTGTTGTGCTGCCACCAGTACACATTGACAACCTCCATGCTCCCCTCAGGACGGGCAGATGAGGCATCGCTGTAGAAAAGATTTACCAATGCACCCTTTAACAGCTCTGCATCTTCAGCGGAAAATCCTGTTTTTTCGGCAAGCTGGGGATTAATGCTCCCATAGAATACATAGACACCGTAGTCGACACGATGCTTCAAACCCATTGTGTCAGAGGCCTTATTTTTTTCTTCCCCTTCTGAATTGACACTTTTGGTAATCTGCATGCTTGACACGGACACTGGATGTACACTTACAGCAGGGTGGATGCTTACCGGCCCGCGTATTCCCACAGATACGCCCTTGGATTTTTTGTCCGACCCAGAATATGCCATTACGTGCCCAAATGCGCGCACATCCAACCATTTGTTGCAGGCCTCTTGGGCCAGGGTGCCCTCTTTTTCCTTGCTGATGATCCCGAGAACCCCCTCTACGCGAGATTTAAGGCTGTTGTATTCATCAACTTTATTGTCATCGGACTGGACCAGGATATCCTTATCCTGGTACATCCAAACATTCCTGATCTTTCGCTTCAGGCAAACGTCGGATACTTCACCATACCCATCATAGTTTATCCTCGGGCGATTGGCGTTAAGAGGATCCCCGTTTGGATTAGCATTCTTCACAGTGAAAACCACCGCAAAATCAATTTTATTATCAATACTCATTGTCATTTTCACCACTGTTTTCCTTGTCAGAAGGTTTTTTTGCCAAATAATTCAGTTCACAGTAATATCCCAACAAGAACTCACCAGTTAGAGGCCTGTCATCGGTAAAATCATCTACCGAAAACATATCCATTACCTGGCCTAGCTCATCGTATCTTCTTTTAGCCTTTCTGCCAAGCTTCTGTTTATATGGGGACAGCGCCAAGTCTATTGTCCTCCATGTTGAATATGGCCTGTCAGCAAATCGCTGCATGAGCCGCTCTGCATTGGTCAATCGATTCTCACCAGACTCGCTTAAAGCCCAGCTTTCGATGTTTTTTGCAATGGCCAGCAATCTGCCATAAAGGTAATCCCTGCTAGCCCTATCCTTTTCTAATGCCACCTCATATCCCTCCTGTTCATGTTGTTTTTTATATAGCGCACATGCGATGCTAAGAACCTTGTAAAATTCCCAATTTTCCAACGAAGCCCTCTTTTTTGCCCTGTGCAGCAGAGTCTCCACAATATCTGCAGGTAATGGCCTTGCTTCGATGATGCAGGGCAACAATCGCTCGACTGTCGATGCCTTTAGTGGATCACTGCACTTTTCCCCATACGCTGCCTTCGCAATATCTATTGGGGCAGGGGCCCCCCAAAAGGCACAACGCTTTTTTTCATGCGTCCTATAATCGTGTTTCCAATAACACGTTTTATGCCAAGACTGGATCCGCTCCAAAAATTCACTTCCGGATAACTGCCGATAATACGTGACTGCCATCCGCCCAGGCGACGCGGAATCGAGTATTAAAACTACAATGTTTGTTTGCTCGCTTAGATTTGCGGAGTATCCTGCAATACGCTTGTAAAGCTGTCTGGCAAATGCGGAATTCGTATTAAATTCCACCTCGTCAAAGAATGCTTTCTCCTCATTGGAAACGATAGATAATGTGTCTTGTGTGATGTCGGGAATGTCCTCACCTGTTACCGCCCATGCCAAAATGACCTTGTCATTTATTTTCCTCCCCTGTTTGGAGATAAGCCATTTGAGCGCATTATGGGCTTTTTGTGAGGTTTCACATCCCACTTGGCATGCTTCATCAGGAGTAACGAACAGGCCCCGGTAGGTGTAGTTTGTACTATCGTTTGAAGAAATGAGTTTTGCGCTGTCGCCAGTGTAACGTATGTACTTGGGATGATTTGACGATATTGGGATGTCTTTTTCCCCCGTTACATAGCACAACGTTGTGGCGCCCTGTGGCATCGGTTTCGCCCTTTGATAACCTATCCAGCTGTCCCACAGCTTCTTGTCCGTCCAAGCCTCATCATTGTTGCAGCCATTCTTGTATACCCTCCACCTGACGACACCAGCCAACTGGTTGGAAACAACTGATAGTATCTTTGGTTTGCTGTCCTTATCGCCATCCCATTTGGAAATGGGACTACCGTCTTCCCCTAACACGATACACCCGCTCTTGATTAAATCGCTGACTAAGTCATTATTAAGGGAGTACTGGTACACGGCTTCGGCCATATAGTGGGAATACGGGCTTTCCACCCACAATCTAAGCTGTTCAATATACAGATCATAGTGGGATTTATCACCATACAACCCATAATCGCGAGCGACATATTGCAATTTGTCACATAATCCATGGGGCGCAGGCCCACTGGAGCGGGCAGAAGATTTCTCGGTGCAGGGAATAATTATAGTGGCGTCCGACTTATCAACAACGGTGGCCCTGATGAAGGTTCCCTCATCATCGATGGTAACATCAATATGTGACTGTACCGTAGTATGGTGCACAGGAAGAAGCGGTCGTATCTTGTCCCGCATTTGCCCAACTTCAGATTCACAGCAATTATTATACGTATTATGCAGCTGACTAAACCAACCCACACTATCGCCCCTCGTACCCGTCCAGTAGCCCTTGTTCCATCAGCCCCGATGTGCAAGGTTGCGTAGAGTCCATATCTCGGATTTTTTTTCTTATGGAACATTCCTCCGGCCGTATGAAATTTATGACCCCATCTTTCATGATAGGGGACCACAATCGCACGGATAGCTCATTTTTTCCCGTGTCGCTGGGGTAATCCAATCCATGCACCATTACCCCAAACGGTAAGGCGCCGCAATCGTCGTAGTCTCCAGGGCCTTCTCCGAACAAGCAGGGTTCCACATACCCTTGGCATTCCCTCGTCCCAAGGAAAATATCTCTCCGTCCACCTCGTTCCATCGCCCTTTTTGCAGCAAAGAAATGCTTGTTTTCATTCCGGTCCCCCTCAAGGTCTTCCCTCATCAGGTTCCACTCAAAATGTGCCTCCACTTGGTACTCCACATCGTAAAGGTACGAATAAATGGACAGCATATGCCCACCAAGAGAATAGTTAATAGGCTTTGCAGCGTGGGACTGCGTACGTATCCGTTTCATGACCCGGACTTTATCTATGTACCACGTTAGCGTAGGTTTCCAGTAGATGGATTCCGTGATGCCACGAAGCGCCTGATACGTTGGTATCTGATACGAACACTTCTCTCCCCCTTGTCGTGTTATAGGATCTGAAAATAAAGCGTATCTCCCGTAAACTTTGTATGTAATGATATTATCCAATCAATGCCCCCCATCACATGATTAATGTATTCTGATTGCCAGCACATAGCCCTACATGCAAATCATAATAGTTCTTGCTCAGATAATATATGCTTAATCCCTGCTGTACCTCATATATGCCATTGCCACTAAGCCGCTCGAACTGGGTTTGGTGGATATTGATGGAATATCTTTGGGCTTTCTTCAAAAGGTCTGATATCCTTGAAGGGTCTTGTTCCTGCACCAGCTGGCAAATAATGTCATCTCCATCCCCATATGGAACGATGACCCCTTGCGTTGCGGCATCTATTACACGGAAGTGTTCACCGGCGGTCTTGAAGGACTGGGTCAAAACAATATTAAAATCAGCATCAGGATTGTTTCGCCTATACGATCCAGTTATGTCCATATTTTGTGACAACATCTCGAACAATGTATTGTCAATCTTGCTTACATCATACTCAAAATATCGATTGTTGTAATTATTGAGCTTGTAATACAAACGGTCAAAATATAGTGAGATGGCTTTTGGACTTAGGAGGTCATTATCCATGCTGTGCGGGTCCGCATTATAATCATCCAGCAAACGGGTGGTTATGTCTACGCCAAGCTTAATATCGGGTAAGCGTTGTAAGGATTCATTCTTAGGATTTATTATGTAAACATTGCCCATGCGCATGATTCCATTTCGATTGCACCTGCCTGCGGCCTGTGCAATCGAGTCAAGCCCGGAAATAAAACGTATCACGCATTCAAAATCAATGTCAACCCCCGCCTCTATCAACTGGGTGCTAACACAAACCAGCTTTTTAGTATGTGATTCGGGGTTTTGTAATAGTAACTGTATATACTGCAATGTAGCATCTCTGTGCTCCGGGCACATGTTGGTGCTAAGATAACAGCAATCTACATTGTCATTGGCCGACAGCACACCATAAAGCTTCTGGGCGCTGGCCTTTGTATTGACTATTATCAGGAGATTATTCACGTCAAGTCCCACGGCAAATCTGCATATTTCTTCGTATTCCCATCCCCCCTCCTTTCTACTGTCATGGACGCGTACCCGCTTGAGCCTGGAAAAAAGTAAAGAGTCATCCTGCACTATCTTGTTCCCGGCATGAATATGCAATGACCGGTCTATACCTTTTTTATCATGCGGCACCCTGTCCAACAGTGGTTGGGTTGCAGTGCACAATACGACAGTTGAGTTACCTATGGAAGTGATATATCTGATAAACTCATTGAACATATACATGCAATTATATGGGAGGCACTGTATCTCATCAAAAATCAAAATACTGTTTGCCAATGCATGCATACGCCTCGTGCGGCGTATTCGCGAGTCAAAAATGCTTTCCAAAAATTGGACCATGGTGGTAAATACGATGGGGGCGTCCCAGTTCTCCGAGAGAAGCTTCGTCTTCTCATTTTCCGTTTCGTTCGACAGATTTGAATGGCACTCCAATACCACGTCTCCAAGGGAACGGCATTTCTCAAATACCTGTCTTGCAACATGGGCATTCTGCTCAATGATTGAAGTGTAGGGAACAACATATAGTATTCTGTCCATTTTGTTGTAGTCTGCATGAGCAAGCGCAAATCGCAAAGCAGAAAGCGTTTTTCCCCCTCCTGTTGGCACAGATAGCTGCATTAGCCTGCCTTTACTAACAGGGGCATGCGCAAGGCAGCTTTGGGATATCTGGCCTCGCACCTTGTTTATCTTTCCCTCAGTACTAAACGTGTTAATATGAGCTTCCAGTTCGGCCATTAGTGAAGACCACGGTATTGCGGGTGCCTTATGTGCAAATGGCCTTGCACCCATAAAAGCAGCAGTGCACACCCTGTCGGCATCACAGAGGCAACTGAAGAGATATTTTTCAAAAAGCCCTTGTTGGAATCGTATTCCCCGTTTATCGCCGCCGATGGCACACAATTTTGCAGAAATTTGATTGTATTCATCGATGACTTTGTTATCACTAATCAGCTGATTAAGCTTAGTGAGCATATTCACATCCATTCGGCTATATACATCATCATAACTAATATCCTTACATATTCTGTCTTGGTAGGTCCCTTTCCGCCCATCCATAGGTACGCAATCAAGCAGGCCAGAGTGGTGTGACATGATAGACAGTGCTATGAATTTAGCCACATTATGATGCAAGGAGCGATGAACGAATTGTGAGCCCATGGTGGAATGGTCACTTTTTTCTACAGTAGGTGGTGTATTCCCTTCTCCAAGCATACCGTTGCATAATCGAATATAATCTTGGAATGATTGAGAAGCCTTCCCAATGTCATGGGCAAATCCAGCCAACTCAGATATGCTGCCGATGCCAATCTTGTCGCCGTAGGCCTTACATAAGGAAGCTGTAGCGCCAAGATGGGCGTAAAGCGATTCTATCTTTTTGTCTTCAGCAGTTATGTGGGCAATAAGTTCATGCACAAATCACTAGAACAGCAAAACAATATATTACTTGTCGTTGAATACTCCATAATCCATATCGTTGCATACCAATTACAGAATCCAAAAATGTACCGTATCATGCAGGGATTACGAGGAAATTATAATGCAAGATAGACAAAAACATTTAAGAACTGCACCAGTATTCCTAATCTATCCTTTGCGGGGGTTGCCGAGTTTGGTCAAAGGCGCTAGGTTCAGGGCCTAGTCTTGTAGGAGTTCGAGGGTTCAAATCCCTTCCCCCGCACCATTGCTTCTTCTCGTTACGACTGCCCCCTACCGCAACTCTGATATATGTTAACAGCCTTTTTTCTGCATGGAGGTACTGACGTACGCCGTGCTGGCACTCGCGCTCTTAATAGGGCTTGTTCTCGGCGCAAAGATCGGCGCGCTCAAGGCAAACAGGGCATGGGAGCGGGATGTGCCGACCATACGCAAGGACGCCGCCATGCGCTCTCGCGCGGTGATATCCGGCCAGGTGAGCGAGCAGATGGCGCCGTACCTTCCCGGATTCGGGCACAGCCCGTCCGAGGCGCGATTTATCGGCAAGCCCATCGACTTTATCGTCTTTTCCGGCCTTGACGGAAAATCCGTCGACGAGGTTGTCTTTGTCGAGGTCAAAAGCGGCGGGTCGCGCATCACGCCCGTCGAGCGAAGCCTCAAGTCGGCTGTCGAGGAAGGGCGCGTCAGGTGGGAAGAGTACCGATTCGGAGGATAAGGATATGGCAGACGAGCAGATTCACACGGTAACGGAAGTATGCACCATGATCCAGGGGCGGCTTGCCGAGTCGCCCGAGCTTCGGAGTGTGTCGATTGTCGGGGAGATCTTTCGTGTCTCGCCGTCCCACGGGCACTACTACTTCGAGCTCAAGGACGCAAAGTCACGGATAAGCTGCTCGCTTTTTGCCAACAGGGCTAAAGCTGCCAAGAGCCTTCCCGCGGAGGGGAAGACCATGGTGGTCACGGGCTACATCGACTTTTACCCGCCCTACGGCAAGCTGTCCTGCATCGTCCAAGACGTGCAGGAACAGGGAGAGGGGGCGCTCTACGCAAAGTTCATGCAGCTCAAAAGCAAGCTTGAGGCGGAGGGGCTCTTTGACCCGGCGCGAAAGCGGCCGGTGACGCCGCACCCGAGAAAGATTGCCGTGGTGACGTCGCCAGACGGTGCCGCGCTACAGGACATCATCAATCAGACGCTCAATCGCAATCCGTTTGTAGAGCTTGTGGTCATCCCCACCAAGGTCCAGGGCGTGTATGCAAAAGACAGCATCGTTGCCGGGCTGCGTAAGGCGCAGGCCGTGCCGGGGGTCGATACGATTATTCTCGCCCGCGGAGGCGGGTCTATCGAAGAGCTGTGGCCGTTTAATGAGGAGGCCATTGCGCGGGCTGTTGTCGCAAGCACGGTGCCCGTCATCTGCGGAGTGGGCCACGAGATAGACCACACCATTGCGGAGTTCGTTGCCGACGTTGCCGCGACGACACCGACGCAGGCGGCAGTGCTTGCCACGCGCAACATGCACGAGGAGCTCGACCGGCTTCGCATGCTCTTTGCCCGCTCGCGCTCTGCGGCGCAGCGCCGACTGCACGCAAACAAGTCGGAGCTTGGCAGGATGGCCATCGCCCTTGAGCAGCTTAATCCGCGCCGACAGCTTGACCGCAACAGGCAGGCGTGCGCACTCGGCGGGGCGAGACTGGACAATGCCTACCGCAGGCAAGTGGAATACAAGCGTTCAGGATTGACCGGCCTTGGGGGGGCGCTTTCATCACTTGACCCGCTATCGGTCATTGCACGGGGATTTTCCATTGTCACCAAGGACGGCATGGTGGTGCGGTCGATACGGGACGTGGCCATAGGGGAATCTGTTAGTATCAAGGTAAAGGACGGCATGCTGCAAGCGACCGTCGACAAGAAGGAGGAGTGAAGATGGAAGAGATAACAACGTTTGAAGAGGGGATTACGGAGCTTGAGCGGATTGTCGCCGCGCTTGAGGGGGGCGAGCTGCCGCTGGAGCAGGCCGTTGAGCTGTTCCAGAATGGAAAGGACGTCCTTGCGCAGTGCACGAGGATGCTTGACGAGGCTGAGGCGAAGATTACTACCTAAGTTTAACAGTTGTCCCTTTTCTTAATCCCCCTAGTCATCGCTAGCAACA
>CAYSZY010000059.1:0-9057 GCA_964435645.1 uncultured Thermococci archaeon | reverse complement strand
GCCCAGCGCCCCTCTGTTTGGCGTTGGCGTGCGGCGGATTCCTGAGCGTATTTATTTGTCGGTGTATCCGCAGGGATTGCAACGATTCTTTTTTGAGTGAAACAAAATTATTTCCCAAATGGATAAAATCCATGCCACTAACCAATTATTTAAGGGCGCGGAAGCTATGGTGTGATATACAGGCGCTTTTTGGGGCAGGTGTGCACGCATGCTATATCGCACTATGGAAAAAACAGGGGATTCTTTTTCAATACTCGGGTACGGTACCATGCGCCTTCCGGAAAAAAACGGCCGCATAGATGAGGAACGGGCGACCGCACAGATTCGCCATGCCATCAACAGCGGCGTCAACTTCATAGATACTGCATTCCCGTATCACCTCGGCGCATGTGAGCCGTTTTTGGGTCGTGCCCTTGCAGGGGGATTCAGGGAGTGCGTCAAGCTTTCCACAAAGCTTCCCCCCTGGTCGGTCCACACGCGCGAGGACATGGATACCATACTTAATTCCCAGCTCAAGCGGCTCAGGACGGACCGTATCGAATACTATCTTGTACATAGCCTAGACGGCATCAGCTGGAAAAAGATGAAGCGCCTGGGCGTTCTCCCTTTTCTCGACCAGGCCATAGCCGACGGCCGCATACTTCACGCAGGATTCTCTTTTCATGGCGATTTGCCCTCATTTAAGGAGATTGTCGATGCGTATGATTGGGATTTCTGCCTTATCCAGTACAATTTCCTTGATGAGGAGAATCAGGCTGGGACGGAAGGCATGCGCTACGCGGCGGATAAAGGGATGGGAATTATGGTTATGGAACCGCTGCGCGGGGGAAATCTCTCAAAAAAGCCCCCACGGCAGGTACACGCCATATGGGACGGCGCCCCCGCGAGCCACACACCTGCTGAATGGGCGCTTCGGTGGGTCTGGAATCATCCCGAGGTCACCCTGCTACTGTCCGGCATGAACGATGAGGCGCACATCGAGGAAAATCTCCGCATCGCAGGCGAGGCGCTGCCCTCATCCCTCTTAGACGAAGAGCTGTCCCTCATCGAACAGGCGCGGGACGCATATCGCGGCCTTATGCGCGTCAATTGCACAGGTTGCCGCTACTGTGTTCCCTGCCCCGCGGGGGTTGACATACCACTGTGCTTTGAATTTTACAACAATAGGCACGTCTTTGGAGAAGGCTTGTCTGCATCGCTGTACTATGCCATACGGCTCAGCGACATATCAAACGAGGAACCGTCATTCGCATCCCAGTGCACAGCGTGTGGAAAATGCCTCGAGCACTGCCCGCAGCATCTGGAGATACCGTCCCTGCTTGAAGATGTAGTCCGTGACTTTGAGGGCCCGAAGCTCAAGCCGACAGTATTTTTTGCCAAGTCCATGCTGCGATTCCAAAAATGGCGCGCTACGCGAAAGGCGGGGGACCTAAGGGGTTAATATCATGAATATTTTGTATTACGACTGTTTTTCCGGCATCAGCGGTGATATGCATCTTGGCGCAATGCTCGACGTGGGTGTCGATGAGGGGTATCTCAGAAGCACCCTTTCGCTTTTGGGCATGGATGGGGAGTACCGCCTTGCAGTAGGCAGGGGCAGCCGGAAGGGCATAACGGGGACAAAGGTTGACGTGATATTGGAACAGGGTACGCATCCGCCGCACCGACACCTTGGGGATATCACTGATATCATCAACGGAAGCTCGCTTCCGCTCCGAATATGCACCAAAAGCATCGAGACGTTCGGGATTCTTGCACGGGCAGAGGCAGCAGTGCACGGGACGTCTGTCGACGAGGTGCATTTCCATGAGGTCGGCGCTACCGATGCCATTGTCGATATCGTCGGTGCCGCCATCTGCGTGGACTATCTGGGTGCCGATGCCATCTATTCTTCGCCGGTGGAACTTGGCGGGGGTTTTGTGACATGTGCGCATGGGCGCATACCAGTCCCGGCCCCGGCAACGGTGGAGATACTCAGGGGAGCCCCGGTACGGCTCGGGGCGGTAGGGCATGAGACCACCACGCCGACAGGGGCTGCGCTGCTTGCTGAGTATGTGCAGGAGTACAGGGAAAATGTATCGTTTGAAATTGAGGGTGTGGGGTACGGAATCGGAACGCGTGACACGGAAATTCCTAACGTCCTGCGCGTATACCGCGGGACTTCACACGAGTCTGGAGATGCGATATGGGACCGGGGGGACGCGCTTATTCTCGAAACGAACATAGACGACATGAATCCTGAACTGTACGATTATGTTTCAGATACGCTTTTTTCCCTCGGCGCCCGTGATGTGTATACCACCCCCATTGTGATGAAAAAGGGGCGGCCGGGAACGCTTCTGAGCGTTTTGTGCGAAAAGCCCGACGAGCCTGCTCTTATCGAGGCACTTTTTACCGAAACGACTACGCTGGGCGTGCGTTCGTTTTCGATATCAAAACACATGATGCAGAGGGACATGAGAACTGTGCATACCTCCTATGGGCCGGTGCGCGTCAAGGGGGCGTACCTCGGTGGGGCCCTTATCAGGGAGAAGCCCGAGTATGGCGACTGCAGGCGCCTTGCCGCCGAGGCCGGCGTTCCTATAATCAGGATATATCAGGCTGTTCGAGATGCGATGGGTGGCGGGCATGTTCCATAAGGATGCATACCGGCGGCTCAAAAAGCGCCTTGAGGAGTCTTCACGCCCCATTGTGGCATTTTCAGGGGGACTTGACAGCACGCTGCTGCTTTACGCCGCCCGCGACGTGTTGGGGGACGCCGCGGCTGCTGTCACCGCCATTGCGCCGTACATGTCCCGCACCCAGGTCGACTATGCGCGAAAGCTTGCCCTTGACTGGGGCGTGGACTACTTCGAGGTATTGCTTCCATTTGCGCATGAGCTTATGGACAATCCTCGTGACAGATGCTATTTGTGCAAGCGTGAAATGTACCGGGAAATCGGGCGGATTGCACGAGAGCACGGATTCCGAACCATACTCGACGGGTCCAACGCGGATGACCTTGGGGCACATCGGCCCGGCATGCAGGCTATTCGGGAGCTCGGCATCTCAACCCCGCTTGCCGACGAAGGTATCACAAAGGACATGGTGCGTGTTCTCCTATCATCAAAGGGCGTCCAGCTCAACGAGTCCGCATCCGGCCCCTGCCTCCTCACACGGCTTCCGTATGGGGTGGACGTGACTGTTGATATCCTGGAGCTCATAGGGCGTTCGGAGGCATTTCTCCATACACTCGGCATCGTGACCGTCCGGGTGCGTGCAGATGGGGAGGGTGCGCGCATCGAAGTCGGGCGTGATGATTTCAAGCGATTTTTCGATGCCCAGAAGCTGGACCGTATCGACCGCAATCTAAAAGAACTTGGATGGAAATACGTTTCACTGGACCTTGCTGGGTACCGCGCGGGGGCGTACGACGCAGAAAGCCCCCTCTAGGTGGGAACATGGACACGGATGATATCAGGCGGCTCTTGGGGGAAGTTCGTGACGGTACCGTATCCGTAGACGATGCGGTCGGGGCGCTGAATTTGGCAGGGTATGCAGATTTGGGCCATACTAAGGTAGATACGCAACGGGAGCGCCGAACAGGTGCCCCTGAAATTGTCTATTGCGAAGGAAAGAGCGTGGAGCATATTGTCGAGATCGTGGAAGCGCTTATAGGCGCCGATTCCAATGTGCTGGCAACAAGGGCGTCACCTGAGGCGTATGCTGCGATACGGGGGCGCTTTCCCAATGCCTCTTACAATCCGCGTGCTCGGATTATCTCTATCGTCCAAAAGAAAGTCCCTGTCACCGAGTCATATATCGCAATCGTCACGGCGGGTACCGCAGACCTTCCTGTAGTGGAAGAGGCGGCAGAGACGGCCCTTTTTTTAGGAAATAGGGTGGAAATTATAGCGGATGTGGGTGTCGCAGGAATTCACCGGCTTTTTGAAAATATCGACCGTATCCGCGGCGCACGTGTGGTCGTTGCCGTTGCAGGCATGGAAGGGGCGCTTGCAAGCGTTGTCGCGGGCCTCGTGGACGCCCCCGTCATAGCGGTGCCGACAAGCGTCGGCTACGGGGCGAGCTTCGGGGGTCTGGCAGCCCTCCTTTCAATGCTCAACAGCTGCGCTGGGGGGGTAAGTGTCGTAAATATTGACAACGGATTCGGCGCGGGGTATCTTGCGAGCATCATCAACAGAATGTGAACCTGGCCATACACAGAATATATTTTGAGTTTTGATTCTGATATGCTTATGGCACTGCAATCCTTTTCACCCTATTTGTATTTGCTGTTACACTCTTGCCTATTATCGTCCCTCTCGTGCCGTTATCATACCTTGCGGCATCGGATGAACTTTCCCTGGCGTCACCATCCAGCGCGTGGCCGCAAGCGCCTTGTGGATGTGAAGCGTGATACATGGCAAACAGGGAAAATGTTCCATTCTTTCAATTTCTGGCATCTCTTCGGGTTCATCCCCAAAAGCTCCGCCGTTTGTGCCGCCGTCTGGATCAGGCAGTGGCTTGTCGTTCCCACTAGCATATGCCCTCGGCGGGCTCGTGCCCCTTGCCATCGTTGCGGTCATTGGAATGTCGATGAAGCGAAAATAAGTGCGGCGATATCGTGGCAATCCGCAAAAAGTTTCATTCCATCAGGATATGCGCGACGAGGTCCGTAATGTCGTCGAAGGATGCGTCAGCGGCATCAATAAGCTCCTGGTGCTTGGGATTGAGTGCGAACGTGCCCCCTACACCCTCAAACATCGAGATGTCATACTTTGTGTCCCCTACGCAGGCAATGTCCCCCATGGGAACGCTTTCCCTTTTTGCTATCTTTATGACGACCTCGTGCTTTCGCAGCGGGTCAACGGCACAGGTGCCTGTGCCGGTGAGCACACCGTTGTCATCCGCATTGAGGGTGTTCGCATAGACGCCGTCCACCCCGAGCTGGTTTCCCACGGATTGGGCAAGCACATCTATGCCTGAAGAAACGATATAGGTCCTGATGCCCGCCGCCTTGAGGCGAGCGATGGCATCGACCGTTTTTTGTGGTACCTTTACCACGCTAAATGCGTCTTCCACATGGTCAAGCGTCGGGTGCCTGCGTTTCCACAGGCCGATATCGAGATCCATCCACTGGCTGTAGTCGATGTGCCCGTCCATAAACGCGTCCATGTTGGCGTCAACGTCGTGGCCAGCCGCGCCGAAGTACCGGTGCAGCGTTACCCACGACGATTCGTGCTCTATGAGCGTGCCGTCAAGGTCGAAGACGACTACCTTGTACAAGGCACCACCCCCTACCTATATGAGCTTGACCGCTTTACCGGCCTTCTCAAACGCGTTGAGCGCGTCATTAAGGTCGTCGTGGGTCAATCCGGCGTTCATGATGGTGCGTATGCGTGCCTTGCCCTGCGCCACCATGGGAAAGACGATGGGCAGAGCAAACACGCCGTTTTTGTACAGGTGGTCTGAAAGGGCTTTTGCGGTCTTGGACTCGAAGCACATGACCGGCGTAATCGGCGTTACAGAGTCGCCCGTATCAAATCCGAGCTCCTGAAGCCCCTTCTTGAAGTATTTTGTGTTTTCCCATAACCTCTGGTGGTGTCCGGGCTCCTCTTGGAGCACCTTTACCGCCTCAAGCTGGGCAGCGGCCACGCCCGGTGGGTGCGAGCCTGAAAGCAACCACGTGCGGGACGTGTTGTACGCCCAGTTGATGAGATCCTGGCTGCCGCCAACAAGGCCGCCGACGACACCAAACGCCTTTGAAAACGTACCGATTTCAACGTCAATCTGCCCTTCGAGGCCAAAGTGTGCGGCAATACCCTCGCCGTGCGGGCCGAGCACACCCTCTCCGTGCGCGTCGTCAAAGTACGACATAGCGCCGTATTCCTGGCAGAGCCCTACAATCTTATCGGCTTGGGCAACATCCCCGTCCATGGAGAACACACCGTCGGTGATGACGAGAATCCTTCGGTACCCTGCCTTGTCAGCCTTTCTGAGCTGGTCCTCAAGGCCGCCCATGTCCTGGTGCCCGTAGATGCCCTTGTCCCCCCTGGCGAGGCGAACACCGTCGATGATGCTGCCGTGATTGAGTTCGTCCGAGATGATGATGTCTTCCTTTCCCACAAGCTGTGGGATAAGGCCCGAATTGGCTGCAAATCCTGTCTGGTATACGAGCGTCGCTTCGCAGCCCTTGAATTCAGCAAGCTGCCGCTCCACGGCGACGTGGATGCCCATATTCCCTGCTATGGCGCGGACCGATCCCGACCCGACGCCGAATTCCTTGGTCGCCTTTACCGATGCCTCTATGAGGCGGGGATTGCTTGAAAGATTAAGGTAGTTATTTGAACACAGCATGATGACGGGCTGGCCGTCAACAACGGTACGGGGTGTGGAAGGCCCTTCAAGGACGCGGAGTTTCCACTCGAGATTGTTTGCCTTGAGCTTGTCGTACTCTTCCTTGAGGAATGCTTTTGAATTTCGTTCCATTCGTATCACCATAATCAGAATGTGAGGATGACCTTGCCTGAATTGCCGCTAGCCATCGCCTCGAATCCCTGTAAGATATCCTCGAACTTAAATTTATGCGTAATAATGGTATTAAGGTCCAGCGTGCCTGCCCTCAGTAATCCGTTGGTAATGTTCCACGTGTCCCAGACTTTGCGGCCGTATATTCCTTTGATGTCGACGCACTTGAAGACGACATCGTCGGTGAGATTGATGGTGACCGGGTCGTTGAAGATTCCCAGCAGCGCAAGCGTGCCGCCCGCCCTGACCATCTTGAGGCCGTTTGTTACTGCGTGGGGGTTGCCGGTAATTTCGTATACCGCGTCAAATCCCACCCCATCGGTCATTGATGCTGTTTCCTTGGCGAGGTCGTCACCTTTCTTGAGGACGAGATCCGCCCCGAGCTTTTTTGCAAGGCCGAGCCGGTATTCGTTTGTGTGGCCAACTGCAGTAACGGAGGCCGCGCCTGCTGCCCTGGCAATCGCGATGGCCATAAGCCCGATGGGCCCGCAGCCGAGCACCGCAACGTTTTTCCCTGCGATGTTTCCCGCGGAAAAGACCGTGTGCACGGCATTTCCAAGCGGGTCTTGGAGGGAGAGGTACTCTGCGGGGACCGAGGTGTCGTTCTTCCAGAGATTCTGTGCAGGGAGCGCCTGGTACTCGCAGAATATTCCGGGGGTGTTCACACCGAACGCCACCATGTTCTCGCAGATGTGCTGATTGCCCATTTTGCACTGGTGGCAGTGCCCGCAGTAGACGTGGCACTCACCGGAAACGCAGTCCCCCTCCTGGAGGTAGTCAACGTTCTTGCCGGCCTCGACAATGGTTCCGCAGAATTCGTGACCGTAGATAAACGGTATCTTTATCTTGCTCTGGGCCCATGCGTCCCAGTTGTAGATATGCATGTCTGTCCCGCAGATCGAGACGACATCCATCTTTATCAGCGCGTCATTTGGACCCGGAGTTGGCATATCTACATCCATCACTTCGGTCCCGCGTGGTTCGGCCCTTACTTTCACAGCTGCCTTCATGTGATGAAAACACGATAATCGATATTTAAACGTTTTGCAAGCCTATTTTTTTCATTGTCGAGGTTCTATATCCATTTATGACAGATAGATATCCTTTTTTAGAAATGAGGGCGTCAAATTCTTTATTTCCGGTATCCACCAACAGTTGTGGCAACGCGGCGAGCTTGAGCGGGGTGGCCACCGCAACGATGTTGTCAATGCCGATGCGACCAAGCACCGACGGGGTGATGGGGCCGGTTCCCCTCCCGATGAGCACGCCCTTTGCGCCGAGGGGCGAGAGAATGAGCTTGGCACTGGCACAGTCGTCGAGGATGGCGTGCAGTGCGGATTCGTCAGCGTCCCGCACCACCAATTTTCCGCCACGGACGACATCTATGCCCAGCAGCGTGGGGTCCAGCCCCACTGATGACTCAATGTGCGCCGCCGTGCTGCCTGCGCCGATGATGTAGCATGTTTTATCGTCCATCATCTCCACGACTGTCCGTGCGATGTCCTCCTTGCATACGTCCTCGTCCGGCCCCACTACCGCTTCCTTGGATGAGGGTACCAGTACCGGTTCGTATAGTGTTTTTGCTATGCCGTACAGCGACGTTGAGATGCGGTCCCTGCGGTATGCATCCTCGTTGATATCTACAATTTCCGCTTCGCCAATCTGGGCTTCACCTCGTAGGTATGCGCCCAGGAGGGTGGCTCCTGCAGCCGGTGTTATGGCAAATACCCCCGAGTACATCTTGACGCCCCCAGGTATGCCGAGAACGGGGACAGTGCCGCCTATGGCGCCGTAGATGTCCCGCGCCGTACCGTCCCCTCCACAGAAGACTATCAGCTCGCAGCCGTTCTCAATCATGGCTCTTGCCGCGGCAATCGTATCGTCCCTGCTGGTTTGCGATGGCGGGTCATAAACACGCAGCACCGTGTCAAAAAACGGAGCGACCACGGAGAATCCCATAGGGTCCCCGCACGTCATCCATTCCAGCCCCGGAGCATCAAATGATGCCAGCGCTGACAGGAATTCCCGCGCCCGCACCTGCGCCTGCGGCCGGGCGCCCCTTCGTAGTGCCTCGCCCACCATGCCGTCGGTCCCCTTGAGCCCGACGCTGCCGCCCATTCCTGCGATGGGATTGAGGAGAAATCCGATCTTTGCCATTGGCACATATTGGCAGGGGAGATTTATAATCCATCCCATGATGCAAACAATTATAATATATTGTTGTGTTATCGACCTATGAATGTATATTCCAAGACCCTTGTCATCGCCGGTCTCATTGCATGGATTTCTGCTGAGTTTGTGCACGACTTAATGGTCTATGTGGCATTTGTGCTCATCATGCTCGCGTTTTTCCTTCCTTTCATCGTTACCAAGTTGACGGGGACGCAGTTCAGGGGCAATTAGGTCAGGGCGTGCTTGAGTTTATATGCCCTTACATATAGCATGACCCCGATAATCAGGGGATTGGCGCAGAAATACGCGAGCGTCCATGTGGTCTGACATACTCCCACGGCTAAAGCCAATGGGGTTTTATGGTCGGCACGCTTCCTA
>CAYSZY010000058.1:0-9098 GCA_964435645.1 uncultured Thermococci archaeon | reverse complement strand
GCATACATAGGGCATCATGCGATTAATTGCCGGAAAATAACAAAAAATTTATATGTGGCATTAGAGGGGGGAAATATATGGAAGATGTTGTCGTCATAGGGGTTGCCCTCGATCCAGATGAGCGAGAGGATGTGGTGCTCCGGAAGCATGATGCCCGCCTCAGGGCCTCGCTTCCGTACACCGACCCGTATCTTGCATTGGCAGATACGCTTTCTGTTCCCCATACTTTAATGGGTGCGTTTCCTGTTGAGGCATGGCTTACGCCAGTACCGCCCCCTGATGACCTTTTCATGTGCACTGTTGAGAACTATGTGGCATTTATCGATGCCGATGGATGCTGGGAATATGCCCAGGCAGTCAAGCAGGGCATTGACGACACCATCGGCACAACGCGTACGCTCCTCATAGCAGTCGACCACTCTATGGCAGCAGCACCGATACTCCACGCATGCGAACAGTACGGCAAGGAGGACTGCGGCATTGTCATATTCGACAGCCATTTTGACGGCATACTGCCAAGCTACCGCTGCGGGCTTATCCAGTATGATATCGATACGAATCCCCAGTCGCACTTCGACCCGAACGACCCGTTTGTGGTTTCACGCCCGCAGAGCTTCAACGCCGACTCATTTCTCTTCAAGCTCATAGATGAGAAGCAAATAGAACCTTCGAATGTCATAATAGCAGGGGTCTCCGATTACCCCTCTGGAAAGACGGCATCCATAGCTGACGAGCGTGTCCAGCGATTCCTCGAGTTTTATCACCATTATGAGGATCTTGGCGTGCAGATAATCCCCAAGGAGCGTATTGCGGCAAATCCCCGCTCATTCGACCCTTCGCGCCTGGATGTCTCTGCACTGCATGTTTCGGTTGATATTGATGTGGGTTCACGAAACGCACTCTTCGGTGCACGATTTATAGACTACAAGGGTCTTTCACTTGCCGAGATGATGAGCCTTATTACCAAGACGCGCGCGTGCAAAGCACCCATCGTCAGTGCGGACATCTGCGAGATAGATGTATGGAAGGCCGGCCTGAAGCATTACGGCAAGCGTGACAACACCTATGGCATAGCGACACAGGTGGGAAATGCGCTTTTTAGCAAGTAATGTTTTTGTAGGTACCATAATCTTTTTATCGCTGCCATGGATATGGTATCCATGGGTGCAGGACCGCAACCAAACTTTCATCCGTACGATGTATGCCGTACACTGCAAACCATTGCTGTCATGGAGCCTATCGGGCGCCATCTTCTGCGCAATGAGGTGGGGCTTACCGAATGCTCTGTACGCACGATTCTCCGAAAGCTTATGTCCCAGGGGCATATAGAGTCCACTCCACAAGGGCAGTCGTTGTCAAAAAAAGGCCGCGCGTATCTCGCTTCAATGCCGTATTTTCACAAGGCGTTTTTTCTCGATGCGGGAAATCTCAGCTTAGGTACCTATGATTATGTCATTGTCACAAAAAAGGACCCGTCCGCCCTTACCAACGCCATCGCTCAGCGTGACGAGGCAATAAAGATTGGCGGCGACGGCGCCACCATTATGGTCTACACCAAAGGCAAACTTGCTATGCCGCCCGGTTTTATGGACCTTGAGGACGAATATCCCGACGACGTGGCACGGCTTGTCGAGGCATGTGACCTCGACGAGGGTGACATCATTGTGATTGGCAGCGGCCAGACGAAGCGATTCGCCCAGCTTGCCGCCATGGCCGCGTTCGAATTCCTATGACAACGGGTTGATTATCCGCCACCGATATTTTCGCTCATCTCGCCGGATGCGAGGGCATCCTGAAGCTCCGCCGCTGTTCGCATCGATGTGTCTATATCTGATGTTACTGCCTTTTTTTCACGCGGTTTTTCAGCCTGCTCGAGATACGTTATATCGTAAAACAGGTCTGTGCTGTCAAGGAGGGCGAAGGTAATGCCGTCCTCTTCCATAATTTCCAGTACCTTGCCAACCGTCCCGGTGTTTTTGTACCGTGCATACATACCGATTTCAATCGCTGTCATCATAACCCACCAATATGGTCCAGAAATTTTCGTCCATGTCAATAGTCTTTTTGAGGTAGATGTCTGTCGGGGCAGAAACGCTTCCGCTCATGACACTTTTGATCCCCTCGACCCCGTTGAGTTCCGGGACGGGCACCGGTGGCATAAGGAACGAGCATTCGCCGTGCCGCGGCCTGTCTCGATAGATGACAAAGTCATCGCTGATAAAGGTCGCGTTCTCGTTTTTTTGCACGTCTGGAATCCGGTCCTTGCAGAGCCATTCCCCCACGACGTTTCCCCTGTCGTCTACCATGACCGTCCACGTGGACGGCGCTTCACGGAATCCCTGATTGTCGTCTGCTACCATAAGCATGATATGCTGGCGGCTGAGCGTGCTCCACACGCCTTTGTTCACATACTTCATAAGCCCTCCTGCCGCGCCGTTTTCCTCCGCCTTGCTTTCAATTTTCTTCACGTTGATAATATCCTCTTCCGTCAGCTCGCGTACCAGCACGACGCCGGGGATGCTGCGGAGCCTTTCCATAACCGTTGTTTTCGTATCCATCATGGGGCACCTTCTTCAAATGTGGCAGAAAGGTAGTTTGCTATCTGCCGTATCATGTACACATCAAGCGCTGTAACGCGCTCCTGTGCGTACGGCGAGCCGCCTGCAATGGTGGTAATCTCGCCTTTTTCTTTGTTAAATATTTCCCTCCCGTCGACAAGCGCATTTCTCACCGTCTTTTTTTTGTGGGTAAACAGTGCCGTTACGACAGCCTTGTACATGCTGTCGACGGCAACCTTCCTGTTGGGCACGATGCGTACCACCATGGAGTCCACTGCGGGGGGTGGAAAAAATGCTGTGCGTTTCACCTGTTTTACCAGGGTTGTGTCCGCATAGCTGCCCGCCATCATCGACAGCCGCGAAGGCGGCCCTTTCATGAGTAACTTTTGGCAGAACTCCTTTTGCAGAAGGAGCGTGAGCGATTCGAACGGGAGTGGGAGAAGCTTGAAGAGCAGGGGGGACGATATGGCATAGGGTACGGATGAGATGCACCGGTCAAACGGTGGAAGGTCCATCCCCAGGACATCCGCCTCGATTATCTCCACATTATCCCACTGGTATTCCTCGTTGAGGATCTGCACCATATCGGGGTCGTGCTCGACGGCGATAACCTTGTCTGCCCGCTCAGCGAGGGCGGCGGTAAGTGTCCCGGCTCCTGGTCCCACCTCAAGCACCGTCCCCGCTGCATCGGCGGCCATGGCATCAACTACAGAGGGTGCTATGAGAAAATTTTGGGAATAGCGCTTTTTTGCGGATGCGCCATGGCGGGCCAGGATGCGACGCGGGTCCTCAAACATATCAAATAATAAAAAAAGGATGATAAAAGGTTATCTTTTACCTGCCTTTACGAAGATGAAGTACCTCATCTTGTTTTCGTCAGTTTCCATAATCTCTTCCATAATACGCTTGACTATCATGTTGGCTGGATCCGGTATTGATGCAATCCGTTCCTGAATTTCCTTGAAGCTGTCGAATTTCTTTTTCTCGCGCTCTGCGAGTATCTCTTTCATGAGCTTTTTGCCTACACCGGGAAGGAGCTCAAGGCGGTGCGACCGTATGGATATGGGCCCGGCATCATTGAAGAAGCACACGAAGCGCTGCTCATCCTCAGCGATGATGTCCTTGATGATAGGTTCAAGTTCCGACCTAGAAAATGATGTGAGCTCGTCATAGTATATCCTTCTTTTTACGTGGGAGATCCTTTGGCGGTCCCCTTTTCCGATGAATACGGTGTCGTGTGTGGACACCTCTTCCTTTGGAACGACTTCAAGCAATGAAAAAAAGTTCACGCCTACAATCTGCGCCAAGGGCACTCGTTTGTATGAAGGGGTGTCGTCCCTGAAGTGACCGTTAGGAAGATAATCCAGCACTATGCCTTTAGTTTCAAATTTTGTTTGCATCGAATCCCACCTCTGATCCCATTTGTTATCGATAGTTGTCGACTATTTCCAGAATCTTCGCTATTTCGTCATCGGTGAGTATAATGCGTTCTTTGGAAAAAATTACGTTGAGGTCTTCTTTGTCTTCGGGCATCAAATCGACGATTTTAATTATGTTCTCATTTTTGATTCTGGGTACGTCTTCAGCTAACCTAGTTACTATCTCTAATGCGTGGTCCTTTGATATATGGGTAAAGTACCTTATAATATCTAGTGCTGTTTTTTGCTCATAGAGCAGTTCCCCGCCTAGTTCCCTGTCCTCAAGGAAGATCCGTGCCTCAGCTTGAGTAACATTTTTTTCGTCAATTATCTTTTTCCCTATCATGTACAATCACTGTGGTTGGGCTTTGAGGTGCTCGGGCCGTGCTATGATGACCTTTTTTGCATTTCCCTCTCTTACTTGCAACAAGAAGCTGCGTCCCCTCTGCTCAATAACCGTTCCGGTCAGCCCGTGGAATCGTGGGTGCGGCATCCCTTTGTGCACGGAAGGTTCCAGCACAATGTGCACTTTCTGCCCCACGTCAAAGGTCGCAAGGGATCGGGTAATGGGGATAAGTCCCCGTTCTCGGCTCTTCTTGGACAACTTCGCTCTCGTACTCCTTCTAAACCCTTTTGACTTGAGTGTCATTGTTATCACCTAGATATCGATATCGCTGTGGATCTTGATTACATCCAATTGCTTGCAAAGCACCTGTCTATTGAGAATATGTGATACACTTGGGATAGTTCGGCTTTCATCACCGGATATAAGCTCCTTGATGTAAAGACCCCCATCACAGTAAATCTCAAGTTCAGTAGTTTTATTGTTCTTGCCTGTTACTTTATAAACCTTTCTCTTTCGTATAAGGTCACTTCTGCGATGAGAGACCCGAATAGGTGTTCTTTGCTCGATTTCACCCGTTAATTCATCTTCAATTTTTATTATCTCATCTTCTGTAAGACATTCATCCGTAAGAGCGCAGTATGTTTTTCTGAACTTACCATTTTTTATGTGCTCGACAAGTGATTTCTCACAGTGCCTAAGCCCCCTGGCCCTGATGCGCTCGTCCCCGTTGATGGCTTCCTCTAGCGCAGGCAGGTCGATAGTTCGCACTTTAGGTGAGATAATCTCGAGGACAAACGGCCGCCCATCGCCAAGCATCCTTACATCTATGTCCTCCCGCCCTGCACCGTGGAATCTGCTCTCCCTTCCCCTCGTCGCGGCAAGAATCGGTTCGGCCACTATTTCCTCAACCGAGGTGGGGTACATCTTTCCGGTGAAGTTGCACCGTTCGCATCCCCTGCCGCGGCATGCCTTGCAGTGCCACTTGGTTTGCGGGATGGTCCGGTCGTACTTGTTGTACCTGCCGTAGATGGTGAGCGACTTGATGTGGAAAAAGACCCGTTTCTTTGGGTAGTTCACCTCAAAGACCACGTCGGGCCCTACGAGGTCAACTGCCTTGCCGAGACGGGTTGACAGCACATCGCGCAGCTCTTTGTTGAACTCCGTCTTAAAGCTCCGTATGCCCCGGAGCTGGTATTCGGAAACGAGTTCTGCCTCCCGTTTTATCGCTGATGGCGGTATGACAATGCCTATGTTGAACGATTCATACTCAAAATCAGGATTGATTCCGTCGATGAGCGTCATATCCTCAAGCACATTGCCGCACACTTCGCATGGTTCCCCCTCCGAGGGGGGAAGCCCCAGCCGTTGGCTGCAGCGATTGCAGAGCGCGGGATACTGGTCGGGCATGATGGATAGTTGCCAAATCCTTTTTTTAATGTTTGTACACATCCGCTTGCCCGGGGGACCGTTTCAGCAATGCTTTTAAAGCGCTTTCATACCCATTACCTCATGGCCACACCTACGGCGGTTTCGCCCCAGTATGCGTTTCTAGACGCCCATCCTTCTCAGGGGTTGCTCAAACTCGCCATACCTATGGTCGTGGCATTTTTGTTTCAGACTGGATTTAACATCGTTGACACCATCTTTGTCGCCAGGCTGGGCGTCGATGCCATTGCAGGGGTAAGCCTCGCGTTCCCGTTCCAGATGTTTGTCATCGCACTCGGTTCGGGATTCGGCATCGGGGCACAGTCGCTTATCGCCCGGTCCTTGGGCGCATCGCGCATGAAGGACGCCAATGCGGCGGCTGGCCATGCGCTGCTGCTTGCTGTGGTCTGCGGGGCCATAACAACTGTTGTCGGCGTACTGAGTGTTGATTTTTTGCTTTTATCGCTTGATCCCCCTGCTGAGGTGTATGCATATGGGATCGGGTATCTGTCGACGATTATTCTCGGGTCCTTGTTTATCTACCTAAACATAATAGGAAACGCCGTGCTGCGCGGGGAGGGCGACACGAGGCGCCCTATGAAGTTCATGGCTACCGCAGCGGTAATAAACGTAATCCTCGACCCGCTCTTTATCTTTACATTCGGGTGGGGTGTAGAGGGTGCGGCAATTGCAACAATCGTGTCCCGTATCGTGGTAACAGGCATGGTGCTCCACTACCTGTTTGTGCGCCGAAGCTCCGTTGTACAGCCCCGGATACGGGGATTTGCAGTCGACACATCAATACTACGGCGTATCATTGACGTAGGATTTCCTGCATCCCTTTCCCAGATGGCGCTCTCGCTTTCCCTATTTTTCCTCAACGACATCATCTCGCCATTCGGCAGAGATGCCATCGCCGCGTTTGGGCTGGGATTTCGGGTGGAGTCTGTGGTATTTCTTCCTATGATCGGCCTCTCGAGCGCTTTTGTCTCCGCAGTCGGATTCTTCAAGGGGTCACGCCAACCGGAAAAGATCCGCTACATACACCGCTATTCCCTCCGGTTGCTTGTGGTCTTCATGTGCGTATGCTCGCTGGCATTCTTTATCTTTCCCGACTTGATACTCCGGGTGTTTACCGACGAGCCAGGCGTGCTCTCGATGGGGAGAACATATCTTCGCGTGATGTGCATCTTTTACCCTTTCCTGCCGTTCTCGCTGCTTGCGGCATCAGGATTCCAAGGATTGGGAAAGGGGTATCCCGGGCTCTTTCTTGCCTTGATACGATCGGGGTTTGTATCCGTGCCGCTTGCCGTTCTCTTTACCTTGTTTCTTGGAAAGCCAGTGGCATACGTATGGGTTTCAATTGCCGTGGGTGATTTTCTTTCCTCTATATTCGGGCATGTGTGGTTTATGAGGGGGTTGCGTGCTTTTGTGCGCAGCGTAGAAAAGGAAAGGGGCAATGCCTCTCTTTAGGAACAGCCACTCCACCCACAGGCCTTGCAGATACCCTGATTACACCCTTCGCCGAAGTCGAGCGTGCTTCCGCACTCCGGGCAGGATGGTTCCCCCTTGACGGTCTTGATGTTCCAGTCCTCAAGCGTGGTGACAGACATGCCGTGGGCGGCAAGCTCTATGCACTTGCCGACGACATCGGCGCAGGATATGCCTTCGGACTTGGCATTCTTGAGCGCGGCGATGCAGCTGACCTTGCCTAGCTGACGTACAAATTTCTGATATGGCACGCCGTTTTGCAATCCGGTCGATATCGACCTGCCCAGGGCGTTGGAGTTAGCCTCGCATCCCCCTTTTCCAACAGTCCTGATAAAGACCTCCCATGGGGCGCCGTCGAGAAGATTGATGGTGATATATAACCTGCAGCAACCGGATGAGCAGAGGTACGTCTTTCCGTCAAGCTCCTTCGGCCTGAAGCCCGGAGGGTGCGGCGCCTTTTCCTCATCTTTAAGCGAAAGCACCACGTCCTCCCTGCTTCCCGTGCGGTAGATGGTCATGCCTTTGATTCCCGCGTGCCATGCCATGATAATCGCCCGGGCAACGTCGTCCCTGGTGGTCTCGTTGTGCATGTTTATAGTTTTTGAGATGGATGCGTGAACATGCGGTTGCAATGCTGCCTGCATCATGACATGGTCTTCCCACGCGATGTCCATTGCCGTCTTAAACAGGCGCCTGAACGATTCCGGTAGCCAGTCAACGTCCTGTATGGTTCCGGTCTTGTGCACGTGCTCCATGACCGCCTCGCATCGGCGCGAAGCCTCGAATCCCGAGAATCCCGCGGCATCAACAGCGCTTTTGAGTTGTGCCACAAAAACAGGATGGATTATGTCAAACGTTTTGCCGACGGTATTTTTCCTCGTGTACGCATATGAGAATATGGGCTCGATGCCGCTTGAGCACCCTGCCAGCAGCGAAATGGTGCCCGTGGGGGCAACGGTGGTTAGCGCGGCATTTCGCATTGGGGTATCCCCCCAGATGCTTCCTTCCCATGCGGGGAAGCTCCCCTTGTCGGCCGCGATGCGTGAAGACTCTTCGTTCGCAACGCGCGTGATGTGCTCCATGACAGACCCGCAAAACGCTCTTCCTTCCGGCGAATCGTACGGAACGCCGAGCTCCAGGAGCATGTCGTGCATGCCCATGATGCCGAGCCCTATCTTCCTGGTTAGAAGCGTCGCCTCTGATATCTGCTTGATAGGGAACTTGTTCTTGTCTATGACCGCATCAAGGAATCGTACTGACATTCTTGTCGTTTTGTCAAGCGATGCGTAATCCATGGCACCCGCCGTTATGAACTTTGATAGATTTATCGAACCGAGCACACAGCTCTCAAAGTGAAGGAGCGGCTGTTCGCCGCAGGGATTTGTTGTGTCTATGGGGCCGAGATTGGGTGTAGGATTGCTATTGTTGATGGCATCGTAGAACAGCACGCCCGGCTCGCCGTTTTTCCAGATGCCATCGACGATGCCTTCCCAAATCTCGCCAACGGTGTTTGCCGCGCCGGTATAGGGGTGCGTGATCCATTGGTGTTGCAGGTCGTCTTCCTCAACATATCCCATAAACTCGTCGTTGAGCATGACGGAGATGTTGAAGTTGGATATCTCTCCCTCTTCCGTCTTGGCCCTGATAAACGTCATGATGTCAGGGTGCCATACGTTTAGGATGCCCATGTTGGCCCCTCTTCTCCTACCCCCCTGCTTGATGACCTCTGTTGCGGCGTTGAATATCTTCATGAATGATACCGGTCCTGATGCCACACCTTCTGTGGACTGTACCGGGGCGCCTTCGGCCCTGATGCTCGAAAAGTTGTAGCCGGTTCCCCCTCCGCCCTTGTGAATGAGT
>CAYSZY010000057.1:0-9133 GCA_964435645.1 uncultured Thermococci archaeon | reverse complement strand
GAGTTTACTTAATATACCATGCAATACACTATTATTCCAAATAATACATTTATATTCCTCAAAAATGATTATATGGCATAAGAATTAAATATAATTAACTTAATCAAAAAAATGAATACGTATGTTATTCTATTTGATATGGGAGATGAATTAATGACAGAATCCTTCGGAAAAGACATTGTATACATTGGCAGCAAACCCCAAATGAGTTACGTGCTTGCGGTGATTACGCAGTTCAATGAGGGACACGCGAGCGAAGTCACTCTAAAAGCGAGAGGCAGGGCAATATCACGCACCGTGGACGTGGCGGAAATAGTAAAGAACAAGTTCATGCCCGATGTAAGAATCGAAGATATACGGACATCTACTGAATCGATAACCAGAGAAGATGGAAGTTCATCAAATGTGTCTGCTATAGAAATAATACTCAAAAAATAATCATTCAATATTTAATAATGGGATATCACAATCCCATTGCGGCGCGCTGGGCAATTATGCCCAGTGCAATTCCATCTACTTCTATCCCGCCGCACCCTTTGGAACCGTCCCCGACAAGGAATACACCGTTTACGGGAAACGTGCAAACGTCACGGCCCTGTGAAGCCCTGTTGACAGGATTCTTACCGTAATATGACTGTGCGCACAACACATCAAAATCACTGTTCCCGAACAGTTCCTCAAGATCGGCTATGCCGCGGGATACCTCGGTTCTCAGATTCTTACCCCGCAAGGTCTGGTGAGCCATGACAAGGTGCTTGCCAGCAGGGGCAAGCGACGGGTCGATGTTAGTTACCTGATTCACCCCTTCCACGCGCTCCAATCCAAGGGGTAGCAGCACACCGGTATGGGAAATGAGGGATGAATCCGATGAAACATTGATTTTTATGCCCCCAGACTCAGGTATGGATGCCACATCCTGAAGATACGCCTGCTCCAACAAACCGTGCTCAATAAGCCCGCATGTCGCCTTTATGCCGATATCCGATACGATCGTAGTGTCAGCATAGTATGTGCCGTCCTCGTCCTCGACCCCAACGGCAGAGCCAGCCTCGACACAGATGCGCGTTATCTTCTTATGGTGTAGTGAAACGCCCCGCTGCCGCAATACCGACTCAAGTGCAGACACCACACCCCCACACCCGCCCAAGGGAACGCCCGGCCCGCCATAACGGTACGTGTTTTTTACGATGTGGTACAAATCACGGGCAGGCAGGTCCGCTGTGGTGCATGAAAGGGACCATCCGAGAAAGCTCCGGGCAATCTGATGGACAACGGGGTCATCCCATCGGGCGTTAAGGTATTCTTCTACCGACTTATCGGGCCCCGTGAAATGCCTCATTTCAAACAGCATGCGCGCAGCTGCAATCTTTTTAGAAATCGGAAGCTCCTTTTGTATCTGTGAAAATCGTACTTCCTTCCCTTCATGGAAAAACGTGCCCCATGGGGCAGAGTCGACTATGGTGCACGAAACACCAGCCTCACGAAGCAGCTGTGCCAAGGGCCCTGTATTACCGTGTGGAATCATGTGAAGGGCGCCCGTGGTAAGCTGAAATCCCTCCTGGGATATATTCCTGAATCGCCCGCCTAGCTTTTCGGACCGCTCAAAAAGCGTGACCTGCCCATGACGGGACCCCAAGGCGGCTGTCACCAGCCCACCAAGGCCCCCCCCTATGACTATCATAATACCACAATACCACAACTATTTAAAAAATTATGTCAACTGCCCCTCGCTAACGCAAAGGGCCCAAACGTCCTGTAGGATACAGGCATTCGTATGGGTGGTTGACGGATACCCCTGAGACCTCAGAGTATATCTGAGGTCTCTCGAACGATGTTCGATGTTTCGTGCGGCGTTTAGGTCTGCGTGAAGCTGGTGATTGCATGCCTTGCATTTGAATTGCAGCCCTTTCCTATTTTTTTGGGAGATGTGATTGCATCCCGAACACGTCCTTGACGTGTTTCTTGTGTTTACGTGCATGACAATGATGCCATTGCCCTGAGCTTTGTACCCGATGAAGTCCTGTAGTTGGGCGAACACCCCGCTGCTGTGTTTGTAACGATAGGGCCTCGGGACTTTACGATTTGTTTTTTGGCTAATGTTTGTCAGGTCTTCTATTGATATGAATGAGACGTTTTGTTTTATTGCAAATTCTATGATGCTTCGGGATATGTTGCAATTGACAGCTTTTATCGGTTCCTTGTTGTTATAGGCAAGGCCAGATACGTAGTTCATCCTTTCAGTGTACTTGTCGATAGTCTCCCCTAAATCCTCATCTGGATTAATGATTTTAAACTGATTGTTTTAGTGGATTCCGTCATTATATTGTACTCAAAAAGAAACTATGAAAAAACAATTGATAGGAATGATTATATGATACGTTATAATATGGTTGTAATAACAAAGGATTTCTCCCCTCCTTTTTGGAAGGGAGACTCAACGACGAGTTGAATACTATTCAGGAAGAGGTTATCACATGGGGTATAATATAGTCATATCGGGTGTCGGCGGGCAAGGTGTGCTTGTCGCCTCTCAGATAATAGCAAATGCAGCCATCCTCAAGGGCATGAACGTCAGGGTTGGGGAAACGCACGGTATGTCCCAGCGGGGAGGAAGCGTAGTGGCGCATGTAAGATTCGGCGATGACGTGTTCGGGTCGATAACACCCGAAGGGCAGGGCGACGTATTATTGGGATTCGAACCCGCCGAAGCCGCGCGATATCTAGAATTCATGAAAAATGGGGCCCATGCCATCGTGAATGAACACCCCGTTATACCGGTGGGTGTTTCATCAGGGACAGCTGTGTATCCGGAAATAGCTGCAATTGAGGGCATTCTGAGAAAAAAGGTCATTCCACACATGATAGACGCAACGGGGCTCGCGGTTGCCGCGGGAAATATGATTGCGTCAAACACAGTGATGGTTGGGGCGTTTGCAAAAGTTTCCGCAGCGGCAGGCATACCGCTGGGCTACGACGAACTGCTTATCGCAGTCAAGAAAAGGATTCCCGAACGATTTTTTGAGCTCAATTGCAAGGCGTTTGACAAGGGATATGATGCAATCAGCCTATGATGCCGCCAAAAAACGCGATGTCATCCTCGAGATCCCCTCTATCAGCGTAAGGGGCCTCAATGGTGTAATTTCCATCATACCCTGTTTTTTTTAGTGTTGCCAGCAACTGGTGAAAATCGATGTTGCCGCATCCGGGGCGGACGTACGAGCGCTTTCCCCTTATTATCCAATGCCCGTCATAATCACGAAGATGCACGTTTGACAATCTGTCGGACATATTGAAAAGGTATGGAAACATGCCATATATCGCCGCATACTCAAAATCCAGCGTGAACGTGAGAAGCGGTGATGCGTCAAGAAGCTGGCGAACGAGAATACCAGGATACTGCGCACGCGAAGGCAGCGCCTCTACGGACAGTGTGACGCCAAAGCCTGAGGCATATGCGGCGCAGTCGGCCATCGTCTTGCATATCATGTCCATGTCGAGCTCGAAAAATCGCCCGTCCCACGCATGCACTACGACAAGAGATGCACCGATGTCGTGGGCGGCGTGGACCGATTCCCGTATCATGGTTGCGGCGTTGCATTCCATGCCAGGGGATGAGATAAAGAACTGAATGTGCTTAGATGCATGAAGCACGGGCACGGGCTTGGAAAACGTGGAAAACGCCTCCGTTACCAGAGGCAGCATGTCCCTATGGGGCTCGTATACGATAGCCTCCACCGATTTCGCGGAAGACGAGGAGAGCGCAGAGCATATCGCATCGTAATCATGCGTGATGTAGCATCCGGTGGAAACGCTCAGAGAGGCCATGCAGCACTTCGTTTGACCAAGGATTAAAGTATTTCCCCTTGGAACCATTCCAGCCCTCATCAAAACGCTTAATTGCAACCCGCAGAGAAAAGGCGATGGAAAAAGATAACAAGAGATTTCTCGCACTTATGACCAGCGCACATTTCATCAACGACGGATTTGAGATGATCGTGCCCACGCTTATTACCGCCATCGCCGCGGCGCTGGCGCCCTCTTATGCACGATTGGCGAAATTGGCGGGTCAATGATGGTCGCCATGAGACTTGGGCAGGCTTTTGTAGGCGCAGGCTCAAACTATTTCAGGCATAAAAAAGCGTTATACTGATGGTTACCGTATCGATATCGCTCTCGTTTATCCTAATGGCGGCATCACAATCCTACACGCCCCCCCTCATTGCCAATTTTCTCGCGGGATTCGGCCTAAGCATCTATCATCCTGTTGGCGTCGCTATGATCTCAACAAGATTCAGCGTGCACCAAGGCAAGGACACTGGGACCCACGGATTGGGGGAAATGCCGACATGTTTCTCTTTCCGCCCCTTGCTGGGGCACTTGCAGACGTCATCGGGTGGAGGTATACCCTGGCCTTTTCCCCCATATTGGGATTTGCCATCGCACTCCTTTACGCGCTCAGGGTGGGGAAAGAGCGCTGCAGCCGTTCCAAATTCAAATCAAGGAAGCTGCTTGTCCCCATACTTGCGATCATTATTGTCGCTCTAGGCCTTTTTGACATGTCGTGCAGAGGATTTGTAGTGTATTTTCCGGTGGCCCTCAATGGCGTTGGCAGGTCATCAACGCTTATTGGCGTGTTCTTCTCACTATATTTAGAAATAAGCATCGTCGGGCTGTACCTTGGTGGCATAGTGGCCGACTCCTACGACAAGCGCATATCGTTCGCCGTGCTTACTTGCATAGCCGGTGCCAGCATATACGGTACACTATGGCACCCACATGGTGCGTTCATGATTGTATCACTGCTGATTTCGGGTCCCGCCGTACATATGGTATGGCAGATATTCTTTGTGCTCTACGCCACTAGGACACCTCCTGCGCCCAGGGGCACCGGGATGGGCATGTTCTTTTCGAGGGGTATCTTTTGGGGGCGACGGCACCGGCCCTCATGGGGTATGTTGGCACCAAGAGGACACCGGCAACGGCCAATTACATCGTTCCCATAACAGCCGTCATGGCTGCTGCAACACTCCGCACCATCGCAAAATGTGGTGGAAAATCATACGAATAACAGGGATAACCTTATAAATCGGGCAATAGGTATGTAGCGCAGATGACAACCCTCATCGTTGCAGAAAAACCTAATGTTGCAAAAAAAATCGCCGAGGCGCTCGGTGACGCAAAACGGAAAAAGAAAGGAAAGGTATCATATTACATCCTTCCCGATGAGGATATAACAGTCGCTTCTGCAGTAGGACACCTCTATTCTCTCAGGCAGGCGCGCCCCATCGACAAATACCCTTTTTTTGACATAGTGTGGGTATCCCCATTCGAGTACGACAAAAAAATGGCATACCTCAAGGACTATGTTAGGATTCTAGAAGATTTGGCACAGGATGCGGATGAGGTGGTAAACGCTTGCGACTACGATATCGAAGGTTCGGTCATCGGGTATAATGCAATAACGCATGCATGCAAAATGGATCCGGAAAAGGCACACCGCATGAAGTTTTCAACGTTGACAAAGGACGAACTGATAGCATCGTACGAACAACGCGAGAATACGCTCAACTTTCCCATGGCCATGGCGGGCCTTACCCGCCACGAGCTCGACTGGTACTGGGGCATTAACACATCCAAGGCGCTTTCGACATCGGTCAAGCGCGTATCCCGCAAATATGTCCTCCTCTCGGCCGGCAGGGTACAAACACCCACATTGTTTTTCCTTAGCGAACGTGAGAAAGAGATAGGTGCATTCGTGCCGACACCATACTGGCTACTTGATATCCTTTTTGAGAAAAATGGCATGCCTGTGAAGGCAAGCTACCCAAAAAAGATTACAAAAAAAGAGGTTGCAGACGCTATTTTCAAGGAAGTTAAGGGCAGAAACGGCGTGGTAAGCGAACTAAAAAAGACCCGCAACAAAAAAAAGACACCCACCCCCATGGATTTGGGCGTACTGCAGTCCGAAGCATGGGGCAACTTCAAGTACCTTCCAAAGCGGACACAGGAAATTGCCCAGACGCTATATGAAGCTGGGTGCATATCCTACCACCGTACCTCTTCCCAGAAGCTGCCCAAATCATTGGGATTTGAGAAAATCCTATCTATGCTCAAAAAGAATCCCCTGTATGCAGCATCGGCTGCAAAAGTTCTTCAAACACCGCTTTTGCCAGTCCAAGGAAAAAAAGACGATCCCGCACACCCTGCTATTTACCCCACCGGCATCAGACCGGAAAAGATTACAAAAGACCAGGAAAAGCTCTACGACCTCATCGTACAGCGTTTTTTTGCGGTGTTTATGCCTGATGCACAGGTTGAGAATACCACCGTGACCATAGCGGTCAATACACATCCATTTGTGGCTCGCGGCCAAAGGATGATAGAGAAGGGGTGGCTCGAGTTCTATGGAAAATACACCCGCTCGTCAGCTGATGAGCTTCCCTCATTTTCTAAGGGAGAGGACATCACCATCCAAACACATGACAAGACACGGAAGATGACAAAGCCCCCCGCCAGATTCAATCCTGCCTCGGTCATCAAGGAAATGGAATCCCTGGGCATTGGCACAAAGGCGACGCGAGCCAATATTGTGGACACGCTCTATCAACGGGGATACATAAAGGGAAGGGAAATTACCGTAACCGAAATCGGTCAGACGCTTGTGTCCACCTTGGCTAAATATAGCCCAGAAATCGTGTCTGTAGCGCTTACGAAGCATTTTGAGGAAGACATGGAACTAATCCTTGACTCAAAAAAAGACAGGGAAACGGTCCTATCCGAAGCAAAGGTGCAGCTCAGGGCTATTCTTGGCACATTCAAAAAAAAGGAGAATGAAATAGGGGCTGAGCTCTTTACCGCGATAAAGAACAGCGAAAACGAAAATCTAAGCAAATGCCCCAAATGCGGAAAAGACCTCAAAGTCGTTGTTTCACGCTCAACCAAGAAGCGATTTATCGGATGCTCAAACTATCCGGAGTGCAAGACCTCGTACCCTCTACCCCAAAAAGGCATCGTGGAGTTTTCATCGGAAATATGCCCAGAATGCGGCTCTCCGATGATCAAGGGCAGACGCGGCATGTCAACCTGTGTCAATATGGATTGCCCAGGAAAAAAGAAACCGGAAGTCAAGCCAGAATCCCCTGAGCAATCCGCTAGCTAATCCTGTATGCATCCAGTGCCAGATCCTTCAGGATATTGTTTTGGGGAGTCACATCCTTGTTTCTCGCCTCATGCGGCAGTATCGGTGCCATTGCGGTTGCAACACCCTCTTTTGGGAGCCTGACCAATATCTCACCGTTGCACGCCGTGATTTGTGAAGAACCTATGAAAGTGAGGCCCCTCTCGGTCCCAACCCTGTTGGCCGTCACTGCAAACACCCGATTCTCAATGCATCGTGTCACCATGGCATCGGGGCAATAGGGGAGAACTAGATTAGCGCTGTGAAGAACGATGTCTGCGCCCTTGAGCATAAGTGTTCTCATGGATTCTGGGAAAAACCAGTCGAAACAGACCATAAGTCCGAGGCGTGCGCCCATAATGGGCTGGCTGACATAAAATGATTCACCCGGCGCGAAGAATCGCTTCTCGTCTGCAAAAAGATGCACTTTGCGGTATGAGTGCTCCACTCCTGCAGGGCCTACAAGCAACTGGGAATTATAGATTTTTCCGCCCGCCCGCTCAGGATATCCTGCAGCGATATATACATCATGCGCTTGTGCCAAATCCTGAAGCATTTGGGATGTGGGGCCGGATACGGCATCTTCCGCATAACGTTCGACATCGCACCGTTCACAAAAATTGTAACCAGTGGTGCACAGTTCTGGCAATACGATAATATCGGCATCTCTGGCATTGGCAACGTGGCGCTCTATATCCCGTAGATTCCACTCATAATCAAGGTACCGTGGATTTGTCTGAATTGCGGCTACGTTCATACTGTCATCATAGGCGTGTGGATTCATCTATTTTTTGTGCAAACTTGTCAGGTTTTGGTATAAGAAACGGCAATATCTTGCCCATATCGCTATTGAGTATAACGATATCCACAGCACTGGTAAACTCGATGAAATCCTTGCGCTGTCCATCAATAGCATGGGAAAAAGAGTTCGTGATGGAATGCTTTATGGATGAGGAAGGATTAAATGCAATAGAAAGACCCACCTCACGAAACATGAACATGTCGTTTTCATCATTGCCTACGCCCACAGTGGCCTCCCGCGGTATACCATGCTTTTTTAGGTATCCTCTCACAAAATCACCTTTTGACTTGAGTGTCAGAAGCTTCCCATCATGAATTTCCCCTGTGAGGAGTCTGCCTTCACGTGCCGGCACGTTCCCGTAGCACTCGTCTATCCCTATGCGCTTTCCAAACACCTGCGCCATCTTCTCAAATCCGTTTGTTACTATTATCGGGTGGTATGAGGCGCCCTTAAGCGCCATAATGGCCTCTTTTACACCTTTCGTACAAGGCATCTTCATGGCAGCCTTGCGCATGATGCCAGCATCCTGCCCTGCAAGGAACTGGACACCTTTTGAAAGAATCCACTCAAGGCCCACCTGTTTTCTGAGCTGGCCGGAAAATACGCGCATTGCTTCTTTCTTCTTGCCGATTGTCTCAGCGAGGACCAGTGCCTGGGCCTGGGGAGTCAGCACACCATCCATATCGAAGAAGATGTAATAATCCATCAAAAGACCATCTTCGACACAATATAAGTGGTTTTTGGTACGCACAATACCGTGTCCCAACACTAAGGTGTATAAATGTAATATATTACCTTTATAGGCGAATTAAAATAAATGCCATAGGATTCAGAATCGGCACCATTGGTCCGTGGGTTATTAGGCAGGAAGTGGCAGCGACAATCGAGAACAGCATTAAACCATGTATGCCATGCATGACTGCAGCTGCAATGTCGTGCTGATAGGGTGTGCAGTTATTCTTACATATTATGAAGTCATGCCTCAAGAGATATGGGCAAACAGGCATATATCAGGGCAATCCGAGATGGAACTGCCCAGGTGGGGCGGTAAGTACACCGACTATAGAGGATTATGATTAAGTAGCTTTTCTCTTTCATTCCTTGCCATAATCCTGTGCCTTGTGCATACTTGGCATCTTTTGTCCGAATATTTC
>CAYSZY010000056.1:0-9210 GCA_964435645.1 uncultured Thermococci archaeon | reverse complement strand
CTGTTTTTCCAGTACGGTCAAGAGACTGGTGTGAAGGTTTTGGTCTATCGTTTTGCGTATGCCGCCACCGCCACTCCGCAAAACAGTGCAAGTGCGCCTGCAAGATAAGCCATGTTATTTGACTCTTCGTGGTCAACGGTAATTTCCCTTGCCACAAGCACCATCTCGTCGAGGGCTAGTGTGGCAGTCCAAACGCCCTGTTCGCTAAATGAATACATGTAGTCAAGGGGCAGCCGGTACTCCGTGCCCGAAGGGGCATGCATGCAGATGTGCATTCCGCTAGGGGCCAACCCTGAAACGAGCCCGCCTGCAATGTGGGTGGGTGTGTCCAGCTGGCACTTAGGGGGAACGTCAAGATACGCTGGCGTATCAAGCGTAATGGTGCTGAAGGATTCCTTAGGGGGCGCGGGTTCATCTGGCGCTACAGTGATTTCAGATACCGGCCGCTGCACGCCCAGTGACGCCGCCCCCGCGTCGTCCGTGACGGCGACACTTATTCGTATCGACCCGCTTGTCTGCACATATGAGACCGGTTTTCCGTCGTCGGGTGCCGGATTGTCCATGCCGAATCCCTTTGCGATGATGCGTATGTCGTAGCTGCCTGCATAACCCCGTGTTGCCGTAAGCGTATAGCGTATGTCGGCATAGGCGCCCTGCTCAAGCGAGACCGTTTTCGGGGTTATATCCATCCACGAGCTGACATCCTCGTAGGGCGAATAGACCTCCAATACATAGAAACAGTCGAATTCGCAGGTGTTGTGGATGCTAAAGGCACCCTCATGGGAGTACGGGAACGCATCTATGGTTACTATTTCGCTCCGCCCCGATATCCCTATGCCCATACCAGACGGCGCAACGGCGGGGATTAACAGGAAAAATAAAGAAAAAAGAGAGAGGATTGCAATCCTTTTGTGGTGCATGCGTTGTCCCCCCTATGGCGTAATGCCTGACCCTCTTTCTATGGTAAATGTCCATGTCGCGCTGTACATTCCCGCTGGAACGTAGGGGACAACAGACCCCGCCACGGCATCTATGGTACAAGACAAGAGCCCTGTGGATGCATCGTTGTACCCATCGAGCGCGGGTTCAAGCGTACAGGGTGTTCCATACATGTCCTGCATCAGAGAGAGCTGGCCTTCCGTGATGCCGGTGGGTATCTGGTCGTATGCCGGATTGACCGTTCCCCCTGTATAGGTGGCATCCACCTCAAGGGAAAACAGCTCACAACCGATGACATTTGGGCCGTAAGCAAGGTCTTCTGCCTCAAAAAGCACCGTTATCGGCACATTCGATGTGACCGTTGCGGTGATGGTGGGGGGTGAAGAGATGTCCCATGGGCTTTCCGGATCCATTGACGCGGAGCTTAGGTGGAGCTCGGTCGGTATGCCGCTCCACTCTATGTACTCGTTGACATCAAATGGGAGCAGGTCGTACTGCGTCGTGTTGCACGAGGTATCCGTGACAACGATCGATGCGTACCATGTGTTCGTGGCCCCTGAGGGAATCGCGGTCTTGTCAAGTGAAAACGCAAAGATGAACTTTGACAGGTATCCTTCCGGGGTTGCGGATGATGTGCTGGAGGAGACGTATCCCGCGGGAACGCTGCCCCACGTTGCCTGTGTGCCGTCAAACGCATATGATAACGTATAGCACGACCGCCTCGATTCGGTACCTGCCGGCATGGTGCCGTCCTGTGCAAAATAGAGTGTGCAGATGACGGAGGTTATGTCGTTAAGCCCGTTCTTGTCGATGCTGTGCACATGCAGGTAATATTCCCTGTCCACATCCAGGTGTCTGCTTATGACAAGCGATGTATCGGTAATTTCCACATAATGTATGCTCGGCGCAGTGGGATTGACCGTTGCGCTGGCTGATACCGATTCGTCTGATGCCTGCACTGACGGGAGCACGCAAAGCACTACCATAAGCGCAAGCAGTATAGCACGTATTTTTGTGTTCATTGATTCACCATGAGTGCCACCATTACCAAAAATTTAATACAATCTTTCGTAAAAATTCTATAACAATGTTAAAAATAAAATCCGTCTCAACGGTATGCCCCGTACCTGGCCGTGCTAGTGAAAACTGTTTTATTGTATCGTGCCGAGTATGCCTATGGATCAAAAAGGCATTCTGTGCTACGGGTATGATGCAACGGGCCTGCAGGCTATGGCGCGGGACATCGGTGGCGTGGTGGGGTGTGAAGTTAACGTTATCGATGCAACGGGCCACGAGCACGATGCAATCAGGGACATTCTTGAGGGATGCCCCCCTAGCGAGTCGGCCCCGATAGGTACCAAATTTCTTATGTTTCTAGGATTTGACGACTACGAGATTCGCGATGCCATGGCATCGATTTCCATTGAACCGAGGCCTATCTTCTGTTGCCTGACACAGAATAATTATACATGGGGGTTGTCCCACCTTGCAAAACACTTGGAAGCGGAGCGGGAGGAGATGAGTCGTGGCGACCGAACCTGATGACGCACTAATAGAACGGATACGGGAACTGATACACAAAAAGCGATTGATATTGTCCAATATAATCCTCTTGCCCCCGCTGGCACGCGACCCGGGGGAACCCCATAATCCTCTTGCCGACGCCGAGGCGCGCATTGATTTTGTAAAGTCGTATTGCGCGCTTCTAAACACCCATGGCGGAACCCTCGTTTTCGGCATCGACATCGAGCGTGACGCCCCACATGCAATTATGGGGCTCGATGTGGAGGCTAGCGCCTTGACACGTGATGAATGCATCGCCATCATTGGCGATAAGATAGTGCCTGCATTGGCGGAAGGCATGGTCTCGTGCAGGTATGTCCCGCTTGAAAACGGTGCGTGCATCGTCGTTGTCGATGTCCCAAAGGGCCCTGATGCACCATATGCAATCCTCCCCCCGTATCGGGGGTATGAGTATAGCGCACTGCTCTTTTACACCCTTGAACGGGGAAGGCTTGCACCCATGGACATCGACGCGGTACGGGCCTCTTTTCATGCATGCGCCCCATCACCCCTTGAGAAGATGGAGCGAATGGCACGCGACCGTGTAGCCACCATACACAGCGGCATTACTCCAGTCCCCCTTGTCCGGACCGCTAAGATGGTGTTTCACATTCTGCCTCTATCGGCATTTATCTCAGATGCCACATATGACCTCGGGGGCGCGGAGGATGCCATGCATATTCCAGATTTTGCCGAGAAGGGGCGATTCTCTACACAGGGGTATCTGGCACATTACAGTGACTTGTCATATGTATATTACCACTACAACGGTATAGTCGAGATTGTTGATGCGTTTTATCTTAAACCATTGCGTAACGGTGAGCGCAAGGTGCCGCTTATCAATTACCAAAAGGAGCTTGAGCGAATAGTCGACGTTGTGCTTTCGGTGTACAAGGGGCTTTCGGTGGGTCCGCCGCTGTATGCCACCTTATCACTTGTGGGCGTAAAGGATTATGTGGTGCCGCTGAAGATGCCAAGAAAAGTGCTTAGGCTGGACCGTGACCTTGTCAGCCTTCCCCTTACCAAAGCCATGGATGACATATTCAGCATCCATGACCGGAAGACCGTGCTGATAAACAGCCTGCTGGAAATGCTGTGGGACGCAAGCGGGGAGCGGGTCTGACATACTCCCACGGCCGAAGGCCGTAGGCTTTCTGGTAAACGAGGCGTAATTATTCAGAGTTTGAATATGAGATATCCGTCTTTAGTGCAGACCGGGTCCTCCATGCCTCGCTTGTCCGCTTCATCTTCCTGTATGATCATGTAGACATCCATGGGGCCCGGCATTGTTTCGGTGAATCCGGACACGCCTCGCCCCTTTTTCCTATCTACGAAAAAGACATCGGGGTCATCCGTCTTGATAATCTCCTCATATTGTTCCAGTGAAAGCGCTGTTCTCAGTATTTCCTGCTTACGTGACATCGTTTCACTTCACTGCCGTCGTCCTGTCGATAGTGCGGGCAACCTGGCGTAGGCTGTTGACGAGAAGCTGCATGTTGGTTATTGCCGCCTCGATGGACTCGGATTCCGGGTGTGGGGTTGTTACTTGCATGTCGTGCACGCATTGCTCTACTTGTGCCAGCGCCTTGTTGAAATTGTTGGATAGTGATACGTATGTGCGATGCATGGCTGGTTCCACCTGTGTGGACCGGTACGCACCGGAAAATCCGATAAACTGCTCCTTGATTTCCTCTAGCGCCTGTATGCCCTGTATGGGCGATGCCTTGCCGCGCGCACAGGAAAAGAGCGTTTCAAAATGGCTTTGTGTAATACCTTGGAGTTGTGTATAAAGATTCATTGTAAGCACCTGAAAACTAAATAAGAAAAAAGGAAGAAAAAAGAAAGATTTACTTTTTCCGCATGGCGAATGCCGCTGCAGCGATGATGATAATCACAACTACCGCTATCCCTGCGTACATCGTGGTGTTTGATCCCGATTCTTCCGACTCTAGCTCCATCCACTCGATGGCGTTCTTAAGGAGCGTTTCGCCCTGAAGCTCGTGGTTGCCTTTTTCAGAGGGGCCGTCGGTGTTCATGAATTTGTACGATGTGAATATTGCTTCCGAGGTGACAACAATCTTTGAGGATTCGTCAGCACCTGCATGGTCCTGGGATGCCATAAAGACGAAGGTTCCCGAGGAACCGGCTTCATATCCCGGTGTCATAATCGGTGAGAGGTGTGGTGATACGATAATGGCCTCTGGACTGGATTTTGCTATCCATGTAACGTTGTCAATCTTCGCGGTGGCGAGGTCAACCGCATCTCCGTTCTTGACACCGTACAGGAATGTCGGCCCGTGGAAGACTTCCTTCGAGACCCCCGTAGCGATGGGGCTATCCGCATTCCAGGATGATGCAACGACCCTGTATGCTGAACCATCGTTGTACAATTCGTTCGGTTCCTCGACACTGGCGTTTTCTATCAGGATGTTGGATCCAATCTTTTCAAGGATGGTATTTGTAGCGGGAACGTATTCCGGGCCATCGTAGTCACTGTCGCCAGCAACCCATATGGCCACATTTCCGGCGTCAAACCATTCTGCAACTGCGTCAAGCTCCTCTTGGGAATAAATAGGTCTCATTGGCATCGGCACTATGAGGATCTTGGCATCAGATAAGACACCTGACGTTATTTCATCCGTTACCATCTCGACAGTGTATCCCCATGCTTCCAATTTGGCAGGAAGATCCTCCATTTCCCCACTATGCGCTGTTTCGTGGGCTGCATCAATAATAATCTTAATTGGTGCGGCATCTTCGGCAGCGTTCGTGGCGGCTACCATCGAAAAAAGCAGGGCAAACAAAACAAACAATGATACGAGTACTCTTTTATTCAAGTGGATTCACCTCAAAGAGATATATGGCTAACAATATCTCACCACTACTACTTCAGCGAGGTTATATAAATATTTCTTTATTTGTCCAAAAAATGTACATGCTGATATTATTATATCATTGCAATTCCGATTTTTGACTAATTGTTTTCATTGCGTACTAATTAGTAATAAAAAGTCTATTATTATCGCTAATGAACCTCAAGTTATTAAATTTGAACATGCATACCAGGAGCATTGGCATATTTTTCATAAATTATTGCTATTATCGAATGATTTTTCAGGCATTTGTGCAAAACAGCACATATATCAAAAGATATATATACTTTCCAAGAGTACTTTCTTTGGTGCTTGCTCATGAATCTTGACACTCCTATTTTGGGCAACAAAAAATCATTTCTGAAAGGTGTTGGCAGCCTTTTCCTGATAGTTATAGTATTGCTTTCCTCCGGATGCATTGGTGGGGGGGACGGTGATGGGGACACCGGCAATAACGGTATTACCCTCACGATAATCACGAGGCACGATACGTCAATCCAGGAAGCGTTCGAAACAGCATTCCTGGATTCGGCGTATGCGTCCGACGCAGGCATAACGAAAGTTCGATTTATGCAGCCTGTCCCCGGTCTGTGGCCAACGGCAATCGAGAACGGCGGCATAGATATTGCATGGGGCGGCGGCCCTACGCTGTTCGACCAGCTTATCGACCTCGGTTATCTTTCACCCCTGTCAACTGATGCAATTCCCTCGATTGGGGCCATACCCGCCACATTGGGCGGAGCCCCTATGAAGCGCTACAGTGACGAGTGCGCCGACCCATTGTGGGTTGCAGCAGCAATATCCTCATTCGGATTCACCGTCAATCACGATACCCTTGACGCATATGGCCTTGACATGCCCAACACGTGGGATGACCTTGCGAACCCCGAATTTCTCTTTGATCCGCCTGTAATCGGTATTGGCAACGCCCCGGATACCACGTCAATCACCCGTATCTATGAGATTATTCTCCAGAACTATGGATGGGAGGCCGGGTGGGTGAAGCTTACTGAGATCGCCGCCAACTCCGCCATATACTACGGTTCCGTGGATGTGCTTAATGCAGTTGAGACGGGGGAAATAGCCATCGGCGCAACCATAGACTTCTATGGTTACTCCGCTATGGAAGACTATCCCAATACTGAGTATGTCATTCCAGAAGGCCAGTCGCTTCTCAACGGTGACCCCATTGCTATCCTGTACAATTCCAAACAAAAGGCAGCTTCTGAGGCCTTTATTGACTATGTCCTATCGCCCGATGGCCAAGCAGTCTGGCTTCTTGACACACTCAACAGGATGCCGGTGCGCGATGATGCGTTTGATACTGAATTTGGCATGACACGAACAAAGCTTAAGGACCTGTACGATCTCACTATAGCTAATCAGGGAATCGATTTCTCTGACGTCCTTGCCACCTCGTATGAGGGAACGGTTGTTCCGTACTGGGAGGCAGTTCTCGACAAACCCCATGAGCAGTTGAGGTCCGCATGGGCTGCATTGGCTGATGCGCTCGATGAGGGCAAGATATCACAGGTGGAATGGGAAGCGTATGTTTACCGTCTTGGCGAACCGCTCATATCTCTTGAGGTGGCGCAGTCAATCAATGAGTCGATGCTCAAGGACTCTACATTCTCAAATGGAAAATCCGTCGAATGGGCGGCAGCAAAAAAATCTGTCTACGAGGGCGTTCTTGAAGAAATAGAAAACCTTTAAAATCGGTTGCCCTACCATATAGGTAGGGCATTTGCCTTTTTCTTGGAGGCTGGGGTGCGTGCAGGTAGGCGGCATATTCAAGTTTATCCAGAGGATGCGCAGGGAGCTTGACAAGTTAACAACTATACAATTGGCTGTTATCCTGTTCGTATTTAGCGTTTTCATGATATATCCCCTGCTTTCCATCATAGGCGGGGCATTTTGGGATGATGGGTTTACTACCCATCACATGAAGGCGGTTTTCGATGACCCTGAACTCTGGCGGTCACCGGGGCAGTGGGATCTGACATTCTACCGTAACACCGACAGGGTGCTGATAATCGGGCTTACCGATTGCGGTGCCATAGTCAATTCATTTGCAATTGCAATATTTACGACGCTTTTTTCCACCATTATCGGGGTGACCCTCGCATATATTATGTACAAGTACGATTTTCCTGGTAAGACGATCATAAAGGCGCTGATATTGGTCCCATTGATCGCACCGCCTTTTGTGGGGGCATTGGGCGTACGGGAATTTATCTCCCAAAATGGGATAATAAATCAAATATTGTTTGAGCAGTTGCATCTGTTGCCGAAACCTATCTGGATTACCGGCCTGCCCGCAATAATTCTTGTTGAGACGCTGCACTTCTATACGCTTGTTTATCTTAATGCCCATTCCTCCTTTGTCAACATAGACCCCAACCTCGAGGAACAGGCCGAGAATATGGGCTCACGGGGATTTTTCAAGTTCCGGTCAATCACGCTTCCTCTTGCGCTGCCTGGCATAGAGGCGGGAGCAATTCTTACGTTTATCCTTTCACTCGAAGACCTGGGGACGCCCATCATCTTCTCTCAGGGAGCATACAGTTATCCTGCACGCCACACTATCACATTATATATATTGAATAATTGGGCTCCACAGTTTATTGGGCAGTATAATTTCAAGGTCATGGCATTGTGCGTCCTTCTCCTAGCGATAGCCTTGGCATGCTTTGTTATTATCCGGAAATATATCAGCCTCAAGAAGTATGCAATGATGTCAAAAGGGGGGACATGGCAACCAGTGACGCTTACGGCAACGAGAAAGCAAGTGGCGATTATATTCTCATTTGTTGCGCTCTTGCTTGGACTAGCCCTTATGCCGCATATTGGCATATTCAAGCTTTCTTTTACCAAGGGTGGGCTAGGTGGGATTACCCTTGACAATTATAGGTATATGTTCTCAAATGTGCACATGTACACACCTATCAAAAATAGCCTGATTTATTCGTTCGTGTCAGTCATCCTTATCATTATAGTGGGAACCATGGCGGCATACATTATCTCCCGAAAAAAGATACCGGGCCTGCTTGCGCTTGACATGTTGGTCACTATGCCGCTTGCCATACCAGGAATCGTTCTTGGCATAGGTCTTTTCATCGTATTTTATGGTACCAGCATATTTCCCGTGTCTAATCCCGCGTTTGTCATTGTTGCGGCATATGTTATCAGGAAGATTCCTTTTGCCGTCAGGGCGGCGTATGCCGGCCTTCAACAGACCCATGAGGCGCTAGAGGAAGCATCCCTCAACGTCGGAGCCTCAAAACTAAAGACACTGCTGCGTATAACGCTCCCGCTCATATCCATGAGTATCGTAGCAGGGGCAATGCTCTCCTTCGTCTATGTGATATCTGAGGTATCGACAAGTATCCTGCTCGGCGCAACAAACCCAGACCTTGCACCCATCACATGGAAAATAAAAGAATTGTTTTTCCATGCCGACTTCAATGAGGCGGCAGCACTTGGTGTGCTTCTTATGGCAATTCAGACCATAACAATCGTCGCTGCCAATTATTTATTGAAGAATCGTGCTGAAGTCATGACTGGGCTGTAGGTGCAGTCATGAACATCCGGATTATTGTGCTGGCGCTTCTGGCTTGGTGTTTACCATGATCGAGCATGTCTTCAATACTGCCACTACTCGTTTACGGGACGTCTAATCCCATTTTAGGAATGACTATTGGCATGACCGTCCCTATTCGCAAATGCGTTCTACTCATATTCCATGCAGGCAAGTCTGACGTACTCCCACAACTAACGTAGTGGGGTTTTATGGTTGGCATGCTTCCTATGCCATTGCCATTTGAGGAGTATCCGT
>CAYSZY010000055.1:0-9266 GCA_964435645.1 uncultured Thermococci archaeon | reverse complement strand
GAGCAGCAAGATTTCCGCCTGTAATGACGAAATCTACAAATACGACCTTATGGACCAAGCCCTGTACGCTTCCATCGCACTATGCGTAGGCTATGGGATCATAGCAAAAAGAAAGATGATAGCAAAAAGGCTAAAGCGTGAATGATTCACCTGGTTTGAGCACAACGACATGAGCCCGCCCCTTGACCGCTTCTTTGAATTCCTGTGGGTCACGCTGGATAAGGGGGGTAGTCCCGTAGTGCATAGGGATGACTATCTGGGGCTGGATAAACTCAATCGCTTTCACCGCTTCCCTGATGCCCATGGTATACCGCGACCCGATGGGAAGAAGCGCAACTTCGGGGACATAAAGCTCCCGAATAAGGTTCATATCGTAAAAAACGCCGGTATCGCCAGCATGGTACACCCTGTGCCCATCCATACCGATGACAAATCCCGCGGCGTGGGCTGAACCGCCCTCAAAGTCGGACGAGTGGAGCGCGTTGGTCATAGTTATGGATACGCCCTGTACCTCAATTGTTCCGCCGATGTTCATGGGCTCGATGAATACAACACCCTGCGCCTTCGCATAGAGGGCTATCTCGTGCATGGCGACAAAAACGGCATCATTGCCCTTGGCGATCTGCACGGCATCCCCAAGATGGTCGCCGTGCCCGTGGGTTACCAGCACCATGTCGATGTGGGGAAGATCCTTTGGACCAACGCTCGCGGAAGGATTACCGGACAAAAAGGGGTCGATAAGTACTGTTTTCTCGCCTGAAAGCAAGAAAGCGGCATGTCCCAAAAACTTGATTTTCATGATAACACCCGCTATATCTTTAAATATGGTACTTTTTAATGGTATCTAATGATTATTTACGACTGCGATTATACGGCCATGGATGACCGGACCGTCGTGCGGCTGTACTGCATTGACGGCGATGATGAGCGCATCATATACGATGACTCGCACCAGCCATACATCTATGCAATACCGCTAGTCCCCGACGCAAAGGAGCGCATAGCGGACCTTGTCAAGGTGTCACGGGAAAAGGTCGTGCAGGCGCAGTCCATAAGGGATACGACACGCATGCATGACGGGAAAGAGGTGCCGCTGCTCCAGATCTTTTTCAGGTACCCCTTCGACGTGCCCGAGCTGCGTGACGACATCAGGCCATTCGCCGACATCTATGAATATGACATCCCGTTTATCCGGCGCTACCTTATCGACAGCGGCATCCCGCTCCTCGTGCCGGTACGCATTGAGACCGAAGAGAAAAACGGCAAGGAGTACCTCACGGCAGTTGGCGTGCAGGACACCGCCGAACCGCCCCTTAAGGCAATCAGCCTTGACATCGAGACATACTGTCGAGGCGGATCCATGCCAGTGGCCAAAGACGACCCAATAATCATGATATCCACCGCCGACGGGAACGAAGGCAGGGTATTTAGCTGGAAGGAATGCGAAGGCGCCTGCCCATACGCCGACGAGAAAGCCATGCTCGAAGGATTTTTCGCTTATCTTGACGAAAGCAAGGCCCACATCGTCATGACCTACAACGGGGACAACTTCGACATGCCATATATCAAGAAGCGGTGCGAGGTCCTCGGGGTCTCTCACCCGTTTGCCACCCACATGCGGATAAAGAACAGGGGGCAGAGCAAAAGTGCCGAAATACCCGGCATCATTCATATGGACCTGTACCCCATCGTCAGAAAAAATATCAATCTCCCGCGCTATACCCTCGAGGTCGTCTACAAAGAGTACCTCGGCAAGGACAAAAGCGACATAAAGGGCTCAAAGATATGGAAGTATTGGGAAGATGAGGCGCTGCTCCCGACGCTGGCGAAGTACTCGAAGGAAGACGCCGTAGCGACATACGAGATTGGCCAGCAGCTGCTCCCCCTTTCATACGAACTTGCAAAAATAGTCAATCAGAAGCTGTTTGACGTAGGGCGGGCCTCATCCTCCGCACTTGTGGAGTGGCTCCTGATGGGGCGATGCGTGGCCGCGGGAGAACTCATACCCAACGCCCCGTCATCATCCGACCTCAAGCAGCGATTCGGTGACACGTATGAGGGGGCGTATGTCGTCGAGCCGGTCAAAGGCGTGCACGACCATATCTTCTACTTCGACTTCAGGTCGCTGTACCCTTCCATAATCATCAGCCACAACGTCGATACCAAGACCATCGACTGCGAGTGCTGCAGGGAAAACGTTTCCCCGACAGGGCACTGGTTCTGCAAATCCATCAAGGGATTTATCCCCCCCATACTCGAGGAGCTGCTTACCGAGCGGTATCGCATAAAAAAGGAGATGAAGGCCGCGTCAGGCCTGCGCAAACAGTCGCTGTTCGGGCAGCAGTGGGCACTCAAGATACTAGCTAACTCATTTTACGGCTACCTTGGGTATCCCCGCTCCCGGTGGTACTCGATGGAGTCGGCAGAGTCCATCACCGCGTGGGGGCGCCAGTACATCAACGGCGTCATCACCGATGCGCAAAAGGAAGGGTATCTCGTGGTATACGGCGACACAGACTCGCTCTTTGTCAGTACGGAAAAAAAGGACGAGGAAAAGGCGCGGATGTTCCTCAAGCGCATCAACGATGCGCTCCCCAAAGGCATGGAGCTTGAGATGGAAGGGTACTTCAGGCGCGGTGTCTTTGTCACCAAGAAAAAGTACGCGCTTATCGATGAGGGGGGCACGATTACCACCAAGGGGCTTGAAGTGGTCCGCAGGGACTGGACAGGCATCGCAAAAAAGACCCAGCAGGGGATATTGGAAAAAATCCTCCATGACGGTGACGTGCAGGGCGCCATAGACCTCGTCCAGAAGGTCACCAAAGACATCAAGGACAACAACGTGCCGATAAAGGACCTTGTTATAGACACGCAGCTTACCATGGGACTTGGCCAGTACAAGACCGAAGGGCCCCATGTCACCATCGCCAAGCAGCTCAAAAAGCGGGGGGAGGACATCAAGATGGGATCCATCATATCATACCTTGTCCTAAAGGGGCCCGGGAAGATACGCGACAAGGCGATGCCAGCTGGCGACTACAACGGCGAGACGATAGATGCCGACTACTACATACAGAATCAGGTGCTGCCCGCCGTAGGGCGCATACTCGAGCCGCTGGGCTACACCAAGGACGATTTGGAATACAACAAGACAAAACAGTCACGCCTCGAGGGATGGTTCTGAAAAATCTGTTCAAGGGATGGCCATCATGCTAAAGACACATATGTATTGGAGGGGGGAAATATCGGCGGCTCACTGCCTGAACCTCCCCTACGAGTCGAAATGCACCAGTGTCCACGGGCACAACTACATCATAGAGGTGTGGATATACGGCCCCGTCAACACAGAGGGCATGATAAGGGACTTCTCATCGATAAAATCGATTGTAATGAAGTTTGACCATGCAAATCTCAATGACACCTTTTCCCAACCCACCGCCGAAACGCTTGCCGGGCACCTTGCGCACGAACTGTGCGGGGCCCCCTCGGAGCGGGTGCGCGTGAGGGTATGGGAGGATAGGGACAGCTACGCAGAAGCAGAGTGGACGCCATGAACGTGTGCGAATCGTTTGAGAGTATCCAGGGGGAAGGGGCACTTATGGGCAGGCCCATGCTCTTTATCCGCCTCGGTGGCTGCAATCTGTCCTGTGAATGGTGCGATACCAAATACGCATGGGATACGTTTGATGAGCAATCCGTCGCCGATGTCGCGGCCCGCATCTCAGGCAGCGGCATGCGGCATGTATGCTGGACAGGCGGAGAACCGCTCCTTCAGAAGGAGGCGGTGTGTGACGTGATAGAAAAGACGCCGGACAGGCTCCACTGCATCGAAACGAACGGGACAATCGACGTTCCGCCCGGCGTGTTCCACCATGTGACCGTTTCCCCCAAATCGCTTTTAGTCCCGCCGGTTGCTGCAGACACGTACAAGTTCGTGGTGGCGGGAGATATCTGGCAGGGCGTGTCGCGCATACTGGACTATGCCGCGAGGCATGGCATCCCCCTTGAAAAGGTATTTGTACAACCTGAGTGCACAACCCCGTCAGAGGCATTGTTTCGGGGGGCGCAGCTCTGGCATGTATGCGTGCGGGAGGGGTTATCGTTTTCCCCGCGGCTGCATACGCTGCTATTCGGTGCAAAGAGGGGTGTTTAGATGGAACACGACTGCATAGTAATCCTGAGCGGTGGCATGGACAGCACGGTGCTGATGTACCACATCATCGACGGCGGTGCCCATCCTCTTGCCGTGACCATGCGATACGGGCAAAAGCACGACAAGGAAGTGGAGATGGCGAAAAAGACGGCTGCGCTGTGCGGTGTGGACCACATCGTTATCGATATACCCCTCCAAGATATCTTTTCGTCAAGTTCGCTCATGAAGGGAGGGGATGACATTCCCGACGGGCAATACACGGATGCGTCCCAGAAGAGCACGGTCGTCCCGAATCGCAACATGATACTGCTTTCCATAGCGGCAGGCATTGCGGAAGACCGCGGCATCTCGAAGGTTTACTATGGGGCCCATGCCAACGACCAGGCCATATACCCTGACTGCAGGCCAGCGTTTATCGATGCGGTGGCTGCGGCTGCCCAGGAGGGCACCTACTGCCGTGTGGGGATCGTAGCGCCGTTTAAGGCATGGAAAAAGGCGGACATCGTGAGGGAAGGGGCACGCCTCGGAGTGCCGTTTGAGCTGACATGGAGCTGCTACAGGGGGGCGGAGATGCCCTGCGGGACGTGCGGGACGTGCGTCGAGCGGAAAGAGGCGTTTGCCATCGCCGGCATAAAAGACCCAGGTGAGGACTAATGGAAAAGGAAGTAAGGGCATTGCTAAAGAAAATGCAGGAAAAATACGGATTCTTTAATGATGAGGAAATAGAGAACACGCCCCAACGCATCGTGCGCTTTTGGGAAGAGTGGGCGGAAAACAGGGATTTTGCGTTTACCGTCTTTGAGAACGAGGAGCACTACGACCAGATGGTCATCCTAAAGGTGCCGCAGTTCTACTCGATGTGCTCACACCATCTGCTCCCGTTTTTCGGGGAGGTATCCATAGGGTACATACCCAAGGACAGGATATGCGGAATCTCCAAGCTTGCGCGCATGGTAAAGAAATACGCCTCAAAACCGCAGCTTCAGGAAAACCTGACACAACAGATCCTTCAGGGCCTCAGGAAAGACCTCGCGACAGACGATATCATGGTAGTTGTCAAGGCACGCCACCTTTGCATGGAAATGAGGGGCGTAAAGGCACCACACCCGGAGATGACGACCTCTGCCATATCAGGCGTCTTTAGGAAACAGGAACCGCGGGGGGAGTTCATGCAGCTGATCTCATGCCCCCCTTCGACACGATAGGAATTTTTTCGTTATTTTATATTCCATATTATCTTTTTCTTCTTATTTTTACGTTTGTTACTGAACAGTGTTCCTTACGCCAAGTTCGCCCTCTTTATAAAGGGGTTCCAAGCAACGTTACATTAGATTACGGTGATGTAATGATAAAGAAACTCCTTCCACTGCTTGCATTCGGGCTAATCGCGCTGGTATGCGTAGCCTCCGGCGCGTTCACGTCGGTATCTGCCGTGCGTGCGGCTGAGGTAACGGTGGCGGGGGACCAGAACGCACTTCTTACCATATCACCTTCAGATGGGCCAAACGGCGCCTACTTTGTCGACACCGACAACGACGGCGCATACGAGCTTGACATCGGCTCCCAGGGCGCGGGGCTCAATGTTGATGCATCCATCGTCCTCAGGGATGTCTTTACCATAACAAACAACGGCACACAGACGGTGACCGTTTCGGTAACAGGCAATGGGGCGCACACTGACAAGGTATCCTTTGGCGCGATAGAGTCCAGCCTTTCCCTTGCAGTGGGACAAAGTGTATCGGTGACGGTAACAATCGACACCATGGGGCATAAGGAAGGGGACAACCTTCTTGACACGATAACGATTGAAGCGCACACAGGGGCGTAAAATGTTATCCTGTGGAATCGTATCGGTTGAGGACAACAAGACGGACGCATTTGTCATCAAGCGTACGCTTGGGGCGCTTACCAGTGAGAAAGTGACGGTGATTCCCGACGGCAAGTCCGCGCTCGATTACCTCAGGGACAGCTCGCATGTGCCGACGCTAATCCTGCTCGACATCAATCTCCCCCGTTACAGCGGGCTTGAGGTCCTCTCCTTCGTGCGAAAGCTCGACCACCTGCTGGACATCCCCATAATCATGTTCTCATCGTCACAGCTTGATGAGGAGATCAGGGCCGCATACCGACTAGGCGCAAACAGCTACGTGGCAAAACCATCGTCACATAACGAGCTTGAGGCCGCCATCGGGGACATCTATGAGTACTGGTACAAGACGGCAACGCTTGCGACCTGTTAACGGGCATAACGCATTTATGTGCAAAGGGCATAATAGCAGGCATGGTGGAAAAGAAAAAATCTGACGACAGCCGCCATATCTTTGTCATGACCCCCACCGGTCTCAAGGATCTTTCAACCAATGCATCCAACTTTGCGTCGCTGCTCAAGGGAAGCCAGGTCGATACAACGGTGTTTATGGATGCCATTTCTTCTGCAATAAAAGAGTTGGAAGCAGACCTAAAAAGTATGGAACATGTTGATACGGAATAGCACTGCAGGGGCATTGAAAAATTATTTGTAATACCGTTGTATGCACGCAGTGGATATTTTTGATTAATTTTCCTTTTTCATTGGTTAATTTTATATATTTAAGATTTCATGGGTTGACTTGGTATCCTTCGAGCCTTATGGACTCCTAGCAGCAGTGCCAAAAGGCAGCTGCGCTCTGCGACGCGGGAGAGCTTGTCAACTGGCTGCCGATTCGGAAAATCGTTTTCGGAATCTGCGACAACACTTTGCCCAGGGGCGGAAAAGCAAACACCGAACCGATTCTCATTGCCAAGCCCCTGCTCTTTCGGGCATTGTACAGCCTGCCGGACCAGGTGCTCGAGTACCACCCAACAAATCGCATCGACTTCATGCGATTCTTAGGATTTCCGGGCAAAGCCCCGGCTACTCGGCGGTCTGGCGATTCCGCATGCGGCCCGCAAAGACCACATGTATGCCCTATGCATTTCAAGGAAAGAAAACTGCTAACACCATGTATTGGCGCCCTGCTTGCCCTAACTCCATATTTGGGTATCGTGGCAGTCACCCTTCATTGTCGCCCTTGTGTCCATTCCCCTCGCACGAGAGGAGGTGCACCATGCCGCGAACCTGTGACAGTGGAATGACAAACAGGATTCCATTGCAAGGGGTATCAAGCTCCGCACCCTTCACGATAGCATCGACAATCATCTCTGTTTGCTCCGCGTCGACAACGGTGAAGATGATTTCCTTTTCGGGTTCGATTGCGATGCCGAGCAGCTTCTGCCGTTCGTGGATGCCAGTTCCCCTTCCAAATATGACGGTGCCACCCTTGGCGCCAGCGGCAAGAGACGACGAAATAACCTTGTCGGACCTGCCACGCTTTACGATACTGACGATGAGTTCATTTTTCGAATTCATTCGTTAAATACCTCCTTTTTGTTTGAATGCCACGCCCAGTGCCATAATTGCAATGATTGGAGCGGCAGCGATAAGCGCGATAAGGCCGAATCCATCGGCCACAGGATCCCTTCCCGGAAGTTGTGTGGCCGCCCCGACTGCCATCGACAGGAGAAATGAAACCGCCATCGGTCCCGTGGCAACACCCCCTGCATCGAAAGCAAGCGACGTAAACGTCCTGTCGGAGAACAAAAGCATGACGATGGTAACAAGATACAGCGGAAGGATGATGTAACGGAACGGCACACCGTACACAAGACGGACCATTCCAAGCGCCACGGTAAGCGCAACGCTGATAGAGATGATAACAAGGATGAGCCTCGCCTTGATGGCGCCACTTGAGGACTGTTCCACCTGGTTGGAAAAGATACGTACGGCGGGTTCGGCAAAGGTTGCGCTAAATCCCATGATGCCGCCTAGCGGTATAAGTATCCACTGCCTGCCCACTTCCCCGAAATAGGCACCGATAGACCGCCCTGCGGGAATGAATCCCGTGTTCACCCCTTGAAAAAAGAGGATAAGCCCAATGAAGGCAAAGGCAACCCCAATGAAGAGATTTTGCACGTACTGGCGCGGCAACCTAAGGTAGAATACCTGGAATGCGAGGAGGAGGAGGACGAGCGGAAGGAGTGCGGCGATGACTTCTGTGGCCACTCCGGATACGCCCTCGACAAGTGTAACATCGCTAATAGAATATCGCCCCCATGAGCATGACGCTAATTATGGGTCCCAATGATGCCATGCCAATGAATCCGAATCCATCCGAGAGTGCCGACTTGCCTGAAAGCACAGATACCATACCAACGCCGAGTGCAAGGATTAATGGTACCGTCATGAGCCCTGTTGTTACGCCCCCCGCATCAAATGATATAGGCACAAATGCCGGGGGGGTGAAAAACGACAAGAGAATGATGAATCCGTACCCTGCAAGGAAAAGATACGATATAGGCACTTCATAGATGATACGCAGTACCGAGACCATGAGAAAGATGCCAATCCCAAGGGAAATGGCACCCACAAGTGCTATCTTGGGGATGGTGCCCCCCGAAACGGCGTTTACCTGGTCGCTCAGGATACGCACGTCTGGCTCTGCCACCGTGGCAACGAATCCTATCAGGAATGTGATGGCAAGAATGAATCGGAGCGACCCGCTCTTGGGGAGCGAACTCCCTATCTGTTCCCCATACGGAAGAATCCCGATTTTTACCCCTATGAGGAAGATGGCGATGCCACCAATAACAAGGATTGTACTGACAATAAACTGACCAATTGGGGCGCCGACAATGAACCAAAGAAGCACGAGCACAATGAGTGCAAGCGGGAGCACCGATTGTGCCACCTCCATTAACGTGCCTTTTATATCAAGTCGCATATGCATCTCCTTAGTAGTCTTGCTAAATTGCGCAATAAAATGTTTTTGGTTCCCACCTGTCCGCTTATTGGGACAAAACGGCATGGACATGCATCGGCATCAAAGTCGTCATGGCACAACTGGGTTTGGATTCGGATTCAAGGATAGAATCAATGCAATGGTCGACACGTTCTTAGACAAAGCAAAAGATATTTTTTTCTTTGTTTAATCATTATTCTGCATTTTTATTTTCAATTCGATAATGATAGATAAATATTTTATTATCGTTTAAAATAATCGACATATAGGTTCTAATCAATAAAATAATATACCAT
>CAYSZY010000054.1:0-9571 GCA_964435645.1 uncultured Thermococci archaeon | reverse complement strand
AGGTCAGCGCCCCCCTCACTATGCTCCAAATCGGCGTATACGCGCTCTTTTTGTTATCTGCACGACAAGTGGGGATGGTGCCATGCCAAAGATTTATAAACAGATTATAATTATTATAATCTGATTATGGTGATATGATGAAGCGACTGATACTTTGCTTTGCCCTTGTGGCCGCACTGCTCGCAGGATGCATCAGCGGCGGGGGCGGGGATACGGAGCTTACGATATACACATATGACAGCTTTGTGAGTGAGTGGGGCCCCGGCCCCGTGGTAATACCGCTTTTTGAGGAGACCTACGGCGTAACGGTCAACGTCGTGTCACTCGGCAGCTCGGGGGATATGCTCTCGCGTGCCATCATCGAGCGCGACAATCCGCAGGCCGACATCCTCCTGGGGATTAGCGACCTGCAGATGTACACCGCCTTTGAGCACGGCCTCCTGCGTCCCTATGAGCCTGTGGAAAGCGGCATGATACCCCCTAGCCTCGTCATGGACAGCGAGTGGCGGGTAACGCCCTTTGACTATGGGTATATGGCCCTGATATACGACTCGGAGGCGGTGCCGGTCCCGCCTTCCTCGTTTGAGGGGCTTCTCGACCCACAGTGGAAAGGAAAGCTTATCGTTGAGGACCCGCGCACCTCCTCCCCGGGGCTTTCGTTCCTGCTCTGGACCATAGCGGCATACGGTGACGAGTTCCCCCAGTACTGGGAGGATCTCAATGACACGCTCCTTACCATCGCGCCCAGCTGGAGCACAGCCTACTACGGGATGTTCCAGGAGGGGGAGGCGCCTATGGTGGTCAGCTACTCCACAAGCCCTGCGTACCACCTAGCGTTTGAGGGCACCGACCGGTACCGGGGCGTCATATTCGAAGAGGGTGGGTTCCTGCAGATAGAGGGTGCGGGAATCGTCAGCGGCGCGGCGCATGAGGGCCTAGCGGAAACGTTTATCGACTTCATGCTCTCGGAACCCTTCCAGCAGGAGCTTGCGCTTACCCAGTTCATGATGCCGGTCAATCCCAATGTGGAGCTGCCCGAGTCGTACCGCATCGTCGAGGCCACGGATGATATCCTGCCACTCGACCGCACGGCGCTTGGAGAGATGATGGAAGGCTGGCTTTTGGCATGGGAAGCGTCAATCCGGTGAGTGGTCGGCGGGGTCTGGCCCCGCTGGCACTGCCGTTTGCGGTGCTTGCGGGAGCACTGGCAGTCATGCTGCCGCTTGCCCTTGTCCTGCTTTCGGGTGTGGGGGGCCTGTCGGGGTCTCCGCTTTCGTTGTTCCAGAAGGTATTTTCAACTGCGCTCTACCGCGAGATTTTCGCCTTTAGCATCGTGCAGGCGGCAGGCTCGATGATCCTTACCCTTGTACTGGGCCTGCCCGGCGCATACGTGTTTGCGCGCTATGACTTTCGATGGAAAGACAAGGCCATGGCACTTGCAACGCTTCCGTTTGTCCTTCCGTCCGTACTCGTCGTGCTGGGATTTGTCATCTTTTTCGGCAACACGGGTGCCCTTAACACGGCGATTTCCCGTGCATTCGGCATCGACGGCGTAGCGCTGCCTGTACTCTACAGCTGGCGCGCAATCGTGCTTGCCCATGCGTTCTACAACGTGCCGCTGGTGTTTCGGCTTGTTTCCGGGTCATGGGCGCGAATCGACGAGCGCATGGTCGAGGCGGCGAAGTCCGTGGGTGCGTCCTCCTGGCGGATATTCCGCGACATCGAGCTTCCGTTCTTGCGCCATTCAATCCTTTCCGCGTCACTGCTTACCTATATCTACTCATTTACCTCGTTTGCTGTTATCCTTGCGCTGGGCGGCCCCCGGTACGCGACAGTGGAGGTGACCATCTACACCCTGTCCCGCATGAGCGGCAGCTATGGCCTGTCAAGCGCGCTTGCGCTCCTGCAGCTTGCATTCCTTTCTGTTGTTGTATGGTTCTACGTCCGCGTTCCCGTGGTGAGGGGCGGGCATGGCACCCGCTCCCAGCGCCGGCTCTCGTCACTGCCGCGCCGCCACCGTGCGCTTATCGCCGGTTACGTGTGTGCTATGGCAGTCTTTTTCTTCGGCCCCATGGCGGGCATCGTGCACACGGCGCTTCGCCAGACGCAGGGGGGCACTGTATCATACACGCTGCGATGGTTTTACGAGCTTGTGGCGCCATCATCAAAGGGGCTTGCAGGAACGACCCCGCTGTCGTCGATAGCTACATCGGTCGCCATCGGCCTTGCGGCCATGGCGCTGTCCGTTGCGGCAGGCCTCGCCATGGCGTACCTCCTGCGCTCATCGCGGCGCTCGCAGCGCCTGCTGGGGGTCATGACCATGGTGCCGCTGGGCGTGTCCACGGTGACTCTGGCGCTCGGGTACCTTATTGTCGGGTCCGCGCTTGGCGTCGACGTGTCCCTCATTGGCATAGTGATTATCCACGCACTCATATCGTTCCCGTTTAGCGTGCGCTCAATCTACGGCGCTCTCTCCCAGCTTGATGCGTCGCTGGTCGAGGCGTCCCTGGGTATGGGGGCGGGCCGCATGCGCACATTTCTCCATATCGACCTGCCCCTCATAAAGGGGGGCATCACCGCTGCAGCGGTCTTCTCGTTCGCGCTGTCACTCGGGGAGCTTGCGGCATCCTACATGCTGTATGGCGGCACCTACGTGACGATACCAATCTACATCTACCGGTACATCGGGGGATACCAGTTCGGGTCCGCCGCCGCCATGGGCACGGTGCTGATGGTAGTTTCGGCCACCGCATTCCTGCTTATAGAAAAGGCGGGATCCGTATTTCGGGAGGGGTGAACCCCAATGAAAGATTTAATAAGAATCCACCTCCCCATCTTGTATATGCTAACGCAGTCGCGCTGTGCGGTGGGGCAGTGAAACCACCCTGTATCCTTATCGGGGACCGATTCCTGCCGGCCCTTCGCCAGGCGGTGGCCCGTATACTTGTCCTTGAGCGGGGCTACTCGCAGAGCAGGGCCGCGGAGCTGCTCGGGATAACACAGGCCATGGTCTCGAAGTACATATCCCAGCAGCCGCGCGCCGATCCCGCGCTGGAGGCCGACGTCGCGGAGCTGGCGCGCCACATCGCACAGGTCATCGAGGCGCCGGAGGAGGCAACGCGCGCCCTGTGCTCATACTGCATGGGCATGCGGGAAAGCGCGAGGCTCTGCCCCCTGCACCTTGCCGCAACGGGCCAGGAGTCATGCCACGTCTGCATGAATCTTCGCGCCGAGGACAATCCCCGCAACATGGTGCTGCGCATGATGGACCAGGCGGTAAGCGTCCTGCTCCAAGAGAACATCGTGTCGCTCATGCCGCAGGTCAGAAGCAATATCGCCATGTGCACCAAGCGCCCGGCCGGCCCGCAGGACGTCGCCTCGCTTCCGGGCAGGCTAATCGTCGTCCGCGGCAGGCTAATGAGCCCGACACTCCCCGAGTTCCATGCGTCCCACCATACCACAAATCTGCTTTTGGGCATCAATGCCAAGGTCCCTGCACTGCGCTCGCTTATCAACGTGAGGTACGGGCCTGACGTCCTCTCATCCGCGGGCGTATTGGGATTTTCATCAGTGCCCCTGTCCCGCGAGTCAGGCGCACTCGATGCCAGTGCCGTAACGAATGGCGTGGACTGCCTCCTTGACCGGGGGGACTTCGGCATCGAACCGTGCATCTATCTTGTGGGCCGGGACGCCCTCGATGTCGCGCGCAAGGCAGTGTCCCTGCAAAATGCCCTCAGGACGGACGGGATGCGGTGCTAGCGCTTATCGACCTTGTCGTCCTGCTCCTCGTGGCCAAGATTGCCGCAGAGGTGATAGGGGAGAATATCCTTATCGCAATCGTTCTCGTGCCGCTCTTGACATTAGCCATGACACCCATACTGCCTAAGGCAGGAGGGTCACGATTCAAAAAACACAGCCGCACAGGGGCTGCAGGCTAGAACCAGCGCGAGAGCGTGTCCTGCTGCATGGTCATCGAATGGCGCAGCACCGCCCCTGCATCGATGCCGACATGGGCGCAGGCGGCCTGCACCGCTTCGTCCTCCGTGCCGAACGATCCCGCCCGGGCGGCAGTTTCCATCGTGCGTGCCAAGACCTCCGACCCGAGCGGAACGGATCCCTGCGGATGTGGCGCCCTGAGAATCAGTGCCGCCGCCTGCCGCTTTTCCTTATCCAAAAGCGTAACGACGCTCATGCGTGAGGCAAAGTATGACCCCCCTTCCCGAAGCGCCTGGTCCGAGACACCCCGATGCGTCTCGTGCTCGTTGACGAGTATGGCCTTTCGCTCCCCAAGGGTCCACAGCGTATTGGGGTGCCATACTTCGACAAGCTCGAACTCCCACGGGCGGGGAAGGAGCACGATCGCGATGCGGTCGCCCATGCCCTCTGCGGTGTAGAGCTGGGATTCACCTATCACGGAGTATTCCTTGCACCGCTGTATCGCCCTTTTTGAACATACGTTGTAGGCTGCTGACATCGCCCACCGGGACGGGATCTGCCACGGGGGGGAGCCGAACATGCCCAGCGCATGGAGGCGGGAGAGATATTCGGGGGACAGGCCCTTGTCGTATCCCTCCACTATCGCCTGTTCGGCCGGCTGGTCTCTGCCAAGGAGCGCCGGCACGCATCCCGGCACGTGCGGGCGGCCGATTACCTCGAGCCTGCCGATTGTCCCGTGCCGCCCCCGGGGGGGTTCGCTCGCGCTGAATCGCAATCCTCCGTGCGGCCGGTCTTTCCACGATACCGCTACCTCTACCGGGGTGTCGCTTAGCGCTAGGCCCTGGAGCTCCAGGTCGTGCGCGCCGTCACTGCCGCTTGTGGCGTAGTACCACTGCTTGATGATCCCGAACGCATCAGCCCTGTCCCTTGCCTCACTGAGCGGGCGCATGCCTATGGTAAGCCCCGCCGGGTCGTGGGGAAACGTTTCCGCGCCAAGCGTCACGTCCAGTGCCATCGCATCGGTCTCCCTCTCACAGGGGGGCATATCGCGGTATGTCGCCTGTACCGAAGAGAGAATGGGGCAGCTCTGCATGCCGCAAAAGAGCCTGCCTTTGCACACTACGCATCTTGATGCCGGCGTGCCCTGCGGCGCGGCATTTTTTGCCTGCACGACTGCTGATGGGTATGATTCTAATAAAAAGTCCTCTGGCATGATAACACCGGATTGCGCCTGGATTGCATGCCCCGGCGCGCGCCAGCCTGCCGGGACAGATTACGCTTCATTTACCGGGATGATATATTAGGTTATCGTACCCCTGTTTGGGAAAAATTGTTATGCGTTGCATCCCATGGTTTTGGCATGGGCGACGTTAAGAGGATAAGTTTCAAAAAGCGCGATATGTGCCTTATGGCCACGGCCGTTATACGCGACAGAGGAGCACTTGATTTCATCACCGCAGAGAACATGGCCAAATGGGGGCAGATGCACCAGAAGGATGGCGATGACAAGGCTGTCGAGGCAACGCGCCTCTCCGAGCGCCTCTGCCTTGCTAATCATATCGCCTACAACTACAACGAGCAGCTTGGGCTCGACGGCAGCACATTCCCCATATCCCTTTTCCCCATAAGGGGCCTGCCCCCCAGCAACGAGTTGCGCCAGCTCGAGCTCCTGCATAATTACGACAAGCTGCTTCTCGGGTGCATTGGAAAGGAGGAGATCCCATAGGCACCCACCGCGTCGGTGCACATGTGTCGATTGCTGGCGGCGTAAGCAACGCCCCGCTTCGCCAGAAGGATGTCGGGGGCACGTGTGGCCAAATATTCGTTTCTTCCCCCCGGACGTGGAACGTCCCTGTGCCGGACACGCACGAGGCTGCCCGATTCAGGGCGCTTCGCACCGAGCTGGCACAGGCGCCGTACGCCGTACATGCAAAGTATTTGGTGAATCTTGGGACAAGCACGCTGCCCACGCGGGAAAAGTCCCTAACGGCGCTGCAGCAGGAGATGGACGCCGCCAGTGCGTACGGCGCCGAATACGTTGTGTTCCACCCCGGTGCGCACACGGGCGAGACGACGAGGGCGCAGGGCATGGAAAACATCTCTTCCGCAATCGACGCCCTTGCGATACCCAACGGCATCACCCTGCTGCTGGAAAACACATCAGGCAAGGGAACTACGATGGGAACGACCTTTGAGGAGCTCGATGAGCTTATCAGCGCCACATCCTACGGATACGGCAGGCTTGGCATCTGTTTTGATACCTGCCACGCGTTTTGCGCAGGATACCCCATCCATACGGCGGACGGGCTTGCGGAAACGATGGACTCTTTTGATCGCATCATCGGGTGCCGTAACCTGCACCTTGTGCACCTCAACGACTCAAAGCACCCTTTTGAAAGCACCAAGGACGAGCATGCGCATATCGGGTATGGGTACATAGGCATGGATGCGTTTGGCCGCATCGTCAACGAGGCGCGGCTTGCCGATGTGCCGTTTGTGCTCGAGACGCCGGTGGAGGATGGCTACGGCTATGCGGAAAACATTGCGGCCGTGCGTTCCCTGCTGGGGGAACAATAAAAGAAGGGACTATTTGGTTTGCCTTGCCCTCTTCTTCTTCTGCCATCTGCTGATGGCAAAGAGCATGGCGGAAAATCCGAACAGAATAAGTCCTGCAGTTTCCAGATTCATGGCATCACGTTGTCAAAATGCTATATTATTGTTTCGTTCAAGCGCGCTTTTATGGGAGACGGCCCCGCTAGTCAATAAGCACGATGCAGTAGGCCATGGGCTGCTCGTCGTCCAGGGGGAAAGGGGTTATCGGCATGCCTATGCGCTCAAGCGTCTTGTCGAGGCGGATGCCTAATCCCATGAGGCACGGCCTGCGCCGGGTGGGATGGCGGCATGCGTTTGTCATATCCTCGGTTGTCCCCGATTCGTCCGGGGTGCACCATGCGCACCTGCCGGGAAACGTCGCCAGCGCCGTGTAGTACCCGAGCGACCACGCACATTTCTCCACTTCGAGGGCACCCGGTTGTATATGTTCCGCGCGGTCGCGCATGATATGCCTGGAAATGGCGTCATACGTATCCTTCGTGATAGGATCCCGTGGGGTTGAAATGCCGTATTTGGTGAAGTTTTCGCTGATGTCCCGTGATATCCTGAAGTGTGAGCGCCATTTGATGATGAGCGCGTCCTCGTATTCTGTAAGCATTTTCCTAAACTCGTCGACTGTCGGGATGTACGGCGGGCATACCTTGCTCCCGTACCCGTTGCAGCCGAATATGCACTTGAGGATGGTTCTGTTCTCCACGACGATGTCCTTTGCGGCTATGGGTATCGTGTCGGTTGCGCCATACCGCTTTGCAGCGTTTTGTAGGGCGCACAGGTGCTCTTCAGGTATCATGGAATGTACTTGAGATACCACTATAAAAATATGACTTTGACGGTACTGACTTATCCATGGGTGGTCAATCTAGTGCCAACTGCCAATATTTTCTCCCGTGCTTTCGATAAAATCTGTGCGTTCGCTCATGAGATAGGAGTATGAAAAAAGGCAATCTGCCAAAATCGGGGGGCCCCGTATGCTACGTCTTGTGGCATACCCCTAGTAGGCCATCATACAAGAGGTTCATCAGGCAATCGACTTCCTCATTCTCCGAATTGGACATCATGGAAGTGGCTTCACTATCCGGTCCATACCTCCCTCCTTTGAGGGAACTGAATAAAATCCCATATGTGGATTGCGCCCCATGACCACCATGTCAAGAACACGATAGGGGAACGAAGCCTCGTGGATTTGGGGCACATAAGAGACCGTTTTTGCAATGGTTCTTGCATCCATGGATGCAAGGTCCGCCCCATCAACGAATAATTCGCCTTTTTATATCCAAATATGCCTGACAAATACTTTATCATCGTCGTCTTTCCCGATGCGTAGATGGGGTTCGTGGGCTGCGCAGCGTTTGCTACATGGCCTCGGGCCTGCGCAACGAGTGCGGCCATCGGTGTGCTGCCGCCCATACCTGTGTGGTTGATGACAGGCGAGTAAGGAAAGCGTAGGCGCAATGTCTTTCACTTTCTTTTTTCCCTCTTTTTTCCAATTTCTTTTATGGGGCGCGTTGCAGAGCATCGCATTTGATGCATAGATCGCCATTATTAACCTAGGTTTCGTATTCTTGCAGCCATATCACCTCATGCCTTTCGGCGTATGCCACGTTCCAGCTGCCCCGCGACAAGGGGAATCAGGCTCATGAATATGACCACAGTCCAGCCCGATGCGCCAATCGGCTGTGTGTTTAGCGCCGCAGAAACGCCCGGCAAATACACAGCTGCAAGCAGCAGCACGGTGCAGATGGCAAGAGCCCCCCAAACATATCTGTTCCCGGTAACCTCGTTCCTAACAATCGGCGAGCTTACTTCCCTCATGGTAAACACGTGCCAAAGTTGGGCAAATGCCAAGGTGAGGAATGATATCGTGACCCGCTGAATCTCGGGCATTCCGGCAGTAAAGTAGAATGAACCGATTGTGGCAAGTGCTATCATGACCCCGTAATAGTTCATCTCAATCCAGTTGGTCCGTGTTAGGATGGGTTCGTCTCCCCTATTGGGCCTGTAGTTCATTATTCCCTTAAAACCCCGGCATGCGCCAAGCGCGAATGCAGGAAATACATCGTTGATGACATTGAGGAACAGTATCTGCAGGGGCAATAGTGGCAGTGGCATGCCTATCAGTGATGCGAACAATATGGCAAGCAGCTCGCTGAGATTGCATGATATGAGGTATATGACAAACTTGCGTATGTTGCTGAAAATTATCCTTCCTTCCCTCACTGCGTCCACGATGCTGGAGAAGTTATCGTCCCGGAGGATCATGTCCGAAGCCTCCCGGGCCACCTGCGTGCCACGTTTGCCCATGGCGACGCCTATGTCGGCTTTTTTGAGTGCTGGTGCATCGTTTACGCCGTCCCCAGTCATGGCGACTATCGCGCCGTGCCGTTGGTGGGCCCCTATGATATCAAGCTTGTTCTTCGGCGTCACCCGCGCAAAGATGGGCGCCGCTATAATCCTCTCAAGAGCTTCTTTGGACATGGTGTCGATTCCGGCAAGATCCTTGCCTTGCACCACCGGTTCGTCCATTGAGGAAATGAGTCCCAATTGATATGCCACATTTTTGGCGGTTGCGGCATGATCGCCTGTTATCATGACGACGCGTATTCCCGCCTTTTGGCATTCCTCTATGGCGGGCCGCACCTCCCTCCGGGGTGGGTCCATCATGCCGACAAACCCTATGAGTGTCAATCCCGCGTAGGGGTCGACATCTAGGGCCTGCTCGGTCTTGTGCGCAAGTGCAAGCACACGGAGGCCGGATTCGGCCATTCGTTCCCCCCTCTCCAACCACTCTGAACGGACGGTCGGCGTCATGCCGGCAACATCGGCGCCCTGCATGAAAGCCGTACATGCGTTGACGACCTGTTCGGGGGCACCCTTGACGGCGACTAGATACCCTTGGCCGAGCGTATGGCATGTGGCCATCATCTTTACGGCGGGGTCGAACGATACCTCTCGGGCCTCCGGCATTTTCTCCAAGAGGCGCCCACGCTCCACGCCGCCCTTGATTCCGGCAATGAGAAGTGCC